>CAZNYC010000065.1:0-16036 GCA_964577175.1 uncultured Anaerolineales bacterium
ACGACTGCCTCTATACGCGTGGGTGCAAGCACCCACCCTACGACTGCCTCTATACGCGTGGGTGCAAGCACCCACCCTACGACTGCCTCTATACTACGCCCCCGGCACGAGGTCCGGGAGGAGGTCCTTGTTCAGGCGGAAATACTCGTACGCGGCCGGCTTCTCGCCCCCCGCGGCGCGGTCGACGATCTCGCGGATGCCGTCCGGCGGCACTTCGCGGCCGCCCAACTGCACGCAGTACCCGCTCACGGGAATCTGGATGCCGGCATCGAAGAGCGTTTCCTTGAGTTCCGGCGTCATCACGCCGCCGGCGCCGAACGAAGCGCCCCGCTCGATGACGGCGATGTGCCTGGCATCCTTGACGCAGTTCAGAATGGCCTCGTCCGGCCAGGGGCGGTACGTCTTGATCCGCATGAGGCCGACCTTGGTGCCCTCGCCGCGCATCGCTTCGACCACGTCCTTGATGGTTCCGCAGAGGGAACCTTTAGCCACCAGGATGATCTCGGCGTCGTCGGTGTGGAACTCTTCGATGAGGCCGCCGCTGGCGCGTCCGAAGAGTTTCTCGAACTCCGCCGACGCCTCCTCGATGACCGGCAGGCTGCGGCGGCAGGCGTCGTGGACCATCCACCGGCCTTCCATGCACTTGTCGGGCTCGGTGAAGGCGCCGAAGGTGGCGGGGTCGTCCACGTCGAGTTTCATGACCGCCTCGTACGGCGGCAGGTACTTGTCGGCCAGTTCCTGGTCCGGGAGGATCGTCGGCTCGAAGACGTGCGTCAGCAGGAACCCGTCCAGGTTGACCATGGCGGGCAGGAGAACGCGCTTGTCCTCGGCCACCTTGAAGGCGATGAGGTGCTGGTCGCACGCCTCCTGGTTGTCCTCGGCGTAGAACTGGATGATGCCGGCGTCGCGGACCGCCTCGGCATCCTGGTGGTCGCACCAGATGGAGAGCGGGGCCGAGAGCGACCGGTTCGCGCAGGCCAGGACGACCGGCAACCGCATGCCGGCGATGTTCCACAGGACCTCGCTCATCAGCAGCAGGCCCTGGCTCGAGGTGGCCGTGTAGGACCGCGCGCCGGTGGCGCTGGAGCCGCAGACGACGCTGGCGGCGCCGAACTCGCTTTCCACCTTCACGAATTCCGCGTCGAGGTCGCCGTCGGCCACGATCTGCGAGAGTTCCTCCGAGATGTGGGTCTGCGGCGTAATGGGGTAGGCGGCGACGACCTCCGGCCGGCACCGGGCAACGGCGTGGGCAACGGCCATCGCGCCTTCGAGGATTTCCTGGGTCTCGGCCATCACTTCTCCTCCATGACCATGTCAATGTCGTCGACGGGGCACTCGTTGGCGCAGATGCCGCACCCCTTGCAGTAATCCGGATCGAACTGCCGGTTGGTGACCTCGCGGTCCTTGCCCTCGAGCGTGTGCGTGTGCTCGGGGTCCTCGAAGACACAGCCTTCCGGGCAGGACAGTTCGCACGCCTTGCAGCCGATGCAGGCCACGTTCTTGAAGACGGGCCGCTGCGTCCGCCAGGAACCGGTCTTGTTGACCAGGCTCTCGCCGGGCGGGGCCACGCAGCCGATGGACAGTTTTTCGGTGCTCAGGAGTTCTTTGCTCATTGCGATTCCTTATGCTCTATGCTTCAGGCGAGCGATCGGCGTCGCCTCGCGGCTAAAAGGGTTCACTCTTCGGCCTTGGCGGCATTGTACGCCTGGGCGACGGCCTCGGCGTTCAGGTCGCCCACCTTGCCGGGGAAGCGTTCCTTGACGGCCGCCTGAATCGATTCCAGGCTCACCAGGCCCGTCATGCCGGCGAAGGCACCCACCATCACCATGTTCGGAATGGGCCGGCCGATCACGTCCATGGCGATGCGCGTACCGGCCACGTCCTTGAGCGTCACGCCGTCCGGCGCGTCGATCTCGTCGGGCTTCTCGGTGTTGACGACCGCCATCCCGCCGTCCTTGATGCCGTGGAAGACGTCCACGAGACCGAACAGCGTGGGGTCCTGGACGATGAGGTAGTCCGGCTCCTCGATGACGGCGCGGGTCCGGATCGGTTTGTCCGAGAGGCGCACGAACGCCTGCACGGGCGCGCCCATCCGCTCGGACCCGAACGCCGGGAACGCCTGGCTCGTGGTGCCGTCTTTGAAGGCAGCCTTGGCAAGGACTTCGGCAGCCGTTACGCTGCCCTGCCCGCCGCGGCCGTGGATACGAATCTCGTTCAGCATGCCACTGCTCTCCTGCCTCGGGGCTCTTGGTCTGACCTAACGAGGTAAGCAAACCAAAGGAAGGCCCGGCTATTCTACTCCGACGGGGGGGAGGGTCAAGGAATTTCGCGGCCTCGCGCGGGCGGCCAAGCGCCAGTCGTCATTCGGCGTTCGTCATTCCGTGTTCATCACTGTTGTTTGATACCTCTTTCCACCCGTGCCACGAGCGCCGCCGCGCCCACCAGGGCCGAGGAGAGAATCACGATCGTCGCCCCGGTGGGCAGTTCGGCGACCAGGGCGATGAGGAACCCCCCCACGCCGCTCGCGGTGCCCAGGGCGACGGCGAGCACCAGCGCCCGCCCGTGCCCGCGGACGAGTTGAAACGCCGCCGCCGCCGGGTTCGCCATCAGGCTGTAAATCATCAGCCCGCCGACGATCTTGAAGTTGACGGTCAGCACCGCGCTCGCGAGGAACAGGAACGCCGTCCACACCAGGCCCACTCGCACCCCCGCCGCCGCCGCGTGCTCGCGCGAGAACATGATCGCCCGCATCTCCTTATAAAAAAGGAGAACGAAGCCGATCTCGACGGCCGTCAGCGGCACCATCAGGGCCACGTCCCGCCAGGAGCAGAACGTCAGGCTGCCCCACAACAGGCCGAACGCCTCGCTCGCACTGCGGCCGAAACGCGGGAACAGCCCCACCCCGAGGAACGCCAGGCCCATCGTCAGCGTGAACAGCAGGCCCATGACGACGTTGACGTCGGCCCGCAGCCGCCGAGGGTCGGCCAGTCCGAGCGCCAGGGCCGTTGCCAGCGCCGCCCCGAGCGCCGGCACCAGCAGGGCCTGCCCCGTCAGCCCCGCCAGCGATCCGAACACCGCCCCCGCCAGGGCCGCATGCGCCACACACACGCCCAGAAACGGGATCCGCATCCCGATGATGTACACGCCCAGCAGGCCGGTGGACGCCCCGGCCAACGCGCCGGCGGCAATCACGGGAGCCCAGAAGCCCAGTTCCACGCTCATGGCGCCGGCCCCCCCTGCGGCACGACGACGTACCGTCCGCGGCGGTGCAGCACCTCCAGGTGGGCGCCGTACAGGCGGGCCACCCGGTCGGACGTGAGGATCTCGGCCGCCGACCCGTCGGCGGTCACCGTTCCGTCCTCCAGCAGCACGAGACGACCGCAGCACGCCGGAATGACTTCCAGGTCGTGACAGACGAGCAGCACGGTGACCGGCACGTCGCGGAAGAGGGACTCGAGGGTCTCGACGATGCGTTCGCGCCACGCCAGGTCGAGGTTGGCGGTCGGCTCGTCCAGGAGGAGGACCTCGGGGTCCTGGACCATCGCCTTGGCGATGAGCCCTTTGCGCTGCTCGCCGCCGGAGAGGCTGCTGTACCCCTGGCCCCCGAGCGGCGCGAGGCCCAACCGCTCGACCCACCCGTCCACCCGCCGCCAGTCGTCCGGACGCAGGCGACGGCCGAGGCCGGCGATGCCCGTCCGCCCGATGGCCACGACCTCCCGCAGCGTCAGCGGCAGTTCGCTTCGCTCGGCCAGGACCTGAGGCACGTAGCCGACGCGCCGGCGCAGACGCGCGAGGCCCCCTGCCCCAAGGTCCCCGACCGTCCGGCCCAGGACGCGGACGGTCCCCGCCGCCCGCTGGATGCCGACAAGCGTTTTCAGGAGGGTGCTCTTGCCCGCCCCGTTCGGACCGATGACCGCGACGAACTCGCCCGCGCCGACGGCGAGGCTCTCCACGCCGAGGAGGCTCCGCCCGCCGGCACGGACGCGGACGGCCCGCAGGTCGATGACGGCCTCACCGCTCACGGTGTCTCCTTCACATCCTGCTTCCTGCGCGGCGGGGCGGAGCCCGTCCCGGGCGCAACCAAGGGAGACCCAGTGCCCGGAATCGCGTTTCTTGTGTGGCCCGGCCGGTCTTGCCGGGCCGGGTGAGCACGGATTGGCGAGCAATCCGCGGCACGGGCACCCGCCGCGCACAGCCGCTCGACGTTCCGCCGGACCATCGCGTCGTAGCCGCGCCGGCCGTCGCCGGCCAGGGGGAAGTTCTCGAACATCACGACCGGGGCCCCCAGCGCCCCCGCGAGCCGGTCGGCCAGGACCCGTCCCGCCGGCACGTTGCCGATGACGAGGCGCGCGCCGGCGTCGCGAGCATCAGCAACGGCCCGGTTGAGCGCGGCCGGGTCGTCCGACGCGGTGAACTCCGCCGTCACCCCCAACCCGAGCCACCGGCCGAAGCGGGCCTGGTGATGGGCCGCCACGACCGGCGTACCCCCAAGGCCCGCCTTCCGCACGTCGGCCCGCGCCGCCTCGGCAAGGTCGGCCGCGCGCACCTCGATTGCGACAAGCCGCGCATCCGCCGCCGACCGGGTCAGCAGGTCCTCGGACACGAGGGCGTCGGCGACGGCGCGGCAAGCGGCGAGGTACGTCTCCGGCTCGCACAGGCCGCCGGACTCGGGCACCTCGACGACGGCAAGCCCTTCCTCCACCGCCGCCCGGAGTTTGGCGTCGAAATGCTTCTGGAAGTCGAACCGCAGCAGCACGCGGCACCGGCGGAGGCGCGCCAGGTGCCCGGGCGTGATGTCGAAATGGCCGGGACACGTGCCCGGGCCGCAGAGTTCCACGAGCGGCACGTCCTCTTCCAGAAGGTCCCGAGCGGCCGTCCCCAGGTATGACGAGGCCACGGCGATGCGCGCGGCCGCTTCCGGAGGAGCGGCCGCCTCCTCCGCGCACCCGGCGGCCAGGACGGCGGCGACGATCCACCATGCAACACGTCCAAGCCATCTCATAGGGCAAGACTCCCTCTGCGACCTGCGGACAGCAGGCACCCTCTACAAGGTCGAGGCTCCGCCTGCCGTGCCATTCGTGCGACAGTAGTAGCACTACAAACTTCATTATGGCCTTTCACTCTCACGACACAAGGTCAAAAGCCTGGCTTCCGCCTTTGTCGTGTTACACGTGCACAAAAAGTTACACCGCCGGCTTGACATTCGGCGGCCTTCGTGTTATAGTCGTCCCAGTCGTGTTACGGCCCCGATGGGAGAAATCCCGCCGGCTCCGCCGGGAGGAACGGCGGAGCGGACTGCCAGCGGATGCAGCCGGCGCCACCCGCGTACGCCATCACACGTATTCGAACCCTGGAGGGGAAAACCATGCCGCACGCCCGACGCCGACCCGCCGTCCTGAGTCTGTGCCTCGCCGCCCTCGCCCTTGCCGCCGCCGCTCGGCCGGCCGCCGCCCTGGAAGAAATCTGGGACCTCGAGGCCGTCGATGCCGCCGGCAACGGCACCCATCCCGGTCTGTCATCAACGGACCCCGTGACCTTCCAAGGCGTCGTCCTGAACGACCCGGACGCGATGCTCGACACGACGTACCAGTGGCAGATGTACGTCCAGGCGCTGCCGACCAATCCCGCCCCGTACAACCAGGGGGGCATCACCCTGTACGCCAACGCCTGGTACGGCGGGCCGGCCAACGACTGGCCGCGGTACAGTACCGACTACAGCCCGGGCGACGTCGTCGAGGTCACCGGCCTGCTCGGGTTCTACAACGGCAAGACGAATCTGAACGAGCGGCACGACCCGACCCAGCCGTTTACCGTCACGACGATCGGCACCGGCCCGGTTCCCGACCCGCAGGTCATCCCGAGCATCGCCGACTGCAACTATTTCGACGCGACGGACGCCGACGGCGACGGCGCCCCCGACCGCGCCAGCGGCGGCGAGCGGTGGCAAGCCCAATGGAGCCAACTGAAGGGCGTCCAGCTCGTGGACCCGTCCGCCGGCTGGGCCAACGGCCAGACCGTTCGGATAACCGACGCTTCGAACGCCCTGCTCGACATGCGCTGCGCGCACGAATCCGTGGCCAGCAACTTCGACACGACCACGCCGCCCGCCGGCAAGTTTAACCTCACCGCCATCTTCAACCAGGAAGACGCCACCGAGCCGTACCACGACGGCTACCGCATGTGGCCGCTCGCGTACGATGCAACCCATTTCCTCCTCTGGGGCGACGCCGATACGGACGGCGACGTCGACCTCCTTGACGCCGGCGACCTTCTCGCCAACTACACCGGTATGGGCGGCAGCGGCATGACGTGGGCGCAGGGCGACTTCAATGCCGACGGCGACGTCGACCTCCTCGACGCCGGCGAACTCCTCGTCAATTACACGGGCATGGGCGGGGGAATGGCGCTCGGCAGCACGCCGATGCTCCTCGGCACCGCCGCGGCACCCGGCACCGCCGCGGGCACCTATAACCCCACCACCGGCGAAATCGTCCTCAGCGCCGACGGCATCAAGTTCCTCTACATCTCCGGCGAGGGGTTGCTGACCGCCGACGACCCCGACCTCTCGTTCCTGAACCTCTCCGGGGACTCGGCCGTCGAAGACCACGACGATATGATCGGCTTCATGGACTTGGAAAACGCCCAGACCTTCACCGACGCCAGCCTCGGTAACGTCGCCACCCTGGGACTCGCCGAGGGCGACCTGACCCTGACGTACCAGGCCAGCCTGACCAGCGGCAACCAGGTCACCGTGCCGCTGGATGTCATTCCCGAGCCGGCCACCCTGGCCCTTGCGGGTCTGGGTGCGGCGGCCGCGCTCGCCCGCCGGCGGCGGAGACTGTAGAATGGAAAACGCGACTCCATGACGCGCGGCGGCCCGGACCAGGACGGCGGGGCCACCGCGCCGTCTGTGGGGTCAAGCACGGATTGGCAGGCAATCCTTGGCACCCGGCGCGGGAAAGGGCTGGAGGGGTGCCGCGCACCGTCCGACAGACGTCCGCACGCACGACAGGAGACACCATGAGCGAGACCAACGCCCCTACCCCACAGGTCGTCGACTGGCAGGGCGGCGAGTCGTATCGCCCCATCCTAGACGGCGTGCCGCAGACGTGCGGCATGCGAAGCGGGCGGGTCGAACTCGCCCAGGGCGAGGAAATCGGCGAGCACTCCACCAAGGACCACGAGGAGACGCTCGTCGTCCTCGAAGGCGAGGGCGTTGCGCACGTCGACGGCCACGAGCCGCTGGCCATCCGCGGCGGCCAGTCCGTCTACATCCCGCCGAGAAGCACGCACAACGTGCGGAACGCGGAGAGCCCGCTCCTCCGGTACATCTACGTCGTGGCGCCCGTCGCCGGCGGCGCCGATGCCGGAGAGACCGGCGGGACGGCCTGACCGGAACCATGCGCGGGACCGCCCTCCCAATTCGCTTCCGGAAGCGCGACACGCGGCAGGCCGGGAGACCCGCCGCGCGGCAACGCGGGTCAGGCGGCCGCCTCCCCGCCTTCACCCTGGCCGAACTGCTCATCACGATCGCCATCATCGGCATCCTGGCGGCTCTCGTCCTGCCCGCCGTCTTCGGCGCCCAGTTGACCGCCCGCGTCACGCAGGTGCGGTCGGACCTCCGGCAGATCGACCTCGCGCTGCACGATTACTGGCTCCACTTCGACGCTTACCCGCCCGCGCGAATGTACTGCAACACGGACAAGCGGCCGCTGCACCACTGCCTGCCCGAGGAACTCTGGCGGTACGACTTCCTCGGCGGCCCGATGTACGACCGGTTCAACACCGGCCGGACGTATCGCTACACGGCGGTCGGACCGGCGTTCGTCAACGACAGCCCGACCCAGGCCCTGCTCGCCATCCCGGACACGTTCCCGGAACCGGGCGGCGAGGTGGAGATCCATCGCGACCCGCAGACCTCGCCCATAAGGTGGATGGCGTGGAGCGTCGGGCCGAACGGTCCGCAGGAAGACTTCATCAAGGTCATGCAATTCAATCCCGCCGACCCGGCGGGCTGGTATCCGCGGGACCCGCGCGGCATCGTCGTGCGGTACCACGACGGCCACTGCGGCATTTCGCCGGAGTGAATGGGCCCGCCGCCCCCGGTTCTCCTCGCGCTGTCACCCTTAGCGCAGCGAAGGGTCTCGCCGTGCGAACAACGGAAGGACAACGACCACGGCGAGATTCTTCGTCGCCCTGCGGGCTCCTCAGAATGACGGCGCGAAAACGCACAGTGGCAAGAGGGGCGTCACCGACCCGCCGCGATGCGGGCCGTGTCGCGGGCGATCATCGCCTCCTCGTCCGTCGGGATGACGAGGATGCGGCTGGGCGAGTCGGCGGCCGCCACGTCGCGCGGGCCGTCGGCCTCGGCGGCGTTGGCGTCGGCGTCGAGGACGTAGCCGAGCGGCTCGAGCCCCTCGCACGTCCGCCGGCGGATGTGGGCGGCGTTCTCGCCGATGCCGCCCGTGAAGACGAGGGCGTCCACACGCCCGAGTTCGGCCGTATAGGCCCCCACGTACTTCCGCAGCCGGTGGCAGAAAAGGCGGATCGCCAGGTCCGCCCGCTCGCTGCCCTCCCCGGCCGCGCGGGTCACCTCGCGCATGTCGTTCGAGACGCCCGAGACGCCCAGGAGGCCGCTGCGGCGGTTCAGCAGGTCGTCGACCTCGTCCACGTCCATCCCCAGCGCCCGGACCAAGTGGAAAATGACGGCCGGGTCCAGGTCGCCGCTCCGCGTGCCCATGACGAGCCCCTCGAGCGGCGTCATGCCGAGCGACGTATCCACGCACCGCCCGCCCCGCACCGCGGCCGCACTGCACCCGTTGCCGAGGTGGGCCGTGATAAGATTGACCTCCCCGGCCGGCCGGCCCAACACCTCCGCCGCCTTCCCCGACACGTAACGATGGCTCGTTCCGTGGAACCCGTACCGCCGGATGCCGTGCTCCCGGTACAACTCGTACGGCAGGGCGTAGAGGTAGGCGTGCGGCTGGAGGGTCTGGTGGAACGCCGTGTCGAAGACGGCAACGTGGGGAACGCCCGGCATGAGGGCCATCGCCGCCCGGATGCCCGTCAGGTTGGGCGGGTTGTGCAGCGGGGCCAGGGCCGCAAAGTCCTCGATCGCCGCGATGGCGGCCTCGTCGATGCGGATGCTCTCGGCAAACCGCTCGCCGCCGTGGACGACGCGATGGCCGACGGCGTCGATCTCGCCGGGCGAGCCGATGGCCGCCGCCTCCCCCTCCGTCAGGGCATGGACCATGAGACCGAAGGCGACCTCGTGGTCGGGCGCCTCGGCCTCGCGCGTCACCTCGCGCCCGCCCGCCTCGTGCCGCAGGCCGCCTGTCGCTTCGCCGATGCGCTCGACCACGCCGGAGGCGAGGACGGCGGGCGCAGCCGGGTCGGCCATGTCGAAGAGGGAATACTTGATGCTGGACGACCCGCAGTTGACGACCAGGACGTTCACGCGTGTTCTGGCTGCCTTCATATGAGCGCCAACCCAGAAACATATTCACGCCGGGAATAGACTTACGGCTGGAGCAGAGACCTTCAGGAAGTAAAGCTTCAAGAAGTCCCTGTCATGCGCCTGTACTCATCTGACTCATGGAAGTCCCTCAGAGCATGGATGCGCTTCACTATGTACGGATGTGTGGAGAGCACCTCCGAGCACCGCGATATCCAGTCAGCCTCAACTTCCATTCTTTGTGCAAAGAGCCGGTTCAAATCCATCTTCTCAAAGAGTTGCTTGCCAACTGCCACCTTCGCCAACGCGCAAACAGAAGCCTTAAGGTCGCGGCTCGCCAACACCCCCCCGCGGTCGCACGTATATTCCGCCTTTCGCATCCAGCGCAAGAAGAAGAGGCTCACCAATTCAGAGACAACTGGAACCGCAACTGCTTCGCCGGTTAGAGCTAGCCACGTCGTATGACCGCACTTTATGTGAGAGAATTCGTGCCCAATGACACTGACCAGTTCCTCCTGGTTTAGCGATTCAACGGTAGCAGAATGCAGAACCACACTCTGTTTGGACAAAAAACCCAAGGCGAACGCGTTGATGACCGGGTCTTGCTTCACAAACACGGGCGGGAGCACCATAGACAACCGGTCAGCCGCAACCAGGGCGGCCTCATGCACCTCTCGCAATTGCTGGTCCGAAACCCGAACGCAAGATCCCAGGAGCTGGCCCTGCCGAACCATAATGACAGCAACAGAGATTCCGACCAGAATAAGGACTATTCCGCAACTCAGGCCAACCACCACTACCAGCACAAGGAGCATCAGTGCAACACTGACGTACAGCGCGGCCATCTCTCCTTTAACGCGGTACGCCTCCGCTGTCAAATACTGCCCGTACTGAGGTGGTGCCGCCTCGCCCTTAGGCGGTTGGCCGGGGCCGCCCGCTCCCGGCGGCGGCGGTGGCGGCGGCGCGCCGGGCGCCTCGCCGGCGTGGGTCTCGCTCTCGGCCTCGCCTTGACCCTCGGCCTGCGCCTCGCCCTGGGCCTCGCTCTGAGCCTCCTCGCCTTCAGCCTCGGGTGCCGCCTCTTCCGGCCGCTCGTCGTTCTGCTGTTCGTCCATGGCCTGTTCCCCATGCTGGTAGGATCGCACGAATCGCATGCCACCGACCGCGATGGCACCGTCGAGTATAAACCCGCCCGGCGGCGGCGTCAATCCAGTGGCTGAAAGCGCCACCGCCGCGCGAAGAAGGTTCCAGGAACCTTGTCCCGGTCACCCGGGTGCCACGGTTTGCTCGTCAAACCGTGCGCCACGTTCGGCCGGCACCGATTGGCAAGCAATCGGTGGCACCTGCCTGCCGGCACCGATTGGCAAGCCATCGGTGGCACCTGCCTGCCGGCACCGATTGGCAAGCCATCGGTGGCACCTGCCTGAAGAAGACCCCTGGAACCCTTTTGGCCGAGGAAATCGTTCAACTCCGGCGCCCGCGACCGCCGATACATCCGAGGTGGGAGCGTTTCTTCCCGGCTGCTCCGGTCCACACCTCAGTCGTCCCCGCCGGCCGTTGCGAGAGGAGTTTCTGTTGGCACGCCCGAGACGGCAGGTTGCCTGGTTCTGGCCGGCCCTTCTGCTGGCGGGCCTGGCGGCCGTCGTGGCATTCCGCATGTGGTCCGGCTGGGCGACGCGCCCGATGGTGGCCTCCGACACGGGCGCCGACGGCCGGGTGGCGGGCGAGGCCGCCGACCTGGCGGCCGCGGGGCGACGGCTCCGGCGCCTTCACGCGGAGCGAACGGCCACGGCGGCGCGCCTGGCCGACCTGCGGGCCGACATCGCTGCACGCCGACGCCAGGCCCGGACGCTCGCCGACATGCTCACCGGCCAGGGCCTCACAGACTGCCCGCCCTTCCTCCGCCACGACACGACCGTCCGCGCCCTGCAACAGATCATCCGCGAAGCGGGCGGCCCGTCCCAGACGGACGCCGACGGCGTCGCGCGCCTCGCGACGGCGGCGGCCGTGGCACGCGAGCGGCTGCGGGCCCGCCTCCTTGCCCTCCGCGACCGGCTCGACCGCGAGGTCGCCGACCTCGAAGCCCAGGCCGCCGCCCTGCGGCACCGGCAGCGGCTCCAGGAAACGGGCATCCGGCAGATGCGGCAGCAGATCAAGCGGCGGCTCGACGCGCGGGACACCCCCTCGCCCCCCGCGCCGCGGTCGCCTGCGGCGTCTGCGGCCGAACCCGCCGGTTGACGCACAACCCGTTTGCGTGCGGCGGAAACCTGGGGTAGAATACGCAGGAAGCCGGTCGCCGGCAGGCTCCCGCCTGCCTCGCCCGGCAGGGAGGGCGCTATGGCCGACGAGAGCCGCACCCCTCCGGAACGCCGCCGACATCCGCGGGCGGTCGTCGGCATCCCCGTGGAGGCCGTGCGCCGCGGCCTGCCCCAGGACGACCCGAACCGCGTGGTGGGTCTGCACGTGACGGACGTATCCCGCGGCGGCGCGGGCGCGGTCGTCCACCGCCCCCTGCCGCGCGCCGAACGCCTCACCCTCTTCTTCCCCCCGATAGGTCCGGCCGAGGCGGACGACACCCCTGGACGGGTGGTCCGCTGCGAGAATCGCGAGGACCACTGGAAGGTCGGTATCGTTTTCGAATCGTCGGGGCCGGACGAACACAGATTTGCGGACGAATGAGACCGCTTTTTTTTGCCTCACGCCAAAAAATGGTGTATAGTACGGGTGCGAGGAGGGCAACCCCGGCGACGACGAGCCGTAGCCCGGCCGGTTGACCGACAATCTACGCCGTTTGCCTACCCAGCGACGGGCCGTCAACAAGGGGTCGGACCCGCGGGTGGACCCAGCGCCCGCGATGTCCGCCGAGACCCCTGGGACGGGGAGCATGCCGATGACGGCCCGCAGCCCGCCGACAGTCCTTTGACGGTTCCTTCTATGCCCGTTTGACAGGTATGTCTCTTCAAAACCGCGGGCGTTCAGAATTCCGGGGAGGCGTTTGCATTTCACCGTTTATGCGCCATAATTCTCCGGCGAACGTAAAGAGCGGGGACGCCTCCTGCCGATAACTACGACGGTGCCGTTTTCCCGACGGGCAACGAGACCAGGGTGGCAGGAAGCGCCCGCGCGGCAAGGACACGACCCGATGGTCACGGATCGGAAAACGTCAGAGCGTCGCAAGGCCGCGGAACGCCGACGGTTCGGGCGTTTTGCGGCCCGGATGCCCGTCCGCACCTCGCTCGAGGACACCGCGTCCGAGGAGCAGACCGACCGACCCATCCGGTGCCGACTGCAACTTCGCGATTTCTCGCTGGGCGGCGTGCGCGTCGAGAGCCCCCATCCCTTGAACGTGGACGAGGAAGTCACGGTCAGCCTGCCGGGCGACCGCCGACGGCCGGCCGTTCATCTCACCGGGCGCGTCGTCCATTGCCGGTCCCGCCAGGACCGCTACGACGTGGGCATCCAGTTCCACGAGCGGGAAGCCGGCGACCGCCGATCGCCGTACCTCGGTCTGCCCCGCCTGTTCAGCATGGCGGCGGAATTCACGGGGACGCTGCGGCGGACGGCCAACGGCCAGGCGTAACGCCCCGCCGCCCATGCTCCCATCCGATCCTGCCCCGGTTTCCGTACGCCCCCTCGCCTCTGCCCGCGTTTGTCTGCGCGCGCTCCCGGCCGGGGAACCGGCGCACCCTTTTTCGTATGCGAAGCGGCCCGCTATCCCCTTGCCTGCCGCCCGTCCCGGCGATAGGATAGGGCGCCTGCAATCGGCCTGCGTCTCCTTGGGAGCGTATTCCATGAAGATTCTGTTGGTCCAACCCCCGCCGCCGCCGGACTGGGTGGGCTTCCGCCGGACGGCCTTGCCGGAGCCGATGGCCATGGCGTGCATCGGCGCCTTCGCCGTGCGCCATCACGACGTGCGGCTCATCGACATGCGCCTCGGCGATTCGCTCGAGGAGGCGCTCGAAGCGTTCCAGCCCGACGCCGTCGCCGTCACCTGCCTCACGACCGAGGTCTACAACGCCCAGGATATCCTGAAGGCCGTCAAGGCGCGCGACGACTCCATCGTGACGATGGTGGGCGGCCTGCACGCCAGCCTGCTGCCGGCCGATTTTCAGCAGCCGTACGTCGACGTCATCGTCGTGGGCGAGGGCGAACGGACGTTCGAGGAACTCCTCGCCGCCATCGACCGGGCGGACGGACGGCCCGCCGAATCGGACCTCGCCGGCATCGACGGCCTCATCTGGCAGCGCGCCGGCGGCGAGTGGGTCGAGAACGACCCGCGGGCCCTCATGCCGTCCATGGACGACCTGCCCCTGCCTGCCCGTCACCTCGCCGAGGACCACAAGGACGACTACTTCTTTCTCTTCGACCGGCCGCACGCCTGCATCGCCACCAGCCGGGGGTGTCCGTTCCGGTGCAACTTCTGCTCCGTCTGGAAGTTCTACCACAAGCGGTGCCGGTACATGTCCGCCGAGCGCGTGGTCGACGAACTGGAAACGGTGGAACCGACCGCCGTCAGTTTCGTCGACGACAACTTCCTCTCCCACGTGCCGCGCGCGTGGAAAATCCTGGAACTCATCAAAGAGCGCGGCATCGAGAAGACGTACGGGATGCAGTCCCGGACGGACACGATCTCGAAGCACCCGGACCTCATCGCCGCCTGGCGAGAGGCGGGCCTGGAGACGATCCTCATCGGCTTCGAAAGCGCCACCCAGGAGCAACTCGACGCCGTCTGCAAGGGCGCCACCATCGAGCAGAACGAGCGCGCCATGCAGATCCTCCATGACCTCGGCGTCCACATGTGGGGCGCGTTCATCGTAGACCCCCAGTTCACCCCCGAGGATTTCCAGGCCCTGAAACGCTACCGCGAGGAAAAGGGCATCATCTACCCCCAGTTCACCGTGCTGACCCCCCTGCCCGGCACGGACCTGCACGAGCAGCGCAAAGACGAACTCCTGACACACGACTACCGGCTGTACGACGCGCTGCACGCCGTCCTGCCCACCCGTCTGCCTCGCGAAGAGTTTTACCGGCACTTCGCCTCGCTCTACCGGCCGGACAACCTGGACCTGGCGTACGAGTGGATCGCGTCCGGGCGGATCACGATGGAGCGGGCCCGCCAGGCCCACGCCATCCTCTCGGAACTCGCCGATTACCGGAACTTCCTCAAGGGCGAAGAGGCGGTCGGCCTCTCGGCCACCACCTCCTGACCTCCGGGACCTCCCCCTGCCATGAACAACGACGTGGAAATGCCGTTCGGCGACCATCTGGATGAACTCCGGCGGCGCGTCATTTACGCCCTCGTCGGCCTCGTCGTGGCCGCCATCATCTGCGGCGTGAATTACGAGTTCCTCCTCTCCTCGCTCATGCGCCCGTACAAAAAGGCGTACGAGGACATGATCGCCGCCAAACTCGACGCCCAGAAAGGCGAGCAGCAGGAACAGATCCCCCCGCTCGCGCCGGAGCCTGAAGGCGTCGGCGTGCCCGAGGACTCGCCCCTGGCGCCCGTCCTCACGCGCATCGAGAAGCGCCTGCTGGACATCGAGCGCCGCCTCGACGCCGTCGCCCCGGAGAAGAAGGCCGGGCCCGAGGCCGAGAAGGAAGACGTCGCCTACGCCAACCGGTTCCCCGCCCCCCGGGTTATCCAGGGCGGGCCGCTCACCGGGTACGTGACGGCCATCCTGCTGTGCGTGATCTGCGGCATCATCCTGGGCAGCCCGTGGATCCTGTACCAGATCTGGGCGTTCGTCGGCGTGGGGCTGTATGCGCACGAGCGGCGGTTCGTCTACTTCTACGGGCCGTTCAGTTTCGTCCTGTTCATCGGCGGCGCCGCCTGCTTCTACTTCGTCATGCTGCCCGTGGCCCTGGGCGCCCTGATGGCCCCGACCGCCGGCGTCATGGTCGACGGCATGCCGATCATCGACCCCAGCCTGTTCCTGAACGATTACTTCAAGTTCGTGGCAATGATGACCCTGATCTTCGGCGTGGTGTTCCAGACGCCGCTCGTCGTCATGTTCATCGCGTGGACGGAGATCGTGCCGCTCGGCACGCTGTTCAAGAAACAGAAGATCGTGCTGATGGTCCTGATCGTCGCCTCCGCCGTCCTGACACCGCAGGACCCGGTCACGATGGCCCTGATGGCCATTCCGCTGATCCTGCTCTACCAGTTCGGCCTGCTGCTGGCGTGGATTACGCTCCGCAAGAAACGCAAACGCCGCGCCGAGGAAGACGAAGACGGGGACGACTGGTGGGGCGGCGACGACGAGGGCGGCAGCCTCCCCGCTGCGCCCACGGGCGAGGGCCCCGCCGATGAAGGCGCCGCCACGCCCGGCGATGACGAGAGCCCTTCCGAGGAATCCCCCGCGACATATGAAGGCGAAGCCGAAGCCGAGGACTCCCCGGGGGCCTATCCCGAGGACGAATCCTACCCCGAAGACGACCTCTACGAATACGAACGCGAGTACGGCCAGTACAGCGACGAGGACCTCTACGGCTACGGCGACGCGGACTACGACGAACCGGATTACTCCAAAACGCCCGCCGAGGACGAAGACATCACGCCCGCCGAGGACGAAGGCGAAGCCGAGA
>CAZNYC010000065.1:16136-21815 GCA_964577175.1 uncultured Anaerolineales bacterium
ACGCCCGCCGAGGACGAAGACATCACGCCCGCCGAGGACGAAGGCGAAGCCGAGATATCCCCGGCTACCGTGGAATCCCCGGAACCACCTGACGAGGATCAGTCGCCGGACGAAAGCGCGCCGCGCGACGCCGGCGAGGACGCCCCCAAGCCCGCCGATGACGACAGCCGTTCCGAGGAATCTTCGGGGACCGAGGAATCCCCGCCTGCCGAGGAATCCCCGGGCACGCCCGACGCCGACCCCGACGCCGGCCTCCCGCCCGAGGACCGCATGAAATGATCCCGGCCGCGCGTCCCCCCTCCGAGCGCCGGCCCCCGCGCGTCGCGACCATCCTCGGGCGGCTCGAGAAGGCGTACGGCCCGCGTCCCTGGCGGGCGGGCGGCCGGCCGCTCGATTCCCTCGTCGGCACCATCCTCAGCCAGCACACCAGCGACCGCAACCGCGACACGGCGATGGCCCGGCTCCAGGACCGCTTCGACACGTGGGACGAGGCCGCCGACGCCGCCCTCCCCGCCATCGCCGACGCCATCCGTCCCGCCGGCCTCCATCGCCGCAAGGCCGAGACCATCCGCACGGTCCTCCGGCGGATTCGCGACGACCGCGGCCGGGCGGACCTGCGGTTCCTGCGACGGTGGTCCACGCCGAAGGTCCAGGAGTACCTGCGGGCCCTGCCCGGCGTCGGGCCCAAGACCGCCGCCTGCGTCCTCCTGTTCTGCCTGAGGCGGCCGGCCCTGCCCGTCGACACGCACGTCCACCGGGTGACGAAGCGGGTGGGGCTCATCGGGCCGAAGACGACGGCCGAACAGGCCCACGACCTGCTCGCCGAGCGGGTGCCGGAAGAGGACGTCTACGCCTTCCACGTCCTGGCCATCCAGCACGGGCGAGAGGTGTGTCGCGCCCGCCGCCCCGACCACGACGCCTGCTGCCTGCAGGACCTCTGCCCCTCGGCGGACCTCTGACGTGAGGTGTGGCCCGGCCAGAAGGATGCGCCACGTGCCACGGCCGGTGTTGCCCGGCCGTGCGCCGGGAACCGCGAGCGGCCCGCAAGCGGGCCGGCGAACACGGCCATTGCCGTGGCCGTTTATGGAGTGCCCCGGCGCGGGGCGCCCGCCTTCATCAGCGAGTGCGCCGCCTCCCGGCACGCTCGGGCCCCAGTCCGCCCGCCCGCGTTCGTCACGACGACGACGGCGGTGTCGACCTTCGGCGCAAGCCATGCCTCGGCGCCGTACAGCGGGCTCGATGCCGCCCGGCTCAGGACCCGCCCCCCGGCCCACGACCGCCGGACGACGTGCCAGCCCGGGGCATACGCGCCGTCCGTCGGCGGCGTGTGCAGCCGCTTCCAATCCTCGACGGCGAGCGGCGTGCCGCGCCCGTTGGCGCCGTCGAGATGGGCCCGGACGAACCGCGCCCAGTCTCCGACCGAACCGTGCACGCCCGCCGCCGGCGCAATGGCCGCCGGATGCCCCGCCTCCGGCCCCGGCTCGACCGGCACGAGCCCTCCGACCTCGACGCGGTGCGGCCAAGGCTGGCCGACACGGTCCGGCCGCCCCGGCATGCCGAAGCCGGCGGTCCGCATGCCGAGCGGTTCGAAAAGGTAGATCCGCATCAGGGCCTCGTAGGCCACGCCCGTCGCCTGCTCGCACGCGGCCCCGAGCACCGCGTACCCTGCGTCGGAGGAGAGGTCGCGGGTGCCCGGCTCGGCGGCGGGCGCCTGGCTCAGGACCCGCGATACATAGGCCCGGCGCTGCTCGGCCGGCGACCCCGGCAGGCCCCGCACGTCCCGCTCGGTCATTCCCGCCGGCCACGTGGCGTCCGGTCCCGGCAGGCCGCCGCGGTGAACCGCCACGTCCAGGAGGGTCACGTCGCGGTAGGCCTCGTGCATCCTCGGGCCGAGACCCGGGAAGACCTCCGACAGGGTGTCGTCCCACGACAGCCTTCCGCGGTCGACGAGAATCTGCACGAGGGTAGAGGTCATCGTCTGCGTGCACGACCCGAGGGGGAAGGTGTCGGCCAGGGTGACCGCCGTCCGGCCGCGGTGACGCCGGACACCCACGGCGGCGCAGACGGGCGGCCGGCCGCCTCGGACGGTACCGGCCGCCATCGCCGGCATTCCGTGATGGAACCGCACGGAACTGATCGCCGGGACGACGTGCGACCAGGCCTGTACCGCTCCGCCCCCGTCCGCTGCGGCAGAAGGGTCGGCGGCCTCGGCCGTCGCCGCCCCGAGGACCCCGCCCCACACCGCCGCCGACAGCATCCATCGCAAGGCGCATTGCATCGCTGGTTCCCTCCCTTTCGCTCCGTGTATACGAACACACCCGCGGCTGCACGGCGTCGGGGATTAAGGGCTGTTTCAGGACCCCCCTCTGCCTTGATGTGAGAAGGACATGAAACCGCCCCTTAGCGCCAGCACGCCAACTCGTGCGCGCTGTGCGGCGGGCAAGACTGCCCACCGCGCTCGAAAGGGCGTTTTTGGGGCTGCGCGGCGGGTACTCCAGACCCCCAGCGCTTGCGTTCGCCTTGTCGTGTTAGCCGCACGTCGCCCGCATGCGTACACGCGGGCACGTTGCAAGCGCCCCGTGTTCGTCGGCGCCCGCTCCGGGGCCAGGCGGCGGGGCGCCGGAAGAGAGGCGGCGCGTCAGTTCCGAATCCTCACGCTCTTGATCGACGTGACGGGGATGCGGGTGACGTTGTTGCGGGTATCGGCGACGGCCAGGTAATCGGCGCCGATGTCGGCGATGGTCTGGTGGCCGGACCGGCTGCCGCCGTAGGTCTCGATCTCGAACGCGTCGCCCGTCTCGGTGACGCGGACGGACTGCCCCCTGCGGAGGCCCGCGAAGAGGCCCGAACCGCCGGCCGCGGGGCCGGCGTGGGTCGTCAGCGTGACGGCCCCGACGAAGAGTCCGACGGCCGCCGCCAGGGGCAACAAGGTCTTCCAGGTCATGGGCGTTTCCTTTCCGTAGGGTTCGTTGATGGGCAGGCATCGGGTACCGCGCCGTTCGGGCCTGCCTCTTGGGATGTCGGCCGCTCGCGAGCGGCGCTTTAGCCGTTTTGCCGTTGGCCGTTGGCGTTCGCCGTTGCCTGTTGCCTGCCTTTGCCGTTGTCGTTTGATGAAAACGCGCCGGCCAAGGCCGGCGGCCAACTATGGGCAGAGCGCAGGTGGACGTTTTGCGGTTTGTCGTTGCCGTTGGCGGATGCCGATTTCGCTTGCATCCCCCCGGCTCGCCGCCTATAGATAAAGTGTTACCCTCGAATCGGCCAAAGGTCCCACACACCGGAGTGTCACTATGCGCAGGCGCCTCACGATGCTCGGCTGGATGGTCCTAGGGGGATGCGTGGTCGCGGCGGGGTGCGCCCCGCCCGCCGGCCGGGAGGACACGCTCGCCCGGCTGCCCGCCGCGGAACAGATCCTGGCCATCCAGGCCGCGGGACCCCATGCGGAGGCCGCCCCGACGGTCCTCTCGCGGCTCCTCGAAGACCCCTCGCCGGTGATCCAGGCGGAGGCGGCCCAGTTGCTCGCCGCCGTCGCCGCCCAACGCGACCGGGGCCTCCTCCGGCCGGCCCTGGTGCACGAGGACCCGCTGGTCCGCGGCATCGCCCAGGCCTCCTACATCGAGCATCACCCGTACGGCCTGGCGCCGATCGTCGTCCGGGGGGAGGTCGTGGAAGACCGCCCCCCCGTCCTCGACGCCCTGGCCCTGCTGGGCGACCCGTACGGACGGGTCGACCTGGACGCGGTGATCGCCGACCGGCGCACGACCCTGCGCGCGGCCCTCGATGCCGAGCCGGCGACGGCCGTCCTGGCGGCCGACATCCTGGCTCGCATCGGCGACGCCGGCGCCCGCCGGCGCCTGCTCCACCTGGCGGAAGACGCCGACGGGCCCGTCCTCGCCAAGGCCGTCCGCGCCGCCGTCCGCCATCCGATGGGCCTGGGGCCCACGCTTCTGCCGCTGGCGTACGAACGGAGCCTCGTCGGACGCCGGGCCGCCATGCGGGCCCTGGTCTCGTCACCGGACCCGCGGCTCCGGATGCTCCTGCGGCGCGGGCTGAAGGATAACGACACGGCCGTCCGGCGCAACGCCATCCGGGCGATGGGGAACCTCGGCGCCGCCGCCCCCGTCGACCTGCTGGCCGCGTTCATCGAACGCGACGGCGACCCCGGGACCACCGCCGACGCGCTGCGGGCGCTGGGCGTCATCGGCCTGCCCGCCGAGGACGTCCTCCGCGAGTACATCCGGGCCTCCGGCGCCGGGCCGGCGCTGCAGGTCCGGGCGATGATGGCGCTGGCGCCGAACGCCGGCCGGCAGGACATCCCCTGGGCCACCGCCCGCCTCCAGTCCGAGGACACGTTCGTTCGGACGGCGGCGGCCAGCGTCCTGGGCCGCGTCGGCCATCCCCAGGCCCAGGCCGCCCTCGTCGCGGCCCGGACCGATCCCCAGCCGCTCGTCCGGGCGGCCGTCGCGAAGGCGCTCGGCCAGATCGGCACGATCTACGCCGGCAACCACCTGCTGGAGATGCTGGACGACCCCGAGCCGCTCGTCGTCTCGCTGGCGGCGTGGGGACTGGGCGCAACCGGCTGGCGCGACGCCGCACCCGCCCTCATCCGCCTCTGTACCTCGCACGACAGCCGCCGGGGCATGCCCGCGCGGGTAGGCGAGATGTACGCCCGGCCGGAACTGGCCGCCACCGAGGCCCTCGGTCGCATCCGGTCCGAGGAGGGGCGGGAGGCGCTGCGCACGGCCCTGGAGGCCGACGCCTGGCGCATTCGCGCCGCCGCCTGCGACGCCCTCCGCGTAGCCGCCGACCGGTCCGAGCCGACCATCGCGGCCCTGGAGAAACGTCTCGGCGACCCCGTGTCGGCGGTGGGGGCCCATGCGCTGTGGGCCCTGCAGGGCCTCGGCAAGACGTACGAGGCGGGGACGTTTCAGTCCGAGTAAACGGAGGCCGCCATGATTCAACTCAAACGCATTCTCGTGCCGACCGACTTTTCCGAACACGCCGAGCACGCGGCGACGTACGCGGCGGAACTCGCCCGCCGGTTCGAGGTCGACGAGGTCCACTGCATTCACGTCAGCGAGATCCCGGCCGACCTGATGGCCACCTCCGGCTACTACCTGACCGGGCCGAGCGAGCAGTTCATCGACCAGATTCGCGACGAGAGCCGGCGGAGCCTGGAGGAGTTCGCCAACCAGCATCTGCCGGACCTGCCGGTGGAGACGGCGTTCCTGGAGGGGCGGCCGTTCGTCGAGATCATCCGCTACGCCCGCGAGAAGGAGGTGGGCCTGATCGTGATCGCGACCCACGGCCGGACGGGCCTGACCCACGCCCTGTTCGGCAGCGTGGCAGAGAAGGTCGTCCGCAAGGCCCCCTGCCCCGTCCTGGTCATCAAGCAGCAGGAACGCGAGTTCGTCATGCCGTAACGTTGCGCCAGGCTGCGGCGCTGGGCCGTTCGGTTTTCACCGTAGAGGTCGCCCAGGGCGCAGAGAAAGACGGAGCGCGGCCGAAACGGAACTCAAGCGGCACACCCGCCTGTCCTGGGTCCTTTGTGCGCCGTTGACGTTGGGCTGCTTCCAGCGTTCGCTGTGGCCGTCTTTGCCTCTTCCCGCCTTTGGGGTGAGGCACGCCGTTGTCGTTTTGCGTCCCCGCGTGAGGCCGCGTTTTCGATACTCTGAGAAAACG
>CAZNYC010000066.1:0-2229 GCA_964577175.1 uncultured Anaerolineales bacterium
CCGTTTGCCGAAAGGCACCCGCTCGGCTTCGCCTCGCGGCTAAAAGGGCACGGGGACACCCCATTCGTGCGGCGCCGGACCCCGGCGCCCGCGTTACTGCGTTACTCCGTCACTTCGTTACTCTCCGGCAGCGACCGTGCCTTGTCGATGGCTTCATCCAGCCGGTCGAGGCATTCCCGGCGGCCGAGGATTTCCATCGTCTCGAAGAGCGGCGTCGAGACCCGCCGGCACGTCACCGCCACACGGAGCGGGGCGAAGAGTTCGCCCGCTTTCCAGCCGAGCCGGTCGGCCAGGTCCCTGAGCGCCTGCTCCATGGCCGCGGCGTCGTACCGGCCCGTGCCGGGCGAGGTGGGCGAGGACGGCACCCCGACCTCCGCCCCGAGGAGCGGGTTCGCGATCATCTTCTTCATCTCCTCCAGGGCGGCGAGGGTCTCCGGGCCCGTCCGCGTGGGCTTTTTCTTCTTGCCCTTGGTGGGGATGAGGAGGTCGGCCTCGTACGGCTCGCGCTCGATGAAAAAGCCGACGCCCGGGGCGAACTCCGAGAGGCGCCGCATCCGTTCCTGCATGAGCGAGACGATGGCCGCCAGGTCCTCGTCGGCGTACGCGTCCTCCAAGGGCTCGGGCATGAACTTCTCCGTGCGGAGGCGCTCGAGCAGGGCCTCAGGACTAAGCCGGCGGATCCACTGGCCGTTCAGCCATTCGAACTTGTCCAGGTCGAACACGGGCCCGGAGGTGACGAGCCGCTCCGTCGAAAACGTCGCCAGGAACTCCTCCTTCGAGAAGACCTCCTGCCCCTCCGGCATCGAATGGCCCAGCAGGCCCAGGTAGTTGACGACGGCCTCCGGCAGGAACCCCTCCGCCCGGTACCACGCCACGCTGACGGGGTTCTTGCGCTTCGAAAGTTTCGATTTATCCGGATTCCTCAGGAGCGGCAGATGATGGAACCGGGGCGGCTCCCACCCGAAGGCCGCGTACAGCAGGACGTGCTTCGGCGTGGAGACGATCCATTCCTCGGCCCGGACCACGTCGGTGACGCCCATGAGATGGTCGTCGACGACGACCGCCAGGTGGTAGGTGGGGTAGCCGTCGGACTTCAGGAGGACCTGGTCGTCGATCTCCCGGTTGTCGATGACGATGTCGCCGCGAAGGCCGTCGGCGAAGCGGGTCTGGCCCTCCATCGGGACGGCCAGGCGGACGGTGTGCGGCTCGCCGTCGGCGGCCCGGCGGTCGGATTCCTCGGCCGGCAGGCCCCGGCACCGGCGGTCGTACCCCGTGGCCTGGCCGGCCTTCTGCCGGGTCTTGCGGACCTCGGCCAGCCGCTCCGGCGGGCAGAAGCAGCGGTACGCGTGCCCGGCGGCGAGCAGGCGGTCGACGTGTTCGCGGTACAGGCCCAGCCGCTCGCTCTGGCGGTACGGGCCGACCGGGCCACCGACGTCCGGCCCCTCGTCGTGGTCGAGGCCGAGCCAGTCGAGGACGTCGAGGAAGACCTGCTCGGCCCCCTCGACGAAGCGGGCACGGTCGGTGTCCTCGATGCGCACGAGGAACTGCCCGCCCCCCTGGCGGGCCATCGCCCAGTTCACCAGGGCCACGTACAGGTTCCCGATGTGGGCCTCGCCGGTGGGGCTCGGCGCAATGCGGGTGCGGACGGTCGCGGTCTCAGACGGCGTCATGGGACGGATGTTCCTTCAAGAAAGCAAACGACGGTGGCGGCCGGGGCGGCCGCGGACGGGCGACTCGCAATACACCTCGCCCTGACGGGCATACGCATTGACCATTGTCATTCTGAGGCCCGCTTGCGGGCTGAAGAATCTCGCCGCGGTCATTGTCCCTTGGCGGCTCGCACGGCGAGACCCTTCGCTTGGCTCAGGGTGACAACCTTCATGGCGACGCCGATACCATCCGAGTCGAGGGCACGTTCACCCCGCGGCGGCGGTTACGGCTCGGGCGAATCCTTCTTCGACTCGCCCTCCTTGCCGCCGCCGAACGCCTCGGGGTTCAGAAAGAGGTCGTCGGAATCCTCTGCCTCCCGCTCATCGTCCTCACCGAGGATGTTCTCGGGGATGGTGAGGTCGGGTTCGGCCCCGGCCTGCCCGTCCTTCTTGTCCCCGTCGGCGGCGTCGGGTTGGCCCTCGTCCGGTTTCGCCTCGGGCTTCTTCTCGGATTCCGGCTTCTTTTCGGGCTCGGCCTTCTCGGCCGGTTTCTTCTCGGGCTCGGCCTTCTCGGCCGGTT
>CAZNYC010000066.1:2329-10032 GCA_964577175.1 uncultured Anaerolineales bacterium
GGTTTCTTCTCGGGCTCGGCCTTCTCGGCCGGTTTCTTCTCGGGCTCGGCCTTCTCGGCCGGTTTCTTCTCGGGCTCGGACTCCTCGGCGGGCGGTTCGGACGTGGCCTCCGTCTCGGCGGGCGCGGCCTCGGCCGAGGCCTGCGTCGGCTTGAGGGGCTTGGACCACTCGGCCACCTGGCGGCGGATGGCGGGCTGGTCGGGGTTCGTCTCCAGGCTCTTGTGCCACTGCTCCAGGGCGCTCTGGCGGAGCCGATCCTGATCCGGGTGCCGCAGATACAGAATCATGTAGATGGCCGCGAGGCTGTTGCGAACATCCCACGCGCCGGCGTCCTGTTCCAGGATGGGCTGCAACTGCTCGATCGCCGCCCCGTACCGTTTCTTCTTGCTGTACGCGAACGCCAGCCGTTTGCGGACGATCGGGTCGTTCGGAGCGATTTCGCCGGCCTTCTTGAGTTCCTCCAGGGCCTCGTCATACCGGCCCTGTTTCAGGTAGGCCGTGCCGAGGTTCACGTGGACGGGGCCCTGGTCGTCGTCCAGGGCGATGCTCTTGCGGTAGGCGGCGATGGCGCGGTGCATCTCGCCCTGGGCGTCGTAGACGGCCCCGAGGTTCGACCAGGCGAACGCGTGGTTCGGGTCGAGTTCGGTGGCCTCCAGGGAATGGGCCTCGGCCTTTTGGAGGTCCCCCAGGCGGAAGTACACGACCCCCAGGTTCACGCGAGCGGGGACGTAGTCCGGGTTCAGGCCCACAACCTGCTCGTAGGTGTCGGCGGCCTCGGGGTCGCGCTCCAGCGCCTGGTACACCCGGCCGAGGCGATACTGAAACGTGTACTCGCGGGGCTGCTGGGCCACCGCCGCCCGGTAGGGGTCGACGGCGTTCTCAAACTGCCCCTGCTCGCGGTAGGCGTCGCCGAGGCCGACGTAGGCCAAGGCCAGGTCGTCGTCCAATTGGATGGCGGACTCGAACTGCCGGATCGCCTCGTCCAGGCGCCCCGCCTCCAGGTGCAGGTACCCCGTGCCGTAGTGGCGCATGGCGTCTTCGCGCTGGCATCCGGTGGCCAGGCCGACCGCGCACGCCAGCAGCAGAATCCCCGTTGCCGTCCGATTCATTCGAGCAGACCTCCCTCCCGACATTGGCGGGGCTATTCTACGCGGGTCCCCGGCCGCCTGTCAAAACAAAGCCTGAACAAAGCGGCGTAAGGAGGAAGTTCCGTGCAATGAACGGCCGTCGGAATCGTTGAACGGTGCGTGGACACGCGGGCGGTGCGCGCCCATCCGGATGGAGCCCCGGCCGCCCGTGCCGACGTTGCTTTTGCGGGGGCGCATCGGTACAATCGGCTGCCTGATTCCGCGATTCAGGTGACCCTGCCATGACGAGACGGCCCACCACGCTTTTCACGATGCTGGCGGCGGCGCTGCTGGCCGGCTGCTCGGCCGAGTGGTACACCAAAGACGCCGACCGGGAAGTGTACGGCATCGTGGCGGAGAAGGAAGCGGACGCGCTCGGGCGGGTCCGGATGTTCAACGTGCGACCGCGTCCGGACGCGGTGGAGGTGCTGGAAACGGCGAGCGAGGCCGCCGGCCCGGCCGACGCGGCCGGTCCTCCCGATGACACGCGCCCCGTGGCGCCGCCGGGCCCTGCCGACGATGCCGCGCCCGAGGGGCCGGAGGTCCCCGCCGAAGGAGCCGCCCCGGCCGAAGCCGCGGCGGCGGGGGGACCGGCGGCCGAGGCGGAGGCGATTCTCGACCGGCCCCCGGCCGCCCTCGAAGACATCATCCCCGCCGAACTGCCGCCGCCCGTTCCGGAACCCGCCCCCGAAGCGGTCCATCTGACGATGGCCGAGGCGATGCGCGTCGCCGTCCGCACCAGCCGCGAGTACCAGTCCCGCAAGGAGGAGGTGTACCTCTCGGCGCTGGCGCTGACGTTTCAGCGGTACCTGTTCCGGCCGCAGCCGTTCGCCACGGGCACGGTGGACTACACGAGCGACTTCCAGTCGGGCACCGGCCGCGTTCGCTCGTGGGACCCCGGGGCCGAGGTGGGCGTGTCGCAGCAGTTGGCCGACGGCGCCGTCGTGGCGGGCAGCCTGGGCGTGACGGCGCTGAAATATCTGAATAAGGAACTCGGCGACACGGTGGACGCGGCGCTGGACTTTTCGCTGGCCCAGCCTCTGTGGCGCGGCGCGGGGCGCCAGGTCGTCCAGGAAAACCTGCTCCAGGCGGAGCGCAACGCCGTCTACGCCATCCGCTCGTTCGCGCGGTTCGAGAAGACGTTCGCCGTCAGCGTGGCGTCGGAGTACCTCCAGACGCTCCAGAGCCGCGACGCCGTCATGAACGCCTGGAACAACTACGAGAGCCTCCAGCGGGGCCGGCAGCAGTCGGAATGGCTGGCCAAGGCCGAGCGGCTGCCGGAGTTCGAGGTGGACCAGGCCCGGCAGAGCGAGTTTGCGGCGTACAACCGGTGGATCGTCGAGCGCGAACGCTATATCAATGCGCTCGATGCGTTCAAACTGACGCTCGGCATCCCGGTGACCGCCGAAATCACCCTCGTGCCGAGCGAACTCGACCGCCTCCACCACGGCGGCCTCCAGCGCATGGAACAGCCCCTGCTGGACGCGACGGCGACGGCGCTGGCGACACGGCTCGACCTCGCGAACACCCGCGGCGCCCTCGATGACGCCGGCCGCAAGATCGTGGTCGCCGAGGACGGCCTGGAGGGCGACGTGGACCTGGTGGCGAGCATCGGGTACACGCCGCGGGCGGACGCGGTGCAGTCGGCCCGCATCCGGCTGGCGCGCGGCGATTACAGCGTGGGGCTCGACATCGACCTGCCGGTGGACCGCCTGACGGAACGCAACGCCCTGCGGGAGACCCAGATCGCCGAGCAGGCCGCTCGCCGGGCCCTCGAAGCGGCCCGCGACAACGTGGTGCTGGACGTGCGGCAGGCGCACCGGCGCCTCCATCAGGCGCGGGAAAGTTACGATATCCAGAAACGCAGCGTGGCCCTGGCCCAGCGGCGGGTGGAGTCGACCCGGCTGCTGCTCCAGGCCGGCCGCGTCGAACAGCGCGACCTCCTCGATGCCGAGGCCGACCTCCTCGACGCGCGCAACGCGCTGACCGCCGCCCTCGTGGACCACACCATCGCCGGCCTCCAGTTCGCCCGGGACCTCGGCACGCTGACCGTTGACGACAAGGGACAGATCCATGGATGGATCCTTACAGACAACGGCGACGAGTAGCCCGGCGACCGCGCCGGAGAAGGCGGCGGTCACGTCGGGGCGATGGGTCCGGCCGGGCCTCGTCGTCGGCGCCGCCGTGGTGCTGGCGGCCGGCATCGCCGTCTGGACGGGGATGGGTGACGGCGCCTCGCAGCCGGGGGCGTCCGGACGGGTGGCGCCCGCCGTCCGCGAGCCGCTCGTCGTCAGCATCACCGAGAGCGGCGAGGCGGACGCCACGCGGTCCACGGTCGTCCGCTGCGAGGTCGAGGGCACTAGCACCGTCGTCTGGGTCATCGAGGAAGGCACGCTCGTCAAGAAGGGCGACGAACTGGTCCGGCTGGATGCGGCCGCCCTGGAGGAGAAACTCCGTTCGCAGGAAATGGCGTACAAGACCGCCAAGGCCGCCTACGAAAAGGCCGACAAGGCGTACGTCATCGCGAAGAGCACCCGCGAGAGCCTCTTGGCGGAAGCCGAACTGGCCGTCAAATTCGCCCTGCTCGACCTGAGAAAATACCTCGGGGCCGACCTCGCCGACGTCGTCATCGCGGCCGGGGCGAAGGCCGATTTCGACAACCTCGTCAATGACGAGCGTCTCGGCGGCGAGGCGCTTCAGCAGAAACTCAAACTCCAGAGCGACATCGACCTGGCGCAGGAGGAACTCCAACGCGCCAACAGCACCGTCGAATGGACTCGCAAACTCGAGAGCCGCGGCTACGTGACCCGGACGGAACTGGAGGCCGACGAACTCAAGGCCAAGCGGATGGACGTGGCCCTCGGCCAGGCCCGCACCGCCCTCGACCTCTTCCTCCGCTACGAGTTCCCCAAGATGGCCGAGCAATACTACACCGACTGGCTCGAAGCCGGCCGCGAACGCGACCGCGTCGACGCCCGGACCCAGAGCGACGTCGACACCGCCCAGACGGACCTCGACAACAAGCGCGAGGCGCTGCGGCTGGAGGAAACGAACCTCGAAAAGGTCCGCGAGCAACTCGCCGCCACCACCATCACCGCGCCCCAGCCCGGCATGGTCGTCTTCGACACCGGCCGCGGCCGCCGCGGCGGCAGCGACGAGCCCCTGGAGGCCGGCTCCACCGTCCGCCACCAGCAGGAACTCATCAAACTGCCCGACCTCTCGGAGATGAACGTCGAGGTCCGGCTCCACGAGTCCGTCGTCAAACAGGTGGATACCGGCGACCGCGCGCTGGTGCGTATCGACGCCCTGCCCGAGGCGCGCCTGACCGGCAACGTCACGAAGATCGCCGTCATGCCCGACCGGACGAACTGGTGGCTGAACCCGGGCCTCAAGACCTACACCACCGAGGTGACGCTGGAGGAGACGCCCGAGGGCCTGAAGCCCGGCATGAGCGCCCAGGTCGAGATCCTCATCGACCGGCGCGACGACGTCCTCCAGGTGCCCATCTCGGCCGTCCACGTGGAAAAGGGGTTCCAGGTGGTCTACGTCGACGGGCCGGACGGCATCGAGACGCGGCGGGTGACGGTCGGCCTCTCGAACCAGCAGCGGGCCGAAATCCGCGACGGGCTGAAGGAGGGCGAACGCGTGTACCTGTACCGGCCGCAGAACGCCCCCGCCCTGGACGTCCCCGAGGGCACCAGGCCGCCCGAGGAAGCCGCCCCGGCCGATTGGGGCGACGACGCCGGCGCCGGGGACGGACGCAAGACATCCGCGTCCGGCAAATCGGACCCGGAGGCCGGCCCGCGCCGCGGCGGGATGCCCGACCTCAAGAACCTCTCGCCCGAGCAGAGAAAGAAAATGCGGGAGCGCCTCGAAAACCTGCCGGAAGACCAGCGCAAAGGCGTCCTCCAGCAACTCCAGAAGGCCAGGCAGGGCGGCGAATCGGCCGACCGAACGGACGGGTCCGGCAACCGGACGGGCAGCGACGGCGGCGGCGGAGGGCGCGGGCGGCGCGGCCGCAGCGCGGAGGAGACGCCGTGAGCCTCGCCCGCCTCATCGACCTCCAGAAGACCTACCGCATGAGCGCCGACGTTTCCGTCGACGCGCTGCGCGGCGTGAATCTGACCGTCGAGGAGGGCGATTACCTCGCCGTCATGGGGCCCTCCGGCTCCGGCAAGAGCACCCTGCTGAACCTCATGGGGTGCCTCGACCGGCCGAGCGGCGGCCGGTACGTGCTTGGCGAGCAGGACGTGTCGCGCCTCTCGGACGCCGCCCTGAGCGAGGTGCGGGGGCGGCGGATCGGCTTCGTCTTCCAGTCGTTCAACCTGATTCCGCAACTCTCGGCCCTGGATAACATCGAGGTGCCGCTCTTCTACCAGGGCGTGCCGCGACGCCGGCGCCGCACCCGCGCCGCCGAACTCGCCGACCGCGTCGGCCTGGGCGACCGCGCCCGGCACCGTCCGGCGGAACTCAGCGGCGGAGAGCAGCAGCGGGTCGCCATCGCCCGGGCCCTCTCGAACGACCCGCTCATCCTCCTGGCCGACGAGCCGACCGGCAACCTCGACTCCCACACCGGCAGCGACATCCTCGACCTCTTCGACGCGCTGGCCGAGCGCGGCCGGACGCTCATCGTCGTGACCCACGACCCGCAGGTGGGCGAGCGGACCCACCGCATCGTCCGCATGGCCGACGGGAAGGTCGTCAATGGGGAGGCGTGACGGCACCTGCGGCCCCGATAGGGTAATCGGACCTTCCAGAGCCGAGACGAACGCGGAACGCGGCCAATGTGCGCCGGCCCGCTTGCGGGCCGCGCCGTTGGGAGCGCGGCGGGTCTCCGTACCGCCCCGCGGAAGCGAAATGAACGATCCGGGCGCGGCGGGTGCGGAGACCCGCTGCCCACAAGAACCTGCAGTCCCAACGCACTGACCGAGTGAACACGAGATGCTCTCCTTCAAATCCACCGAGATTCTCCGGCTGGGCATCCGAAGCCTGCTCGTCCATCCCGGCCGCAGCGTCCTGACGATGCTGGGCATCCTGTTCGGCGTGACGGCCGTCATCGCCACCCTGGCCGTGGTGCGCGGCATCGGGGAGAAGATGAAGGACGAAGTCCGCCGCATGGGCGCCACGAACATCATCGTCGAGGCCGTCAAGCCCGCCGAGAGCGAGTCCACCACCGACCAGAACACCACGAGCGGCGTGGCGATCAATTACGGCCTGACCTACGAGGACGCCGAACGCATCCAGTCGTCCATCCCGACGGCGGAGGTGGTCGTCCCGGCCCGGCGCATCCCCGTCGTCGCCCGGTACCTGACCAGCCGCACACGGGCCGAGGTGCTCGGCACCGTCCCGTGGTACGACGAGACGTACGGCATCGGCGTGGCGCGGGGCCGGTGGCTCACGCCCGTCGACCAGCGGAAGGTGGACAACGTGTGCGTCCTGGGCGCCGGCATCGCGCGGAAACTCTTTCCCCGGTCCGACGCGGTCGGCGAGAACCTCTGGCTGGGCGATTACACCTACCGCGTGGTCGGCGTGATGGAGGAGCGCGGCAAGGCGTCGGGCGGCAGCGAGGACGCCGACTACGACCGCACCATCTACATTCCCCTGACGGCCGCCCGGCACCGGTTCGGCGAGACCCTCATCGACCGCTCCGCCGGCACGCGCAGTTTCGAGATATGCGAACTCCACGAGATTACCGTCAAGGTGCCCGAACCCGAGCAGGTCCGCCCCGCCGCCGCCATCATTACGGGCCTGCTCGAGCGTTTCCACGACCCGGGCAAGAAGGACTGGGCCGTCCGGGTGCCCCTGGAACGCCTCGAAGCCCTGGAGCGGACACAGTGGCTGTTTGCGATCCTGGGCGTCTCGATCGCCGCCATCAGCCTCATCGTGGGCGGCATCGGCATCATGAACATCATGCTCGCGACCGTGACGGAACGGACCCGCGAGATCGGCATCCGCCGGGCCCTCGGCGCAAAACGCAAAGACATCATCAGCCAGTTCCTCGTCGAGACGGTCGTCCTCTCCGGCGTGGGCGGGGCCGTCGGCGTGCCCGTGGGCGTCCTCTTCGCGGTCGTCATCCCGCAACTGCTGACCAAGGCCGCGACGATGCTGGGCGTGGGCGGCGAGGCGGCGCTCTCCACCCTCAGCCGCACCGTCGTGACACCGGGGGCCGTCATCCTGGCCCTCGGCACGAGCATCGTCGTCGGCGTCGCCAGCGGCGTGTACCCCGCCTACCGGGCGGCGCAGATGGACCCGATCCGGGCCCTGCGGCACGAGTGAGGACAGGCCCAAGCGGCAGGCGGCAAGCCGCAAGCCAACGGCAGAAAGCGGCCGCGAGCCACGAGCCTCCGACGAAGAGACGAACGCGTAGGCCGCGGCGCGCCGCGGCATGGGCCTTTTCTCGTCCGCCCCGTCAGGGGGGGCGGTTGGGCTGTAGCCACGGGGGCCAGTGGAAACGCGGCGCCGTCAATTCCAGGAGCCCCGGAGGGGCGATTGAACGCACGGCGAGATTCCTCGGCTCGCTGCGCTCGCTCGGAATGACAACCTTGCGCGCAGGGGCGCACCCGTCTGCCGCGGCGC
>CAZNYC010000066.1:10132-18845 GCA_964577175.1 uncultured Anaerolineales bacterium
GGCGCGGCCTACATCGCGCGCTCCCGGCCGGACAAGGCATGCCCTGAGCGAAGTCTGCCGCGGCGCGGCGCGGCCTACATCGCGCGCTCCCGGCCGGACAAGGCATGCCCTGAGCGAAGTCGAATGGGCCGGCCGGGCCACACACCGCTTGCGGCTTGCCGCTTGTGGCTTGCGGCTACTTCACTTCCACCCTGTACCACGTCGCGGGCGGGGTGCCGAGACGCAGACGCGGGCCGAGGTTCGTGTCTTCGGCCGGGAGAGGATCGCCGAGCGGCCGGCCCTCGGCGGTCAGCGGCTGATACGTGACGGACCCTTCGCCCTTCAGCCCCGTCAGCGTCACCGTGCCGCGCACCGGTTCGATGACCGTCGGGAACCGGCCCCACTGCTTGACGGTCTTGCGGTCGGGGTTCCACTCGAAACCCGTGTGAGCGGCGGTGGCCGTCGCCGTCAGGAGCAGCCGGCCGGCGGATTCAATCGGCTCGCCGTCCAGGGACGTGAGGTACACCGTGGCAAACGGCGTGTCGATGTCGGCGGCGAGGTTCGCCGGCGTCCGGGACGCCTTGCCGACGAAGCCCACCAGCGCCTGCGTGTGAGGCGAGTCGACGACCACCCGTCCCTGCTTCGCGTCGGCCCCGTACCAGCCCAGTTGGCCGGTGTCGGCCTCGATCTTGCCGAGGGGCGCGGCGTCCGGGTACGGCGTGGCCTCACCGTCCGGCGTCCAGCGCGTGGCGTGGACAAGGGGCACCGAGCGCGGGAAGGCCGGGTCGAAGAACGGCCGCTCCTTGCGGTCCATCCTGAGGCCCTCGATCATCTCCGTCTCGGTGTACGTGCGGACGATGCACCGCTTCGCACTCGCGAGATCCTTGCGGTGCCACAGCGGCGCGCACGCGGCCAGGTGCGTCATCTTGACCGGATCATTGGATATCTCGAAGTATCGGCGATAGGTCCGCTTGCGGGGGCGGAGCCGCCCGGCCCCCCACGTGAACCAGTAGATGCCGTCCCAGTCGTGGAAGAGGGCGTAGGCGGTGAGGACGGGAATGCCCTCCGAGGCCCACTCGGCCGGGTACGGGTGGTTCGTCTCGCTGATGGTGTACGGCCGGCCGACGACGGGCGTCCGCGCGAACTGGACGACCGTGGAATCGAGCGGGTCGTTCGCCATCGGCGTGTTCCGGATGCGGAACTCGCCGTGCGTGTGCGGGTGCTGCCAATAGCCGTGCCCGTCCACATAATCGAGGATCAGGTTGCTGCGGACGTGGGCGTAGGCGCACGTGCGGTCGCTGTGGTCGGCCGTGCCGACGACGGGCGGCCGCACGCCCAACTCCTCCTTCAACAGGTGCCGCATGCCGCGGAAGAACGTCTCCTCCAGGTGGATGTAGAACCGGGCCTCGGTGCGAAACCGCAGGGCGGAGGCCTTGGCGAACCGGTCGGGCTTCAGGCGCGGCACGCGGTCGGCGCCGACCTCCTTGCGGATGGCCGCGAGGTCCGCAGCCGGCACGTGCTCCCGCAACCACGCATTGTATTGGCCCGTGAGTTCCTCGGCGTAGGAGACGGGGATGGGCGTCCAGGTGCCCGGCTTCTCCACGTTCTTGCCCACGAGGCGCCCGTTCACCCACCCTTCGAGGACGGAGTTCTCGTTGACGAGTTCAACCGTGACGACGGCCGGCTCGCGGCGGTACTCGTTCCCCGTGTACGGATTGCGATGCGTGAGAAGCCGGCGGGCGTAATCGTGCTGGAGTTCCACGAGCCGCGGATTGAAGTACGTGGCCGACTTGCCGTAGCCCAGGTACTCGGCGTCCCGCACCCCGTCGGCGGCGGTGAAGCGGCGGCCGACGTTCAGGTTCAGGTTCGACCAGATGCCGCGTCTGACGAGTTCGGCGACGAAGAAGTCGAGGCGGTCGAGGGCGTCCGGGTCGAAGTGCTGCGTGTCCTTGCGCGACTTGTCGAGCAGCGGGCTCCACCGGCTGTCCAGGTGATGGAACCGGACGGCGTTGATGCCGCAGCGGGCCAGGTCGTCGGCGACGGTGGCGGCCACGTCCTTGGGCGGGAAGGCGTTCGGCCCGCACACATTGATGCCCCAGATGCGGAGGCGCGTCCCGTCCGGCCGCACAAGGTGCTCGCCGTCGACCTTGACGAACCCGCCCTTGCCGGCCGGCGGGTCCAGGTAGCCGGACATATCGACGACGCTCTCGCCGGCCTTCGTCCAGTCGATGGTGTACGGGACCATGTCGGATTCGCCGCCCTCGCCGGCCGCGGCAGTCGTGCAGGCGAGGAGGACCACGAGCATCGTGCTACGCAGCATGCGCACTTGCATCACCGCTCTCCTATAATTGGATGAGCCGCGGCACGCCGCGGCCTACATCGCCGGCACGTGCCACGGCCGGTCTCGTCCGGCCGTGCGCCGCGACGGCCCGTATCTTTCCGGCCGGGCAAGGCATGCCCTGAGTGAAGTCGAATGGGCCGGCCGGGCCGCCCATTGCTCGCGGCTCGCGGCCCTGTCCCCGCTCCGCTGCGCGTCGCGGCCACGATCTCCCGGCCGGGCAATCTGGCCGGGCCACACAATCTGCTTCACCCTCACCCCATCCCTCTCCCATCAAGGGAGAGGGAGTCTTCGCGCGCGGCTCGCGGCTACTTCACGACCAGGACGGGGCACGCGGCGCGGTCGATGATCTGCTGGCGCTGGCGCGCCAGGAGGTCGCGCGAGATCTTGCTCGACTGGAACCCGCCCAGGGCGATCAGGTCCACCTCGCGCTGGCGGACCTCGCGCGGCACGATGGTCTCGGTGTTGCCCGTCAGCAGGACCTGCTCGGCCACAACCTTGCGGCCGGCGGCGCGTTCGACGACCTCGGCCAGTTGCCGGCGGGAGGATTCCTCCAGTTCGCTCTCGAACTCGCCCATCTCGGCATCGACGAGGATCCGGGCCGACAGCAGTTGCCGCAGCGTCTCCGTATCGACCACCGCCATGGCCGTGAGGGCGGCGCCCAGGTCGCGGGCCAGGTCGATGGCGGCGTCGGCGGCGTGGTACGAGGCGTCGGTCCCGTCCACGAGAACCAGGATGTGCCGGATGCTCGGTTTAGCCATGGCGGCTGCCCCCTTCGCCTTCGCCGGCGAGGCGCTCCTTGACCATCTTCATGATGACGAGCGATTCGCGTTCGCGTTCCTCGAGGCTGTCCACGATGGAGTCGATCGTCTCGCTATAGTTTGGGATAAATATCTTGGAGAGTGCGTTGACGCGGCGCTGGGTTTTGCGCAGTTCGCGCGCCAGGCGCAGGACGGCGTTTTCGAGTTCCGCCAGTTCCCCGAGGACCTGGAGCGCCTCGGCGAACCGCCGCATCGCCGCATCCGTCGCCGCCCCCGTCCCGACGACGCCGAACTGGGCGCCCGGCTCCTCGCTGGTGACGGCGACCTCCGGCAGGCGGATGCCCATGAGGGCCTGCTCGTCGATCTCCGCCTCGTGCCGGACCGAGACCCCCAGGGCCGCCCGGTCCAGCGCGTCGGCACCCACGCTGAGCACGGCCTCGGCGAGGGCGGCGTGGGCGCGGGCCATCGCCTCCTCGGCCCGGCGCTGAGCGTCGCGGGCCCGGCCGAGGCGGCTCATCAACTCGAAGATGAGGATCTGCCGCTTCTGCTCCAGCAGATCGTACCCTTCCTCGGCCAGGTCCAGGCGGCGAGAGAGGTCCAGGTAGTTCGACCTGGTCGGCGCGATGTTCAGTTTGGCCATGGTGCGTCTTTCACGTCATTCGTTGCCATGCGCAGCCTGTCATGCTGAGCGAAGCGAAGCATCTCGCCTCGATCGTTGCCGTTTTGCTGTTCGCACGGCGAGATTCTTCGTCGCCCTTCGGGCTCCTCAGAATGACGGCGCGTATCCACCCGGGCCGAAGGCCCGGTCACTTCACCGTTCCTCATTCATCATTCCTTGTTCATCATTGTCGCTTTGCCTTTCGCCTTCGCTTTTCTCCTCCCGATAATGCGCATCGAGCATCGCCTCGCCCACGCGGTGGAGCTGGTCGCGCGGCAGGATCGAGAGCACGTCCCACCCCAGGTCCAGCGTCTGGTGGATGGACCGGTTCTCGGTTTCCTCCTGGCCCAGGAACCGCCGCTCGAACGCCTCGCCGAACTCCAGGTACGTCTTGTCCAGCAGGCTCAGTTCCTCCTCGCCGATGACGTCCGCCAGGCCGCGCACCCGTTTCACGTGGGCGTAGGCGGCGAAGAGTTGGCTCGCCAGGACGGGATGGTCCTCGCGCGTGTACCCCTCGCCGACGCCGTCCTTCATGAGGCGCGACAGGCTCGGCAGCCCGGCGATGGGCGGATAGATGCCCCGCTGGAAGAGGTCCCGCTCCAGGACGATCTGCCCCTCCGTGATGTACCCCGTGAGGTCCGGCACGGGATGGCTGATGTCGTCGGAGGGCATCGTGAGGATGGCCATCTGCGTGATGGACCCGCCGGAGCCCTCGATGCGCCCCGCGCGCTCGTACAGGCCCGCCAGGTCCGAGTACAGGTACCCGGGGTAGCCCTTGCGGCCGGGGATTTCGCCGCGCGCGGTGCCCACCTCGCGGAGCGACTCGCAGTAGTTCGTCATGTCCGTCATCAGCACGAGGACGTGCCGGCCCAGGTCGAAGGCGAGGTGCTCGGCCAGGGTGGCGGCGGCGCGGGGGGTGAGCAGGCGTTCCACGCTCGGCGCATCGGCCAGCGAGAGGAACATCGTCACCCGCGCCAGGGCGCCCGAGTCCTCGAACGTCCGGACGAAGTACTGGGCCACGTCGTGCTTGACGCCCATGGCGGCGAAGACCACCGCGAACTCCGTTTCCTCCTCCAGCAGCCGGGCCTGGCGGACGATCTGGGCCGCGAGGCGATCGTGCGGCAGTCCGTTGCCGGAGAAGATCGGCAACTTCTGCCCGCGCACGAGGGCGTTCATGCCGTCGATCGCCGAGATGCCCGTCTGGATGAACTCCCGCGGGTACTGACGGGCGTCCGGGTTGATCGGCAGACCGTTGATGTCGCGCCGGTCGGGGGCGAGCGGCGCCGGGCCGCCGTCCATCGGCCGGCCCAGGCCGTCGAAGACGCGGCCGAGCATGCGCGCCGAGACCGGCAGGCGGAAACTCTCGCCCAGGAAGCGGGTCCGCGTCGTCTCGCCCGCCAGGTTCGTCGTGCCCTCCAGCACCTGGACGACGACGCGCGCCTCGGACACGTCGAGCACCCGGCCGAGGCGGCGCCGACCCGTGGGGTCGCGCACCTCGACCACCTCGTCGTACCCGGCGCCGCGGACGCGCTCGACGACGAGCAGCGGCCCGTCGAGGCGCGCCGCGCCCACGTATTCGAGCCCGCGGTCCTGGATGGTCTGCGTTTCGTCGCTCACGCCTGCCCTCTCATCCGTGCTTCGCCTGCGTCTGCCTGCACATGCGATGTCATGCTGAGAGGTTGTGACTTTATTGGGCTTCGGCTCTTGGGACCGCAGTTTTCGAGGGCGTCGGGGCGCTTCGTTGAGCCACGCAGCAATAAAGTCACAAACTCTGGGCGAAGCGAAGCATCTCGCCGTGGTCGTTGAGTAGTCTGCGTCACAAAACGGCATACACGGCGAGATTCTTCGGTCGCTTCGCTCCCTCAGAATGACAACCTACCTACCCGGGCCGAAGGCCCGGTTCCTTCATCAGTGGGTGTTCGGTGTTCCTTGTTCATGATTGTTGTTTGGCCGTTACTTCGCGTACTGCTTCTCAAACGCATCGAGGTCGGCGGCGACCTTGGCCTCGAACGCTTCCAGGTCCTCCAACTCCTCGTTGCCGTAGGCGCCCTTGGCCCGCATGACGTCGGCGATGCACGGCAGGGCGCGGAGTTCGGCGAGCGGGGCGCCGGCCTGGATGCTCTCCCGCCCCCGCCGGTACACCATCATGATGATCCTGAGCAGCGCCACCTGCCGCTTCGGCGTGCAGTACACGTCCTTCTCGTCGAACGCGCTCTGGGCCAGGAACCCGTTCTTCAACATCTCGGCCACCAGGAGGACGAGGCGCTGCGTGTCGGGCAGGACGTCGGGCCCGACGAGTTGGACGATCTGCTGGAGCCGCTCCTCCCGCTGGAGCACGCCCATCGCCTCGCCGCGGAGCGTCTGCCACTCGGGGGCCTGGCGGTCCCACCAGGCGGCCACGTCGTCGGTGTACTCGCTGTAGGAGCGGAGCCAGTGGATGGACGGATAGTGGCGGGCGTTGGCGAGTTCGGTGTCCAGGGCCCAGAAGCAGCGGATGAACCGGCGGGTGTGCTGCGTGACGGGCTCGGAGAAGTCGCCGCCGGGCGGGCTGACCGCCCCCACGATGGAGACCGACCCGGGCCCGGCGCCGAGCGTCTCGACCGCCCCGCCCCGCTCGTAGAACTGGGCCAGGCGCGTCGGCAGGGAGGCCGGGAACCCCTCCTCGGCCGGCATCTCCTCCAGGCGCGCACTGAGTTCCCGCAGCGCCTCCGCCCACCGGCTCGTCGAATCGGCGAAGACGGCGACGTTGCGGCCCTGGTCGCGGTAATACTCGGCCAGGGTGATGCCCGTGTAGATGGAGACCTCGCGCGCCGCCACCGGCATGTTGCTCGTGTTCGCGATGAGGATGGTCCGTTCCATGAGCGGCCGGCCGGCCCACGGGTCCACCAGTTCCGGGAACGAGCGCAGGACGTCGGTCATCTCGTTGCCGCGCTCCCCGCACCCGATGTAGACGATGATGTCGGCGTCCGACCACTTGGCCAACTGGTGCTGCGTGATGGTCTTGCCCGTGCCGAACCCGCCGGGGATGGCGGCCGTCCCGCCCTTGCCCAGGGGGAAGAACGTATCGATGATCCGCTGGCCCGTCACGAGCGGCTCGGCAACGCGCAGGCGCTCCGCGATGGGCCGGGCGGTGCGGACCGGCCAGGACTGGACCATCGTCACCTCGCGCTCGCCGCCCGGGGTCTCGACCCGCGCGACGGGCTCTTCGATGGTGTACGCGCCCGGCTCGGCGAGCCAGGCCAGGCGGCCTTCGATGCCCGGCGGGACGAGGATGCGGTGGCAGACGAGGCCCGACTCGGCCACCTCGCCCAGCACCGTGCCGGGCAGGGCGTCGGCGCCGGCCTCGGTCTTGGGCTCGAACGGCCATTGCCGGTCGGTATCGAGGGGCGGCACCTTCTCGCCGCGGCGAACCCACGCCCCGTGCCGGTCGCGGATGGCCCGCAGCGGACGCTGGGTGCCGTCGAAGATGTTGCCCACCAGGCCCGGCCCCAGGCGGACCGACAGCGGCGCCCCCGTCCGGCGGACGGGCGCCCCCGGGCCGAGCATCGACGTGTCCTCGTACACCTGGATCGTGCCGACGTCGCCGTCGATGCGGACGACCTCGCCCACGAGGCCCAGCCGGCCGACCTCCACGACCTCGTACATGCCGGCGGCGCGCAGGCCGGTGGCCCGGACGATCGGCCCCGTCACCCGCGTGACCCGCGCCGCGGCGTGCTGGACGTCGGTACTCATGCCCTGCTGCTCCCTTCGGCGTTTACTGGGCGGGGCAAACCTCATGCCCGCGTTTGTCATTCTGAGGTGTCGTGGTGTACCGCGACACCGAAGAATCTCGCCTTGATCGTTGCCGTTTTGCCGTCTCGCACGGCGAGATTCTTCGCTCGCTACGCCCGCTCAGAATGACAACCCACCCGGGCTGAAGGCCCGGTCCTTCATGATTGAGTGTTGGGTGTTTCTTGTTCATGATTGTTCTTTTGCCGCTTGCCGAGCAGTCCGGTCTCCGCCGCCACCCGCCGCCGCAGCGCCGGCCAGAGGCGCTCCAGGCGCGCCGCGAGGCTGTTGTCCCACCGCTGCCGTCCCTCGGCGTCGCGGACGATGACGCCGCCGGCGATGTCCGCCGGCTCGGCCGCCGGGGCCACGTCGAGCCCTTCGCGCCCGTCGCGGTCGCGGACGGCGGCCGCCAGGTCCGGCCCGAGCGTGTCGCGGTCGGCCTCGGCCAGTTCCAGGACGAACGTCTGCCCGTCCATGGCGGCGAGGGCCTCGCCGGCGAGGCGCACCAGCGCCGCGCGGTAGTCGTACCCCTGGCGGGCGAGGAGCCGCTCCCGCGCCGCCGCGCGGATCCCCTCCAGCGCCTCCTCGATGCGGGCGGCGCGCATGCGGCCTTCCTCGACGGGCACGGAGGCGAGGGTCCGCCGGCGCCGGCGGTCGGCCTCGGCGCGGGCCTTGTCGAGGCGCTCGGTGCGGTCGGCCTCGGCCTCGCGCTCGGCCTTCTCGATCGTCGCTTTGGCGTCGCGTTCAGCCCGGCGGCGCAGACGGTCGGCCTGCCGGCGGGCGTCGGCCAGGATCTCGTCCGTCAGGACCTGCTGCGGGTCCGCGCCCTCGTCCGTCACGCCCTTGCCTCCTCCTGCTCCTGTCCGATGCGGATGCCGACCGCCTCCTGGACGAACTGCCGCAGCGTCTTGCGACCGGGCATCCGGCCGGCGGGGCCCGGCACCTCGACGAGGAGCGGCCGGGCGCGTTCCATGCGATGCGCATCGACCGCCTCGCGGATGCCGGCCGCCACCTCGTCGGTCAGGACGACGATACCGAGGTCCGGCCGCCGGGCCGCACGCTCCAGGGCGTCGGCGGCCTCGGCGTCGGAGTCGACGGCCTCGCCGGCCACGCCCGCCAGGCGGAACCCGCGGACGGTATCGGCATCGGCGATGCAGTAGAACTTCACCTCAACCTCCTTGCGCGGGGTGGCATGCTTTTGCGGAGCAA
>CAZNYC010000066.1:18945-21659 GCA_964577175.1 uncultured Anaerolineales bacterium
CAGTAGAACTTCACCTCAACCTCCTTGCGCGGGGTGGCATGCTTTTGCGGAGCAAAAGCACGCGCCCCGGGCGAGCGCGGCGGGTCTCCGTACCCGCCGCGCGGTCGGTACACAGACCGACCGCGCTCCGCCCTCCGTCTTACATCTTCGCCAGAAGCATCATCGCGACGGCAAAGCCGAGGACGGCCAGGCCCTCGGCCAGGGCGACGAAGAGCAGGCTCCGGGTCAGGAGTTCGGGCTTCTCGGCGGCCGCCCCGATGGCCGCCGACCCCACCTTGCCCACCGCGAACCCGGCGCCCACGATACTGACCGCCGTCACGAACGAGACGGAGGCGGCGATGGCGATGGTCTTGTAGACGTCGGCCATGTCGGCGGCGTCCGCGGCGCCGGTGACGTCCTCGAGTCCCTCTTCGACCTTCTCGACGGCCGAGGCGTCGGCCTCTGCCGCCCGGGCCGCCCCGACCGCCAGCACCGCCGGCAGCGCGAGGCCGGCCATCAGCAGTATCCCACGGCAAACGTGCATCGGACTCCTCCTACCTGTGCGTGTGCGATTCGGTGTCGGTGCCGGTCAGGCGGAACGGCTCGAAGGCCCGCCCGCCGCCGGCGTGGAACTTGCTGAAGAACTCGTACCACTGGAGCCTCAGCGCCTGGACGCTGGCGATGATGCCCTCCAGGGCGATGGCCATCGCGTTGCCCAGCACGATGACCAGGACGCGGACGGGCCCGCCGACGGCGCCGGCGGTCTTGGCCACTTCGTCGGCCAGCAGGAAGGTGGCCACCAGGATGGCGGTGTGGCTCATCGCGTACGCCGCCAGACGGACGAAACTGATCGTGTTCGAGAAATAGGTCAGGACGGTCTCGAAGACCTCGACGACCGACTCGAAGATCGTCTCGACGAGGCCGGGCCCGGTTGCCTGCGCCTCGCCCTCGCCGCCGCCCTCGCCGCGGCGGTGGTACAGGGCCCGCAGCAGGGGCTCGCGCACGAGCAGCGCCACGAGGGCCCCGACGATGAGGACGGCCAGCAGCCAGTTCAGGTCCGACCGCTGCTGGACGCCCCACCGCAGGAACAAGGCCACCGAGGCCCAGTAGAAGACGCCGCCCACCACGCCGGTCCGGTCCAGGAACCCCTCCAGCCACTCGCCGCGGCGGAAGCGGTTGACGATGTTCAGCACCAGGCCGAGCGTAATGACGCCGATGCCGACGACGATGGCCGCCCAGATGAACGCCATCGTGCTCTCGGGGTCGAGCGGGCTGTGCCAGAGGGCGAGGCCCTCCAGTTCGATGCCGAAGCACTCGCCGTAGACGAAGCCGAAGACGATGCTGGCGGCCCCGGCGGCCGTCAGCAGGACGCCGCCGTCGCGAACCTTCCGCGACGTGCCGTAGAGCACCCCCAGCAGACCGCCCACCGCCAGGACGCCGCCGTGACCGATGTCGCCGAACATCATGCCGAACATCCCCAGGAACGTGATCGCGACGAAGAGGGTCGGCTCCAGGTCGCGGTACCCCGGCAGGCCGTACGCCGCAACGAGCATCTGGAACGGCCGGAGCAGCCGCGGGTGTTTCAGGAGGACGGGCACCTCCTGTTCCGGCACGTCGCCGGCGTCGGCGGTCTCGATGACGCAGCGGTTGCCCACGAGGTCGCGGAGGCGGCGCTCGACGAGCGACACCTCCTCGGCGGGCACCCACCCGGTGATAAGCGCGGTGGCGCGGGTCCGGGGGAAGTTCTCCTCGGCCTCCAGGATGCGGCGTTCGGTGCGGACGACGGCCCGGACCTCGCCCAGCACGGGGGCGACCTCGCCGGCCAGGCGGTCGAGGGCGGCGGCGACCCGTTCGAGTTCGGCGGCCAGGGCGTCGCGGCGCCGGCGGAGACCGTCGGCGACGTCGGCCAGGCTGCCTCCGCCCTCGGCCTCCGGCGTCTTGCGGGCGAAGCCTTCCTGCTCCAGGGCGGTCTCCAGGGCGAAGCGCCCCTTGCGGCTGGTGACGGCCACGAGCCGCTGCTCGCCGCCGGCCGTCGCAAGCGGCACGAGGACGACGTTCTCGCCGACCTCGTCGGCCAGGTCCGCGAGGTTCTCTTCCGGCAAACTCCCGATGGCGAAGTGGAGAAAGGAGAGGCGGCCGAGGTCCTCGACCGGCACCTCGAGCGTCTCGAAGCCCTCCACCTGGGCCAGCATCGCCGTCGCCTCGCCCCACTGCCGGCGGAGCGAGTCCTGCCGCTCGAGCGGTTCGCGGGCGCGGCGGTCGACGGCGTCGAGGCGGCGCGCGGCCTCCGCCAGGTCGATCTCCGGGACGGCCTCGGGCAGCGGGTCGGCGACCTGGACGTCCAGCGCGCGGGCCAGGGCCGCGATGCGGTCGAGCATGTCGTCGCACCGGCCGAGATCCTCGCTGCGGTCGGGCGGCGGCTCGGGGGCGGTGTCCGGCCCCGGGCGGCTCCGCACGAGGTGGACCGCCCCCAATCGGCCCAGGCCGCGCAGCACGTCGTGGCGGTCCTGGTCGAGGACCACGACGCTGAGCCGCTTCATTTCCGCAGGCCGGAACACGCGGGGCCTCCCTGCGCTTCGCCCGAAGGGGCGCACCGAGCGCCACCCCCGAGCCCGCCGCGGAAGCGGCGGGTTATCACCATCCGCCATGTCATGTGCCACCGCCGATGAGGATGACCGGCTGCTCCCGCAGCCGGCTCGAACGGCAGCCGGCTCGAACGTCGGCCGGCTCGAACG
>CAZNYC010000067.1:0-2073 GCA_964577175.1 uncultured Anaerolineales bacterium
TCGCCCAGGCGTGGTACAACAAGCAGTTCGGCATCGAGCGGCTGACGACCGAGACCGGCGCGGGGCAGTGGGGCAGCGCCCTCTCGTTCTCGTGCGCCCTGGTGGGCCTGGAGTGCAAGGTCTACATGGTGCGGATCAGTTTCGACCAGAAACCCTACCGCCGCCTCATGATGGAAACGTGGGGCGCCACCTGCGTGCCGAGCCCGTCGGAGGAAACCAAGGCCGGCCGCGACGTCCTCGCTAACAAGCCGGACACGCCCGGCTCCCTGGGCATCGCCATCAGCGAGGCAATCGAGGCGGCTGTCACCGACTCCAGCGGCAAGACGCGGTACAGCCTCGGCAGCGTGCTGAACCACGTCCTCCTGCACCAGACGATCATCGGCCTGGAGGCCAAGAAGCAACTGGAACTGGCGGGCGAGAAAAAGGTCGACACCGTCATCGGGTGCTGCGGCGGGGGGTCGAACTTCGCCGGCCTGGCGTTCCCGTTCGTGGCCGACAAGATCGCCGGTGCGGACATCGACATCCTGCCCGTCGAGCCGACCAGTTGCCCGACGATGACCCGCGCCCCGTACGCCTACGATCACGGCGACACGGCCGAGATGACCCCCCTGCTGCCGATGCACTCGCTGGGACACGCGTTCGTCCCGCCGCCCATCCACGCGGGCGGGCTGCGGTACCACGGCATGGCCCCGCTGGTGAGCCTCGCGATCGTCGAGGGGCTGATCGAGCCGCGGGCCTACCATCAACTCCAGTGCTACGAGTCGGCCGTCACGTGGGCGAGGACGGAAGGGTTCATCTCCGCCCCCGAGACGAGCCACGCCATCGCCACCGTCATCGACGAGGCCAGGAAGGCGAAGGAAGAGGGCAAGGAGAAGGTCATCCTGTTCAACTGGTCCGGCCACGGGCTGATGGACCTGACGGGCTACGAGGCGTACTTCGCCGGCCGGTTGGAAGACTACCCCCTGCCGGAGGAGGACCTCGCCGAGAGCCTCGAATCCATCAAAGACCTGCCGAAACCGCCGTACGCAAAGGAGGAGTAGAGGCTGCTGACGCCCTCTCCCCCCGGCGGGAGAGGGAATTGGTAGTCACGGCAGGCAGGAGCGCGTAGAATACGGGGCCGGCGCTCGGAGGCGTCGGCCCCGTTTCTGTTACCGTCTTGCGCGGTGGCCCTTCCGGGCCGCCGCGCCCGGAGGTTGCGTTGAGCCGGCGACGGCACGTCGCCGGTCGTTTTGCCGGGGCGAGGCGCGTCCCGCGCGACGGGTCTCCCTACCTGCCGCGCGACGTGCCACGGCCGGTCTCGCCCGGCCGTGTGTCACGGTGCCGGCGTTCTCCCGGCCGGACAAGACCGGCCGGGCCACACAAAGTGGTTTGCCTTGGCGGGGACTGAGACCCGACGCGCAGGAGGTATCTCGTGCCCGAACCCATCGACGCCCACGACCAGCGCAAACGGCGGTGCCCGATACTCGGGCACCCCGTGCCGTTCTCGTATTGCCGGGCCCCCGGCCGGGACCTGCCCTGCCCCCGCATCTTCGACTGCTGGTGGGAGACGTTCGACGTGGTCGCGTTCGTCCGTTCGCACTTCAGCGAGGACGACATCGCCCGCATCCGGCAGCCGAAGCCGGACAAGGCCGCCACGCTCGTCGAACTCATCGAGCGGGCGAAGCGGGCGAAGGAGGAGCAGGAGTAGCGCCGGCTTCCCGCGCGGCGGCCCTCCCGGGCCACCGCGCACACAGCGTCCTGGCGTAACCCGGACACCTCGCGGACGATGTCATTCGGAGGAGGCCGCACGGCCGTCGAAGCATCTCGCCGTGGCTGTTGCCTTTTCGTCGTTCGCACGGCGAGATGCTTCGCTGCGCTCAGCATGACAGCCTGGCGCTTGCGCCGACCTGCGGTCGGCGGCTTGGCGGGCGCCGCCCGACCCCGGCGCAAAGAAACCGGGCGGCCGTTTCGACCGCCCGGCGGCTTCTCATCCGACATCGCGGGACGAAAAGGTCAGTTCCGTTTGCGGCGAAGGAGCAGGCCCAGGCCGCCGAGGCCCAGCAGGGCCAGCGTGGCCGGCTCGGGCACGATCTG
>CAZNYC010000067.1:2173-21489 GCA_964577175.1 uncultured Anaerolineales bacterium
CATCCACGTTGATGAGGCCGGCCTGAACGGTGCCCACCATCAGGCCGGTTACCAGAAGTGCGTACAGAAGCGTTCTCATCGTCCTGCTCCTTACCATGCCGCGCCGCAGGCGGTGCCCTGCCCGTGCGACATGCGTTTCCTTTGGCCGACCGGCGGGAGACGACGTGTCCCCTGCTCTCCCGGTCCAAGGCCCCGCGCCGGCTGCCGCGCCGTGCGACGCGACGAGCCGTGTCGGCGAGCCGTCCTTCACCATAGTTTACCCCAAAACGGGCCGCTGTCAAATGAGTTGGCCGGAAAAACCTGTCCCAGACCGCAGGACCCGGGGCTTTTTCGCCGGCGGGCCGTTAAGATGGGCCGCGGGGGCAAGATGGCTTGGGGTTGCAACGCCGTGGAAGCACGGGGCGCGGTGGATCTGCGTACCCCTCGCGGAAAATGAAGCCGGCGGCGGCCGGGCGCTTCGCCCCTACTCTCCGAGGATGCCGAGTTCCGAGACGCTGGCCCACGGCCCGCCGTTGACCTCCGAGAGGGCCACGAAACGCACGTACCGGCCCTCGGCGGGCTCGCACGTCACCTCCTTCGGGAAGGTCGCGGGGCGTCCATCACGGCGCGATTGTACCGCGGGCGCAGACGGATGGCAGGAGAAAAGCGGCGGGGGCAAAGAAGCGCGGCGGGTCGTGCGTTGCGTCGGCGGGGCCCTCCCGGCCGGGAGGAACGCCGCCGACGTGACGCGCGGCCGGACAAGGCCGGCCGTGGCACATGGCCCTATTCCGGGTCGGCCATCGGGTCCCACCAGCGGTTGACCGAGACGGGGCCCGCCGGGTCGATGTCCCACGGGTCCATCAACTGGACCTGGCCGTCGGAGAACAGGACGTTGATCTTGCCGAAATGGCGCGCGAAAACCGGGATGCCCTCCTCGGTCTGCCAGCCGTCCTTGTGCCACCAGTCCGGGACGACGTCGGTGGGACCGCGGGCGACGCTCTTCTTGTAATCGAGGCAGAGGACGACGTGTCCCTCGATGCCCTCGCGGAAGTTGGCGATGGAGTTCATGCCGTACGTGCCCCGCAGCGCCGCCCCCATGCCGCTGCCGCTGGAGCCGCCGGGGCCCGTGGTGAACTCACCCATCTCGTCGTCGGTCATCTGGGGCCGGTCGACGTCCTCGGCATCGAGGGTGATACTGGTTCCGAAGGCGGCCCTCTGCCAGCCGTGGTGGGCGTTGCCGTCGCCCATGCCGGAAAGGAGCGTCTCCCCGGTGGAAATATCGACCAGATTATAACAGTTGCCGCCGGTGTTCTCATCGAGGTAGGTGATCGTGAGGCTGCCGTCCTCCTGTTCGGTGAACCGCATGCGGAGGTCGTTCCAGGTGGTGTTCCAGGAATCCTCGAAGACGAGTTCGTAACTGTTCTCCGTGACGTTCTCCTTGCGGGCCCACTGGCCTTCCTCGCAGTCCATGACGTAGATGAGATTGTTCTCCTTGACGCCTCGGAAATCGGAGCCGGGCCGCAGCCAGACCTCGACCTTGAGGTTTTCCATGCTGGGGCGTTCGACGATGTCCTCTTCAGAGATGAAACTGCCGGTCCGTCCGCCTCCGGTGCCGCCGCCGTCGGCCACCTGTTGGCGGGCGCGCTGCCACGGGTCAACGCCGTCCCAGCCGGTGGGCGTGCCGGCGGCCAGGCTCGCCTCCGGGCACATCAACTGGTCGGACTGGTCCTCCAGGTAGGGGCGCAGTTGCTGTTTCCAGTAGGCGACCTGGAGCGGGGGGATCTGTCCGGAACGCACCCGCGCCTCGGAGGCCCGTATGTGCCACGCCTGGTGGATGCAACGCAGTCGCTGCGTGCATCCGACGAGGCTGCGCATCTCGAGAGCCCGGAATCCCGCCGGGTACAGCAGCGTGGCGAGCAGCGCCACGATGGCGATCACGATGAGCAACTCGGCCAGGGTAAAGCCGCGCCGTCCCTCTCGGATCATGGCTGGTCCTCCTCCGGCCATTTGAACACGTCGTAATGCTCGGAGCCCCGGTAATCTTTCCAGGACAACTCGATGAGCCGCACGCGCTGCTCGCGTTTCTCCGGCGGGTCGTCGGCGCGGTAGAGGAAATCGCGTTCCCACATCCGCCGGATGGCCGTGTACGCGCTTTGCCGCACACGCACGGACGGGTCCCGCAGCCCCCGGATGAGCGCCGGCATGCCCTGCCAGTACCGGAGCATGCCGACCCACTTGGCGGCGGTGGCGCGAACGCGCGGGGAGGGGTCGTCGGTCACGGCCTTGGCGAGGGTCCGGGGGGCCGTCCGCATGCCCATCTTGCCGAGGGCCACGACGCCGGCCTCGCGGACGCGCGGCCGCTCGTCCTTCTGGACCACGTTTTTCAGGACCGGGACGTTGCGGGGGTCGCCCCGCGTGCCGAGGGCCTGGACGGCCGTCGTGGCGATCTCGGGGTCGGCGTCCTTGACGATGCCGGCCAGGGCCTCGTAGGCGTCGTCGGAACCGGTGCGGCCCAGTTCGTCGATCGCCTCGATGCGTGTCTCGGGTTCCTCGGCCGAGCGGGCCGTAGCGATGAGCCCGCCCGTCGAATCGCCCATCTGGCCGAGCAGCACGGCCAGGGCCAGCACGCCGGCCACGGCCCCGAGGACGATCAGGCGTTTATGGTTCTCCCACATGCGGCCAGGACTCCTTCCGACGATGTGATCCCCCTTCCGGACGGGCCGGATATGGATGCACTCCCAGCGGCCATCATCCCCCATATTCTTGTGGCATTTCAGGTGTCCGGTCAAGAGATAGCCGCCTGCGCAGACGGCACCACTGGCCTTCTTCCCTCTGGACTGGGGTTGTCCGCCGCCGCCGCCCCCTTAGCACTACAACGCTAAGTCGGCGTTTTGCGCGGTGGGTCTCCGTACCCCCCGCGCTCGAAACGCCCTTTTCAGGGCTGCGCGGCGGGTGCGGAGACCCGCCGCGCACGAGTTAGCGTTGTAGCGGTAGAGCCTATCCGAATGGCCCTCTGGCTTCGGCCGGCTGCGGCGGCCTCGGCACGTTCGGCCCCGACCGTTTCGGCGCCGAGGCCATAGGATGTCATGCCCCCGCGCCATCTTCCTGCTTGAGCCCCCTCGCCCCCGCGCATAGAATAGCCGGGGGACGAGTCACACCTGACGAGGATGCGGCGATGCCGATATACGAGTTCGCCTGCGACGCGTGCGGCGAGGCGTTCGAGAAACTGTTCCGCTCGACCTCCGTCCGCAAGCCGCCCACGTGCCCGCACTGCGACAGCCGCAACGTCCACAAGAAGTTCTCGACGTTCGCGACCTCCGGCGGCGAGCCGGGCAAAGGCCGCGGCGGCGCCGCCTCCTGCGCGACGTGCTCGTCCGGCTCCTGCGCCACCTGCGGGCACTGAGAGAGGTGCCGCCCGGCGGTCCTTTCGGGGCCCCCGCGCATAAGCGAAGCAACCGGTTTCGGCGCGGTGGCGGTCTCCCGGCCGGGCAAGGCATGCCCTGAGCGGAGTCGAACGGACTGGCCGGGCCACACAGGCGCATCGACCTCGGGGCGACGGGCGGGCGGGCGGATCAAGCATCCACCACCGTAAACGAAAGGCCCTCATGAACCGCCTCTGGGCTCCCTGGCGAATGGCGTACATCGACGGCATGGACGACGACGGTCCCTCGGGCGGATGTTTCCTGTGTGCCGCGCGGGACGCCCAGAACGACCGCGAGGCCCTGGTGCTCGTGCGGCGGCCGCCCGTCTTCGCGGTGCTGAACCGCTTCCCGTACAACAACGGGCATACGCTCGTCGTGCCGGAGGCCCACAAGGGCGAGATGGACGAGTTGACGGACGAGGAGATGCTCGCCCTGATGGCCGTCACCCGCGAGATGCTCGCCGCGTTCAAGCGGTTGATGCGCCCGGACGGCTTCAACGTGGGACTGAACTTCGGCCGGGCCGCCGGCGCCGGTCTGCCCGGGCACCTGCACCTTCACATCGTGCCCCGGTGGAGCGGCGACACGAACTTCATGCCGGTGCTCGGCGAGACGAAGGTCATTCCCCAGTCGCTCGAGGACACCTACGACCGGGTCGTCGAGGCGCTGGGATCGGGCGAGTAAGTCGGATTCCCGCGCGGCGGGTACGGAGACCCGCCGCGCTCCCGCTGAAGCGTTGGTCGAGGACGATTCTTTATGCTGACCCGCCAGGACGTGGAGGCCCGCGAAGGCCGCGAACTCGCCCCCTATGCCGCCAAGAGCGCCGAGTCCCGCGGCCGGCGGCACGCCGAACCCGAGCACGAGTACCGCACCGCGTACCAGCGGGACCGGGACCGCATCGTCCACTCCACCGCGTTCCGCCGCCTGGAGTACAAGACGCAGGTGTTCCTGACGCACGAGGGCGACTACTTCCGCACGCGCCTCACGCACACGCTGGAGGTGGCCCAGATCGCGCGGACGCTGGCCCGGGCGCTCAACCTGAACGAGGACCTGACCGAGGCGGTGGCCCTTGCCCACGACCTCGGGCACACGCCGTTCGGCCACGCCGGCGAGGAGACCCTGCGGGAACTGACCGCCGCCCTCGGCGGTTTCGAGCACAACCGGCACGGCGTCCGCATCATCGACGAACTGGAGCACCCGTACCCGCAGTTCCGCGGGCTGAACCTGACGTACGAGGTCCGCGAATCGATTGCCAAGCACGCCACCACCTACGACGACTCGTCGGCCGACGGGTTCGACGACGGCTGGCCGCCCCTGGAGGGCCAGGCCGTCGACGTCGCCGACGCCATCGCCTACGACAGCCACGACCTGGACGACGCCCTGGCGATGGGCATCATTTCGCCGGCGGATTTGAAGGACCTGGCGATCTTCCGGCAGGCGGCGGAGGACTTCGCCTCGTCGCTGGAATCGCTCTCGCCGGACCAGCGGATTCGCCGGACGGCGAAACTCCTGATCCAACTCATGGCCAGCAGCGCCATCGAGACGAGCGAGCGGGCCATCCGCGAGGCGGGCGTCGCCTCCGTCGACGACGTCCGCGGGGCGCCGCGGCGCCTCGTCTGCCTGCCGGCCGACCTCCAGGCGAAGGTCCGGGGCCTCGAGGACTTCCTCATGCAGCGGGTCTATCGCCACTACCGCGTGGTGCGGATGACCACCAAGGCGAAGCGGCTGCTGGCACGCATCTTCGAGGCGTATCGGGCGAACCCGGATATGCTCCCGCCGGAGCACCTCGCCCGGGCCGAGGCGGAGGGGCTCGACCGGGTCATCACGGACTACATTGCGGCGATGACCGACCGCTTTGCCCAGGACGAGTACCGGCGGCTGTACGAGCCGTTCGAGCGGGTGTGAGGCCGACGCTGACTTGGGGCTACTTTGTCAACTTCGCCATCATCTACAAGGGCCGTGGCGCGGTGCCCAGTCGTGGGCACCGCGCGGTGGGCAAGACTGCCCACCGCGCTGGAGTCGTTGTCGGTTGGCAAGAGTTGACAAAGTAGCCCTGGGCGCAGCGGGTCTGGAGTACCCGCCGCGCAGACCGAGGGGGGTCGTCATCCGGAGCGCAGCGAAGGATCTCGCCGTGCGAACTGCAAAACGGCAACGGCCACGGCGAGATTCTTCGTCGCCCTCCGGGCTCCTCAGAATGACATAAAGAACGCGCGGTGGGTACGGAGACCCACCGCGCCTCATCTCCAGGATAGTTCGTCCTACGCCTGCTCGTCGTCGCCTTCTTCCTCTTCTTCTTTGCCGCCTTCCTCGGACTCGTCATCTTCCGATTCGGCTTCAGACATGGACGATTCGGTCGGCGGTTCCTCCTCGCCCCCGGCCTGGACGGCGGCCGGCTCGGTACCGACGTCGCCGAGGCCCTCAACGGGCAGTTCGTCCTCTTCCGACTCTTCCATGTAGACTTCTTCGATGTCGGTGGCGTCCACGCTGCGGCGCATCAGGAAGTAGATGACCGTCTGCGAGCAGAAGAAGAAACTCACCAGGAACGCCATCATCACCGCCAGCACCACCCACACCCAGAAGACGAACACGTACATGGCCGACCCCTCGGCCCAGAACTGCTCGAAGCCGGGCTGCGGCCAGGGGGTGGCGAGGGTCGGCACCTCCCACAGGCGGGCGATCTTGTCGGTCGCGTCGCCCCCGCCCCACGAGAACGTCGCGATCGACTCGTGCGTGATCCGCAGCGTCAGGAACGTCACGAACTTCACCAGGATGAACGTGGCGCACCCGTAGATGATGGCGAAGACCGTGGAGAAGAGGTACTTCCACGGCCGGCTCGAGATGTAGGAGATGCTCCGGCTGATGGCGTCGAACGAGTCGGACCCCTCGGCGGCGATGGTCGGCCACTGGAGCCCCACGCTGAACGCCCCGCCCACGAAAACAAGCGCCAGCATCAGACCCATCAGCAGCGGCAGGAACAGCAGCAGACCCACCGCCCATTCGCCCACGTACGGGATCATGAGCGGCACGCCCGTGAACACACCCATCAGCAGCGCCAGGAACACCAGCACGCCGAACGGGATGAGCGGGCTCGTGACGGTGCTGGGCCACTTGCGGCAGGCGAAGCCCAGGGCCTGTTTCATCGGGACGCTTTCCTCGCGGGCGACGCGGACGGCGGCCATGCGCGTCACCGCCCCGCCGACCATCGCCCAGATGCCGAGCATGATGATCGTGTTGATCAGGGCGAACCAGGGCGTCTCCAGCCAATAGACGACGGCCAGGATGATCAGTTCGCGGGCAGCCGCCACCGGCGTCATCATGAACGCCAGGAAGTCGTCCCACGTGCTGTCGCCGACGTACGGCAGGGCCCAGTCGCCCCACAGGGTAGTGGTGGCGATGCCGAAGACATACTCGAAGAAACTGGCGCCGACGTAGCCCGCAGCCTCGAGTTGCGCCTCGGTGTCGCCCACGGGGGCCGGCGCCCACTCGTCGATAGCCACGGCGAAGCCGAAACTCAGCGCCAGGCCCAGGAAACACAGGATCAGGTTCGCCGGGTGAACGGCCATCCGGAACGACCGGAGGATCTCCAGGAACTGAAAGCACCGGCGCCAGTCAATGCGCTGAACCTCCGTACCTTCCTCGGACATGGGGGTCTCCTTTTTCTGCGCTCGGAAGAGCCCCGCGGCAGGGTAAAGCCCCCCGAAGGGCGGGTCCGTTCAAGCGCTCATATTCCGCCGGGACCGCCGGAGTGTCAAGTCTTATTATCGTTCGTCCCGTCGGCCGGGGCGTCGCCGTTGCCGCCGGGGGGCGACGTGTCACCCGGACCGCCGCAGGGTGCCGCCGAACCAGGCCTCCGGGCGGCGTCGTCCGCCACCTGGTCGGCCCGCCGACTGATGACGTACCGCTCCTCGAACCAATGGCCGAGTTCCGCCATCCGGCACCGGTCGCAACAAAACGGCCAGTGGCGGCGGTGCTGCGCATCGTCCGGGTCGAGCGTCCGGCGGCAGTATCGGCAGCGCTCGTCTGTGCTGCGAGTCATCCGAAACGGCTCCGCAAAGATGCGTGTCTCAGAGCGCCGTGTCGCAACCTGCACCCTACACGCGCCTGTGCCACGGCCGGTCTTGTCCGGCCGTGCGACCTGACACTGATGAATCACGGCGGGGCAAGACCCGCCGTGGCACGTTTGTGTTGAACAAAACCCCTGGAACTCTTGTCCGGGCTACGACTCGTTGGGGCAGGTGCCGGTCTTCTTCCTGCATCCCTCGCAGGCGGCGGAAGCGCCTTTGGACTCGCCGTCGCCGGAGGCCTTCGCCTTTTTGGACTCGCCGCCCTCGCCGTCGCCCTTGGCCTTCTTGGCATCGCGTTCGTAGGACGAACTCCGATAATCGGTGGCGTAGAAGCCCGAGCCCTTGAAGATGACCGCTCCGCCCGTGCCCAGCAGCCGGCGCACCTTCCGCTTGCCGCAGGAGGGACACGTCCGGAGCGGCCTGGCCTTGATGGACTGGAACTTCTCGAACGCGTGACCGCAGGCTTCACACTCGTACTCGTACGTCGGCATCTTAGCCCTTTCGCACTGACGGCTTCTCAAGCCATCCGACCCGCATTGTCATCCTGAGCGAAACGAAGGATCTCGCCGTGGGCACGGCCAAACAGCGACGGCCACGGCGAGATTCTTCGGCTCCGCAAGCGGAGCCTCAGAATGACAACGTTAATCCCCTTCCTCCGCCGGCTGCTGCGGCTCGACCTCGTCGGCGCCGGCCTCGCCGGCTTCGGCCTCGGCCGGTCCGCGGGAGACGGCCACCCGGCTGGGGCGCAGCGTCCGGTCGCCGTGGCGGTACCCGCGCTGGACCTCGTCGATGACGTGGCCGGACGGATGCTCCTCGCTCGGCACGTGGGCGACAGCCTCGTGGTGCTCGGGGTCGAAGCGGCGTCCGGCGGCGTCGATCGGCTCCACGCCGTGCTGCGCCAGGGCCGCCAGCAACTGGGCGTGGACCATGCGGACGCCCTGGCGGAACGCCTCCGGGTCACCGCCCTCGTCGGCGGAGGCGAGGGCCCGCTCGAAGTTGTCGATAACGGGCAGAAGGTCGCGTAAAAAAGAGCGGACGGCCTCGCGTTTCTCCCCCTCCAACCGCCGCTGCATCCGTTTCTGGTAGTTCGAGAAGTCGGCCGCCAGGCGCTGAAGCCGGTCCTTGAGGTCCTGGACCTCGCGCTGACTCTCCGCGAGAGTGGTCTCGAGCGTCTCGGGGGGGGGCGGCTCGTCGGCCGCCTCCGCCCCGGGCGCGGGCGTCTCCGGCGCGGTCTCCTCGTCGGCGCCGGCGCCCTCTCGGGCGGCGCGCTGCGGCTCATCGGCCGGCGGGGGGTCGTCCGTCCCGTCGGGGCGGCGCGGTTTACCGTGGCGATGGCGACTCATGACTCATCCTTCGAACCGCCTTCCTTCGGCGCCGTTTCGCGCTGCTGCTTGCGATAGGCCTCAAGGCGTTTCAGGTATCCGTTGCGTTGGGGCGTGGCGCCCCGCTTGCCGTCGCCTGCGAACTCGCGGAGGAGTTCCTCCTGGCGGCGGGTGAGTTTCTTCGGAATCTCGACGATCGTCTGGACCAGAAGGTCGCCGCGGCGTCCGGTCCGGACGTCGGGCAGTCCCCGCGCCTCCAGGCGGTACAGGTCGCCGCTCTGGGTGCCCCGACCGATTTCCAATTGCTCGCTGCCACCGAGGGTCGGCACCTCGATCTCGTCCCCAAGGGCAGCCTGGGTCAGCGAGATGGGCACCTGGCACAGCAGGTCCCGCCCGTGCCGCTCGAGCAGCGGATGCTCCTGCACGCGGACGACGGCAAACAGGTCGCCGCGGGGCGCGCCGGGCCCGCCGGCGTCGCCCTGGCCGGCGTAGCGAATGCGCTGCCCGTCCTCGATGCCCGGCGGGACGGTGACGTCGATGGTCCGCTTGCGATTGACGAACCCGCTGCCGCCGCAGGTCCCGCACGGGTCGCTGACCGTGGATCCCTTGCCGCCGCAGTGCGGGCAGGTGCGGACGACACGGAAAAAGCCGCCGCCCTGCTGCACCCGTCCGCGACCGCGGCAGGTGGCGCAGGTGTCGCGCGTGCCGGAAGCGGAGCCGCTGCCCTCGCAGTCGTCGCACAACTCGCGGCGTGTGAGGCGGACGGTCTTGTCGGTGCCGTGGAGCACTTCCTCGAGCGTCAGGTCGATGGAGCAGCGGAGGCTCTGGCCGGGTTCGGGCCCGCCGCGGCGCCGGCGTCCGCCGCCGAAGCCGCCGAAGATGTCGCCGAAACCGAAAACGTCTTCGAACATCGAGAAGATATCGTGGACGTCCGCGTGGGCCCAGTCGTGGACGCCGGCGCCGCGGAGGCCCTCCTTGCCGAACCGGTCGTAGCGGGCCCGCTTGTCGGGGTCGGAGAGGACCTCGTACGCCTCGGCGCACTGCTTGAAGCGGGCCTCGGCCTCGGCGTCGCCGGAGTTGCGGTCGGGGTGGTACTGGATGGCGGCCCGGCGATAGGCCTTCTTGATCTCCTCGGTCGAGGCGTCGCGTGCGACACCGAGGATGGCGTAGTAGTCGTCGGGCTCGGCCATGGAGACATTTTCGGGCGGCGGGCACGTCGGGTCTCCGCCCCGACCGCGCCACTCACTTCGTTTGCGCGGCGGGTGCGGAGACCCGCCGCGCATCGCTTCCCGTCACGCGTGTGACTGGCGGACTTTATCTTACGCGACCGCCTCTTCGGCGTCGAGTTCTTCGTCCTCCTCTTCCGGCGCGTCGGTGACCATGACGTCGGTCGTGAGCATGAGGGCGGCGATGGAAGCGGCGTTCTGGAGGGCTGTCCGGGTGACCTTGGCCGGGTCGATCACGCCCATCTTGACCATGTCGCCGTACTCCCCGGTCCGGGCGTTGTAGCCGTGCGCCTTGGCCATGCCGCGGACCTCCTCGACGACGACGGAGCCGTCCTGTCCGGCGTTGGCGGCGATCTGACGGATCGGCGCCTCCAGGGCGCGGACGACGAGGTCGACGCCGAGTTTCTCGTCGCCGCGGGCCCGCTTGCGGGCGTTCTCGAGGGCGTCGGCGGCCCGCAGGCACACCACGCCGCCGCCCGGCACGATGCCTTCCTGGACGGCCGCTCGCGTGGCGTGCATGGCATCTTCGATGCGGGCCTTCTTGGCCTTGACCTCGGTCTCGGTGGCGCCGCCGGCACGGATGACCGCCACGCCGCCGGTCAGTTTGGCGAGGCGTTCCTCGAGTTTCTCGCGGTCGTAGTCCGAGGTGGTCGTCTCGATCTGCTGACGGATCTGGGTGATGCGTTCCTGCACGGCCTTCTTGGTGCCGCCGCCGTCGATGATGGTGCAGGAGTCCTTGTCGACGACGACGCGGCCGGCGGAACCGAGTTGGTTGAGTTCGAGGGCCTCCAGGCTCGTGCCCAGGTCCTCGCTGACGAACGTGCCGCCCGTCAGGACGGAGATGTCGCCGAGGATGGCCTTGCGGCGATCGCCGAAGCCGGGGGCCTTGACGGCGCCGACCCTCAGCACGCCGCGGAGCCGGTTGACCACGAGGGCGGCCAGGGCCTCGCCCTCCACGTCCTCGGCGATGACGAGCAGGGGCCGGCCGCTCTGGGCCACCTTCTCCAGCAGCGGCAGGAGGTCCCGCAGGTTCGAGATCTTCTTCTCGTGGATGAGGATGAGGCAGTCCTCGAGCACGCACTCCATGTTCTGCGGGTTGGTGATGAAGTACGGGCTGAGGTACCCCTTGTCGAACTGCATGCCCTCGGTGAAGTCGAGGACGGTCTCGGTGCCCTTGCCCTCCTCCACGGTCATGACGCCGTCGTTGCCGACCTTGTCAAGCGCGTCGGCGATGAGGCCGCCGATGAACTCGTCGTTGTTGGCGCTGACGGATGCGCACTGGGCGACCTCGTCGTGGCCCTTGATCTTGCGGCTCTGCTCCCAGATGTTCTCGACGGCGGCGTCGACGGCGATGTCGATGCCGCGCTTCAGGGCCATCGGGTTGGCGCCGGCCGTGACGTGCCTCAGGCCCTGGTTGTAGATGGCCTCGGCGAGGACGATGGCGGTGGTGGTGCCGTCGCCGGCGACGTCGGCGGTCTTGGACGCCACCTGGTTGGCCATCTTGGCGCCCATGTTCTCGAACTTGTCCTCCAGTTCGATTTCCTTCGCGACGGTCACGCCGTCCTTCGTGACGGTCGGGCCGCCGTAGGACTTCTGGAGGATGACGTTTCGGCCGGTGGGACCGAGGGTGACGCGGACGGCCTCGGCGAGTTTCTTGAGGCCGGACGCCATTTTGCGTTTGGCCTCGTCGGCATACAAGAGTTGCTTGGGCATGGGTTCTCTCCCGTGGGTTCGTCTTCCGTGTGCGCGTGCAACCTTCGCCCCGGAGGGGGATGACCCGCTGCTCCCGCAGCGGGCTCGAACGGCGGACGCGTTACTCGACGACGGCGAGGAGGTCGCTCTCGCGCAGGATCATGTACTCTTCGCCGTCCACCTCGATCTCCGTGCCGCCGTACTTCGCGTAAACGACGACGTCGCCCTTCTTGACGGCGGGTTCGGCCCGTTCGCCGGACTCCAGCATCTTGCCCGGGCCGACGGCGATGACTTTGCCCTGCTGCGGCCGTTCCTTGGCCGTATCGGGAAGGACGATGCCGCCCTTGGTGGTTTCCTCGGCCTCCAGGGGCTGAACGACGACGCGGTCTTCAAGCGGTTCGATGGTCATGAGTTGGTTCTCCGTATGGCTTCTCGAGGTTCCCGTGTTTCCGGATGACGCCCGCCGCAAGCGGCCGGGCGAACACAAACGGTTACGCGCGGGGCGGAGCGCTTCTTACACTCCGCACACTACAACGCGCCGGGCAAGCCCGGCGGCTAAATGTGGGTTGTAGTTGTGCGCCGTTCACTCCGCATTCCGCAGTCCGCACTTGATTACATCATGCCGCCCATGCCGCCCATGCCGCCCATGCCACCCATGCCGCCCATGCCGCCGCCGGGGGGCATGCCTTCGGGGCCGCCGCCCTGCTGATCCTTCGGCTCGGGCTTGGTGGCGATGCAGGCGTCGGTCGTGACGAGCAGTCCCGCCACGGACGCGGCGTTCTGAAGGGCGCTGCGGACGACCTTCGTCGGGTCGACGACGCCGAACTTCAGCATGTCGCCGTACTCGCCGGTGTCGGCGTTGAAGCCGTAGGCACCCTTCTCGGAAAGGACCTTGCGGACGACCACGCCGCCCTCGTAGCCGGCGTTGGCGGCAATCTGCCAGGCGGGCATGCGGATGGCGCGGCGGACGATCTCGACGCCGGTGGCCTCGTCGCCGGCGACCGTCTTGACCTTCTCCAGTGCCTCCAGGCACCGCAAGAGGGCCACGCCGCCGCCCGGCACGATGCCTTCCTCGATGGCGGCCCGGGTGGCGTGGAGGGCGTCCTCGACGAGGGCCTTGCGTTCCTTCATTTCGACCTCGGTGGCGGCCCCGACGTTGATCTGGGCCACGCCGCCGGAGAGTTTCGCGAGGCGTTCCTGCAACTTCTCGCGGTCGTAATCGGAGGTGGTGGTGTCGATCTCGCGGCGGATGAGGTCCACGCGGCCGCGGATGGCGTCGCTGTCGCCCGCCCCTTCGACGATGGTGGTGTTGTCGTCGTCGATGGTCACCTTCTTGGCGGTGCCGAGGTCGTCGATGGTAATGTTTTCCAGTTCGACGCCGAGGTCCTTCATGATCGCCCGGCCGCCGGTCAGGGTGGCGATGTCCTGGAGCATGGCCTTCCGCCGCTCGCCGTAGCCGGGCGCCTTGACGGCGCAGCACTGGAGAATGCCGCGCAGTTTGTTGACGACCATGGTGGCGAGGGCCTCGCCCTCGATGTCCTCGGCGATGATGAGGAACGGCCGCTTCGACTGAGAAATCTTCTCCAAGAGCGGCACAAGGTTCTTCGCGTTGGAGATCTTCTCCTCGTGGACGAGGATGAGCGGGCGTTCCAGGACGCATTCCATCCGGTCCTGGTCCGTGACGAAGTGCGGGCTCAGGTACCCGCGGTCGAACTGCATGCCCTCGACCACGTCGACCTCGGTCCAGAGGCCCTTGCCCTCCTCAACGGTGATGACGCCGTCCTTGCCCACCTTGCTGAAGGCGTTGGCGAGCATCTTGCCGATCTCGTCGTCGCCGTTGGCGCTGATGGCGGCGACCTGGGCCACCTCCTCGGCGCTGGCGACGTCGATGGGCTTGGAGACCTCCTGCAACTGTCCCACGACCGCCTCCACGGCTTTCTGGATGCCGCGGTTCAGTGCCATGGCGTCGGCGCCGGCGATGATGTTCTTCAGGGCCTCTTTGAAGACGGCTTCGGCGATGACGGTGGCGGTGGTGGTGCCGTCGCCGGCCACGTCGCTGGTCTTGGAGGCGGCCTCCTTGACCAGTTTGGCCCCCATGTTCTCGTACTTGTCGCGGAGATCGATCTCCTCGGCCACCGTGACGCCATCCTTGGTGATGGTGGGGGCGCCCCATCCCTTGTCGAGAATGGCGTTCCGGCCGCGGGGTCCCAGGGTGGACTTGACGGCACGGGCGAGTTTCTCGACGCCCGCCATCAGCCCGGCCCGGGCCTCTTCCTCGAAGGCCAACAGTTTGGCTGGCATGCTGACGTGTCTCCTTTCCTGCTCGGGTTGCCCGGTTGGAATAACGGTTATCGTTTCCCGGCGATGGACGGCCGGGACCGGATGCACACTCGCCCTCGTGCCGCACTGAATGAGCAAAACGGGTGCCAAATCCCCCGTTTCGGGGTCGGCATTGGCGTCGGGCGGCGTCTGGCGGCGTCGAAACGGCCTTTTTCGCGGCGGGAATCCATCCCTTTGCCCGCCCGCGCGGCCCTGCCGGAACGGCCGTTTCGGCAGGCACCGCGGCCGGCCGGGTGCCATTGTGGCAGGTTCGGGCCGTGGCGTTCGCGCCGGCCTGCCGCACGAGCGCGCTGTTTTTCGAGCCGGCCGCGGAAGCGGCCGGTCATCTGCATCGGCGGTGGGCTGTGCCACGGCAGATGAGGATGACCCGGTGCTTCCGCACCGGGCTCGAACGGCGCCTTCGCCCTCATCCTTGCACGAGGGAGGGTTGGCGGCTACGATAGCCGCAAACCGGCGAACGCTCGCCCCCGAAAGGAGGCCCCATGGCCAAGAAGTCTTTCGTCCTCGACACGAACGTCCTGCTTCACGACCCCGGCGCGCTCGTGGCCTTTGCCGACAACGAAGTCGTCCTGCCGCTGGAGGTCATCGAGGAACTCGACAAGTTCAAGAAGGGGTCCGACGACACGGGCCAGCACGCCCGCCAGGTCATCCGGACGCTCGACCGCCTGCGCGAGGAGGGCCGCCTCCCCGACGGCGTGCCGATGGAGGAGACGGGCGGCAGCCTGCGGGTCGTCCTCTCGAACGAGGCGCCCGAGCACCCCCACCTGCGGGGCGACACGGCCGACGACCGCATCATCGGTGTGGCCTACCGCCTGATGCAGGAGGGGCGGCCGACCATCTTCATTTCGAAAGACATCAACGCGCGGATCAAGAGCGACTCGCTCGGCATCAAGACGATGGATTACGAGAAGCACAAGGTCGACTTCAGCCACATCTACCTGGGCTACCGCGAGGTCGAGGTGGACCGGCCGACGATCGACCGCCTGGAGGGCGAAAGGGGCGTCGACCCGCCCGCCGACGACTTCCAGCCGAACGAGTTCGCCATTCTCACCGACGCCGAGGATCCCGACCACCGGGCCGTCGGGCGGTTCGACCCGCACCAGGGCAAACTCGTGGCCCTGCGGTTCGGCACGAAGACGTACCAGAACGTCTCGGCCCGGAACCTCCAGCAGCAGATGACGATCGAACTGCTGATGCTGGACTCCGTGCGCCTCGTCACGCTGCTCGGCCCGGCCGGCACGGGCAAGACGCTGCTGGCGGTGGCCTGCGGCATGCAGAAGGTGATCGCCGAAAAGAAATATGAGAAACTCCTCGTCTCGCGGCCGGTCATCCCGTTCGGCAAGGACATCGGGTACCTGCCCGGCGACAAGGAAGAGAAACTGTACCAGTGGATGCAGCCGATCTTCGACAACCTCGCTTACATCCTGCGCACCAAGAAAACGGGCGGCGACGGGGGCATGGACGAACGCATCCAGCACCTGCTGGAGGCCGGCCAGTTGGAACTGGAGGCCCTGACCTACATCCGCGGCCGGAGCATCCCGGACCAGTATATCATCGTCGACGAGGCCCAGAACCTGACGCCCCGCGAGATCAAGACCGTGGCCAGCCGCGTCGGCGAGGACTCCAAACTCGTCCTCACCGGCGACCCGTACCAGATCGACAACCCGTACCTGGACTCTTCCTCCAACGGTCTCTCTTACGCCGCCGAACGCATGAAAGGCCTCGACCTGGCCGGCCACGTGATGCTGGAGACGAGCGAACGGAGCGAGCTGGCGAGCCTGGCGGCGCAGCGACTGTAGCGAACGCGGAACGGGGAACGCGCAAGGCGGAACGAGCAAATCGGAAATCCGCGATCGGAAGCCGCTGTCCATACAAGAGAGCGAACCGGTGTGAACAAGAGCGGGGGGCGTGATGAACGGCAAACAAGAAGCCGGGGACGACGCCAAACCCTTTGACCTGAAACAACGTACCAAACAGTTCGCACTGCGAACCATGCGATTGACGGGGGCTCTCCCGAAATCCGATGCGTGCCGCACCATCGGCTGGCAGTTGCTCCGGTCCGGGACATTTGTCGGAGCCAACTGCCGAGCCGCTCATCGAGGGGGGGGGCGAAGGCCGAGTTCCTGGCGAAGATGGGAATCGTCGAAGAGGAACTGGACGAGTCCTCGTACTGGCTGGAACCACTTGTCGATTCGGGCGCCGTGCCCGAGGCAAGGCTCCGGCCGCTGATGGATAAGGCGAATGAGTTGACGGCGATTGTCGTGTTTTGCGTAAAGAGGGCCCGCACCGGTCGAACCTGAACAGAGCGCAAGATGCCTCAGGCAGCCGATTCCGATTTCCGATTTCAAGCCGCACGTGGCCCATAACATATTTGAAGGAAAGGTACGACATGCCCGAACAAATCTCCATCCAGGACTTCCAGAAACTCGACCTCCGCGTCGGCCGCGTCACCGACGTCCGCGACCATCCCAACGCGTCCAAACTGTACGTCATGGACGTCGACCTCGGGCCGGAACTCGGCACCCGGCAGGTGGTGGCGGGGCTGAAACCGTATACGACGCCCGACGCCCTCCAGGACCAACTCGTCGTCGTGGTGGCGAACCTGGAACCGGCTACGCTGCGCGGCGAGAAGAGCGAGGGCATGCTCCTGGCGGCCCAGGAAGGCGACAACGTCGTCTGCCTGACGACCGCCTCGCCGCTCGCGCCGGGGGCGAAGGTACTGTAATTGCCGCCGTTCGAGCCGGCTGCGGGAGCCGCCGGTCATCACCATCGGCGGTGGCGTGTGCCACGGCGGATGCGGATAACCCGCCGCTTCCGCGGCGGGCTCGAAAAAGCGCCCAAGGCGTCGTCTTCGCCGCCCTGCTTGCGGGGCGCGTGCCGCTGAAGGCGCAGCACTGCCGACCCGTCCGGAGGTGCCCGTGCCACGAGGCCCGCGACTCTTCGTCAGCGCCGGCGAAGCCTCCGGCGACCTGCACGCGGCCGGCCTCATCCGGGCCGTCCGGCGGCGGGCGCCGGACGCCGAGGTCCTCGGCCTCGGCGGGCCGCGCTTGCGGGACGCCGGCGCACGGCTCCTGGCGGACACCACCCACTTCGGCATCATCGGCGTGGCCCCGCTGCTGGGCGGCGTGTCGCACTACCTGGACTGCCTGAGCCGGGCCGACCGTGTCCTGGCCCACCATCGGCCGGACCTGGCCGTCGTCATCGACTGTCCCGGCTTCCATTTTCTGCTGGGCAGCCGGCTGCGGGCCCGGCAAATCCCCGTCCTGTGGTACATCCCGCCGCAGGTCTGGGCGTGGGCGCCGTGGCGGGTGAAGAAACTGGCCCGCCGCTTCTCGCACGTGGCGTGTGTCCTGCCCCACGAGAAGGCGTTCTTCGAGGCGAGCGGCGTTCCGGCCACCTACGTCGGCCATCCGGTGGTGGACCACCTGCGGACGCATGAGGCGGACGAGGCGCTGGCGGCATCGCTGCGGCCGGAGCCGGAGGCGCCGCTCGTCGCGCTGCTGCCCGGCAGCCGGCGGCAGGAGGTCCGAGGCATCCTCCGCCGGCAACTCGACGTGGCCGGTGCGCTCGCCCAGGCCGACCCCCGCTGCACGTTCGTCTGCGCCCTGGCCGACGAGGCCCATCGGCCATGGGCGGCCGAGGCCCTCGCCGAAGCCGGCCTCGCGGTCCGCGTCGTGGTCGGGCGAACGCACGAGGTCCAGCAGGCGGCGGACCTCGCCTTGGCGAAGTCCGGCACCACGACGCTGGAACTGCTCTACTACGGCACGCCGATGATGGTCTTCTACAACGTGGGATGGGCGGAGTGGCACCTCCTGGGCCGCTGGATCATCACGCCGGCGTACCGGCAGCGCCTGAGCCTGCCCAACGCCCTCGCCGGCCGGGCCATCGTGCCGGAATCCATGCACGACCGGCCCGTCACGGACGCCGAACGGGCCGAGGCGGTGGCCCTGCTCCGCGACCCCGCCCGCCGACGCCGCATGCGGGCCGACCTCTCGGAGGTCCGCGAGGCGCTGGACGTGCCCGGGGCCGCCGAGCGCACGGCCGACCTTGTCATGGATCTGGTGGGGAAAGAGGTGCCCCCGCCGCCGCCCCTCAGGCCGGGGTTTGCGATGTGAGAGGATTCCGTTCGAGCCCGCCGCCGTTCGAGCCGGCTGCGGAAGCAGCCGGTCATCTTCGTCGGCGGTGGCGTGTGCCACGACGGATGAGGATAACCCGCCGCTCCCGCAGCGGGCTCGGAGGGCGGGGGTTCGCACTCGTGCCTCGTGCACGGTGGCCCAACAGGACCACCGCGCGGAACGCGGTGCCGCCGGGGCGCTACTTCTCCTGATAGAAGTGCGGCTGGACCCAGACTTCCACGTTCCGCACGAGCGACCCCGCCGTGTGCCGCCACTCGACCTCCACCTCTTCGGTGGCATCCGGCTCGATCTTCTGCGACGCACGGTGCCGGGCGGCGCCGACGATCTCCCCCTTCTCGTCCAGCAGCAGGGCCATCATCAGGATGTCCTTGACCGGCACCTTGCCGTGGTTCGTGACCATGGCACGGATCAGGCCGGTCGGGTCCACGGAATTCGGATCGGCAACGGGGACGGGATTGCGGGCCTCCAGGGGCGGGAGGTCGCGCGGCACGCCGACGGGGCTCCTGTCGTACGTCTGGAGCATCCAGTACTTGGCCCGCACGCCCTGCTCGTGCTTGCACTCGGCCACGACGGGGGCCGTGTGTTTGGGCGGCAGGTTGAGGATGACGGCCGTGGCGTCGCCCACCTTCTCGCCGTCCTCCGAGAGCCAGAGCCCCACTTCGATCAGGATCGTGGGAATCATCTCCTCGGTGTTGTTCGTCACGTGGCCGACGGCGTAGGTGATCGTCTCGTTGCCGTAGCCTCGGAGAATCCGCTTGATGTCGGCCGTGAGGGGAGCCGTCGGGGGCTGCCAGGCCTGGCCCGCGTCGACGGCGGTGGGCATCGTGCCCCCCGCACCGGTCCCGCTTCCGCTTGCAACGGTATTCCCGCCCCCGCCCCGGGCCGCGGCCGCCTCGGACGCACCGCCGCCTTCGCCGGCCGGTCCACCGTAATCCCGGAAGACCACCACGAGCCCGACGATGACGGCCCCGAGGGCGACGGTCAGGAGGCCGGCCCAGACGACGGCGAGATTCCGGCTCTGCACACCCGCGTGGGAGACGATCGGCGTACGCCGGTCGCCGGACGACCGGTTGGACGACCGGCCGGACGACCCGCCGGACGAGCGGTTGGATGACCGGTTGGACGACCGGCCGGACGA
>CAZNYC010000068.1:0-16932 GCA_964577175.1 uncultured Anaerolineales bacterium
TCGAACGGCACGTCGATGACGGCCTCCGGGAAGTTGGAGAGGCAGACGACGGTGCCCTCGCGGTCGGCGGCGCGGAGGGCGTCGGCCTCCGGCCGGCCGACGAAGACCCAGTCGAGGCGGCGGTCGAGGGCGGTCTCGCTCCCCGCCAGGCGGAGGAAGCGGTAGGCGGGCACCTCGTGCGGCGTGCCGTCCGGCCCCTTGTAGCGGCAGGTGATCTCCAGCACGCGGCCGGCGGGCGGGCTATAGGCGCCGCCCTCGGTGGTGACGCCCGGCTTGCCGGGGTCCAGGCCCAGCAGCGACAGGGCGAACGTGACGTGCGAGGGGCGGGCCCGGACGGCCAGGACGCTCTCGTGCTCGCGGGTGCCCTCGCTGCAGACGAAGAGTTCGAGGGCCCCGGTCCGGAGGACGACCTCGCTCTTGAGGCGCACCTCGCGGGCCTTCGTGTCGACCTCGATGCCGGGCAGCGTCTTGACGACGACGTCCCCGGCGGCGGTCTTGACGCCCGGTTCGGCGGCCGGGGCGGCGGGGGCGGCCGCGACCATGACGGCCGCGGCGAGCAGGATGCGATGGCGTCGATGCATGGCGTGTCTCCGTGCTACGGCGATCAAGGCGCGCCTGTCATGCTGCGCGAAGCGAAGCCTCTCGCCGCCGGCCAGGGCACGAGCCGTACCCGTGCCAGGGGGCGAAAGGCGAAACGGCCACGGCCACCGGCCGCCTCCGCGCGCCGGTGCCACGGATTGCTTGTCAATCCGTGTGCTCCCGGCCGGGCAAGACCGGCCGGGCCACACAAGATACGCGGATTGGCACGCAATCCGTGGCGAGATTCCCGTTCGACTCGGCTGCGCCTCGCTCTCAGGGCAGGCTTCGGGCCGCAACCGGCCCTCAGAATGACAGCCTTGCAGGCGAAGCCCGTTGGCGCCGTCCCTACCGGCAGTGCACCAGGGCCACCAGGGCGTAACTGGTCGGCACGGGCGGGTAGCCCTCGAACCAGCGGTCGGCCTCGTTGACCCAGGACCCGTCCGGCCTCTGGCGGCGGAGGACCGACAGGGTCAGTTCCGCCTTCCAGTCGTGCTCGCGTCGGCGGGCGTCGGTGATCGTTTCCTCGCCCCAGGCGTCGAGGGCCTTGGCGGCGGTCTGGTAATAGTAGTACAGCCCCTGCTGGCCGAGTTCGGGGTTCTCCTCGAACGTCCAGTGCCGGCGGATCCAGTCCATGGCCGCCCGCACCCGCGGGTCGTCACGCTTCAGGTCGGCATAGATAAAACTCTTGAACCCCGCGTACGTCATGGAGCCGTATGCCTTGAGGCCCTTCCGGCCGCCGGGCAGGTCGACGGTGCCGGCCTTCGACTCGCCGCCGCCGTGCGGCGAATAGATCATGCCGCCGGAGTCCGTCCCGGCGAAGACGCCGTCGTTCGATTCCGAGCGGTCCTGCGTGCGGCCGACGAACACCACGACCTTCTCCCACAGGGGATGGTCCTTCGGCACGCCGGCCTCGTGCATCGCCTCGACGAAGTACTGGGTGTTCGAGAGGTCCGGCCGCTCGTGCTTGCCGTACCCGTGCCCGCCGTACCAGGGATGGTCCTTGTCGATGGACTCCGGCTCGTCCCACTGGCGCTCGATGAGGAAGGCCTTGGCCTTCTCCAGGACCGCGGCGTGGGCGTCGGCGCCGGCCTTCGACAGGACCATGACCGCCAAACTGGTGGTGTAGGTCTTGAGGCCGACGTCGTAGATGCCGCCGTCCTCCTGCTGGTGCCGGACGAGCAGGTCGACGGCCTTGCGGACGGGCGGGTCGTTGAGGGTCTTGCCGGCCGAGAGGAGCGCGTTGGCGCACAGGGCCGTGATGCCGACGTTGCCGTCGCCCCAGGACCCGTCGTCGGCCTGGGCCTGGAGGAGGTAGGCGACGGCGCGGTCGATGGCCTTCGCGCGGCGGTCGGCGAGGGGGACGTCCGATTCGGACTCGGTGGGAACGGCGGCGGTGTCGGACGGCGCGGCGGCGACGGCGTCGGGCGGGTCGGTGGCGACGGCCTCGGCCTCCGCCTGCCGAATGGCGTCGGCCCGTTCGGCCATTTCGGCGGTCACCTCGGCCCGGCGGGCGGAATGCAGGGCCTCCATCTCCTCGGCCGTGCTCCGGAACCACCAGAACGCCGCGCCCCCGACGACGAGCACGCCGACAGCCACGAGGGCCACGACGACGAGGCCGATGATGAGGGCGACTTTCGCTCCGCTGGTCATGGCATATCCCTTCGGTCAGGCATGGCGTTTGACGTTGGACGCCCGGGCGCATTCGCGCCGGGTGCGCCGGGTGGCACCTGCTGGTCGAGCGCAAGGTGCCACGGTTTGCTTGTCAAACCGTGCTCTCCGATCGGCAGTCACCGATTGACAAGCAATCGGTGGCACCTGCGCTAGGTCTCGTCGCCCGGCTCCTCGTCGGGTTCGGGCACCTCCGGCGGCGCCGGGCCGCCCGTGGCGGCCGGCCCCTCCGTCCCGCCCTTGGCGCGCTTGGCGGCCAGGATAAACGTGTAGACGGCGGCGAGGCCGAAGCCGATCAAGCCCGCCCAGTTGAAGTAGATCGTCCCGGTCTTGCCTTCCTCCTGCCACTCCTCCTTGGTCGCGAGGTCGTACCCGCACCACGCGGACACGAGGAGCAGGAACAGGCCGAGGACCATCAGGATGCCCGGGCCGTACGGTTGCTTCTCCGGGCGATCGGCGGCGGACGACTCGGACGGTTGATCGGGCATCGTCTTTCCTCCCAGGGCCGAGGTTCGTATCCTCTATTGTAGAGTACGAACGGGCGGCTGCAAGTGGCGAGGCGAGTCGATGTCGACCGCCGGGTGCCACGGTTTGCTTGTCAAACCGTGCTGCCCGAACAGCAGGCACCGATTGGCAAGCAATCGGTGGCACCCGGCGCTACGGCGCCTCGGCCGCCTCCGGCGGAATCGTGACGCGGTCGCCCTCGGTGATGCCGTGGGCCGCCAGCCAGCCGGCGGGGACCTCCAGGGCGAAGCGGGCGGGCTCCCGGCTGTAGACGGGCCGCCGCCGGTGGGCGTGCAGGCGGGCGATCTCGATGATCCGCCCGTCGGCCGCGATGTACGCCAGATCCAGGTCCACGTACGTGTTCCGCATGTGGAACGCGAGGCCGGCCTCCCGCGGGAAGACGAACAGCATCGCCTCGTCCGGCCCGAGGTGTCGGCGGAACATCATGCCCTTCTGGCGCTCGGCTTCGGCGTCGGCGACCTCGACCTCCAGGGGCACGTCGCCGACGCGGATGGTGGCGGTGGGCAGATGCTGGGGCGCCTCGGCGGGGGGCGGCGCGGGCGGCTCGTCCGCACAGCCGGCCAGGAGCAGGGCGCCCAGCGCCACCAGCGCCGTCGCCGCCCGAGCCCGCTGCGGGAGCAGCGGGTCATCTTCACCTGCGGCGCGAGCCGCGCGCCGCCGCTCGAACGTGACCCGCCGCTTCCGCGGCGGGCCCGCAACGAGCGGCGCGACACGCCCTTTACCCATCGCGTAACATCCCCGGTTCATAGCCGGCCGCCTTCAGCATCCGTTCCAGGAGGGCCATCGGCAGGCCGACCACGTTGGTCCGGCTGCCGTCCATCGCCTCGACGTACCGGTCGCCGGTCTCCTGGACGGCGTAGGCGCCGGCCTTGCCCATGGCCTCGCCGCTGTCGACGTAGGCATCGATGGCCTCGGGGCTCATCGCGGCCATTTGGATGCCCGTGACCTCGTGGGCCAGGAGCCGCCGGCCGCGCGCCAGGTCCACCAGCGCCAGGCCCGTCATCACCTGGTGCCGGGTGCCCGCGAGGCGCGAGAGGATTCGGCGGGCGTCGGCCGGGTCGGCGGGTTTGCCGATCAACTCGCCGTCCAGTTCGACGGCCGTGTCGGCCCCCAGGACGAGGGCCTCGCGAAGGCCGTGGGCGTCGATGGCCGCCTGGACCTTCAGGTAAGCGAGGCTCTCGACGTAGGCGCCGGGCGAGCCGTGGGCCGGCACGCCGCGCTCCCCCACCGGCGGGGGGCGGACGACGAACCGGTACCCGGCGTCGCGCAGCAAGGTCCGCCGGCGCGGCGAGGAGGAGGCCAGGACGAGTTGCGGCGGGTCGGTCATGGCCGGGCGATCTCGACCCAGCCCCGCCGGCCGTCCCAGCGGACGACGAGGTCGGTGCTGCAGGCGGGACAGGTGAGGACGGCCCCCGCCGCCGTCCCGCGATGGACCACCAGTTCGGCCGCACAGATCGGGCAGTGGCGGGCGAACGTGCGGGGGACGCGGTCGGCAGCGTCGGCGTCGGCCTCCTCCGGCAGGGCGAGGGCAGCCTCGACGTCCTCGCGTCCCGCGCCCTCGGTGACGAGGGCATTGAGTTCGGGCACGGTCTCGCCGGTGCCGAGGACGATCGCCCCCACCAGCCGCCCGCCGCGGTACACGAGTCGGCGGTAGATGCCGGGCGGCTGGTGGCGGGTCTCGGCCTCCACGCCCTGGCCGACGGGCAGGTGTGCCTGGCCGATGACCGCCACGTCGTGGCCGAAGACGCTGGTCCGGAGGCGGACGGCCTCGCGGGGGGGGTCGGTCGGCCGGTCGAGCATGGCGTCGGCGGCGCGTTCGCCCTGGGCCCACGCTCGCTGCCAGCAGAAGACGGCGGCCTCGCCGGTCACGGGGCCGCTCGTCGGTTCGGTCACGTCGCCGGCGGCCCAGATGTCCGGGGCGCTCGTGCGGTAGGCGTCGTCGATGCGGACACCGAAACCGACCTCCAGGCCGCCCTCCTCGGCCAGGCTGACGGCCGGCTGCCGCCGGCACCCGCACGCCACCAGGTCGGCGGGGACGGACCGGCCGTCGGTCATCTCGACGCCGTCGCATCGACCGTCGGCGCCGGTGATGCAACGGGGCGTGGCGGACCGGGCCAGGCGGACGCCCTGGTCCTCCAGCACGGTTTCGACGCGCCGGCCGGCCGCCTCGTCGAGCATCTCCGGCCAGAAGCGGTCGCCGGGTATCAACTGGGTCACCTCGACGCCGCGGGCGACGAGGCTCTCGGCCAGGCTGAGGCCGATGACGCCCTCGCGGAGGATGACGGCCCGCTGGACCGCCCGCAGCGACGACCGCAGGGCGGACGCCTCGGTCAGCGTGTCGAAGGTGGCCACGCCGTCCAGTGCCCGGCCGGGGATGGGCGGCAGGACCGGCCGGGTGCCCGTCGCCAGCAGCAGCCGGTCGTACCGGACGGGCGGGCCGGAGGCGAACGTGACCCGGTGCTCGGCCGGGTCGAGCCCCGTGATGCGGGTCATCAGGAACAGGTCGATGCGTTCGCGACGGTAGGCGTTGCGGCTCTGGAAGATGACCTCCTCCAGGCTGAGGCTGCCGGAGAGGTAGTCGCCGAGTTGGCGGCGGAGGTAGAACGGGTACCGCTCGTCGCTGAAGACCGAGACCTGGGCGTCGGCGTCGGCCCGGCGGAGGGCCTTGGCGGCCCGGTACCCGGCGGCGCCGTTGCCGATGATGACGAAATGGGTGTTCATGCTTCGGCCTGAATTGTGGTGCGACGTGACGTTTCGAGCCGTTGCCCGGCGCGCCGCGCGTCAGGTGCCACTGGCTGCTTGTCAGCCCGTGTTACCGGCATGCCGATATGCACTGGCGGGCAAGCCGCCAGTGGCACCCGGTGCCTGTATTCGCCGCGGCGATGGCGCCGCGCTTCGGCGCACTGGCGGGCAAGCCGGCGGCGGCACCCGGCTACAACGCTAACTCGTGCGCGGCGGGTCTCCGCATTCGCCGCGCAGCCCTGAAAAGGGCGTTTTGAGCGCGGTGGGTACTCCAGGCCCACCGCGCAAAACGCCGACTTAGCGTTGTCGTGCTAACAGGACGGCGCCTCACGCCGCCTCGCCGCCCGGGTCGCCGGCGGCCTCCTCGGCGGGCGGGTCGTCTTCGCCCGAGGCCGCCTCCACCTGCGCCAGCGCCTGCCGGCGACGATGGTGCCGACGGTACACCGCGATCAGGTAGAACATGACCCCGTAGGCGATGACCCCGGCCACCAGCCCGCAGACGACCGACCCCACCCACAGCGGGGCCGCCATGTCGATCATCAGGTGCCACCACCCCTTGACCCAGTCGACCCACCCGAGGTTCAGGCGCATCAGGTCGCGCAACCGGGCCTCGAAGCCCTTCAGGTCCGGCCCGCCGACGAGCAGCCACCCCACGTAATAGTTCAGCGAGAACATCGGGACGATGGTGACGGGGTTGGTGATCCACGGCATGGGGAGGCCGGCTACCTTGTTCGCCCGGACGGCCGTCGTCGCCAGCAGCACGAGCAGCATCTGGAACCCGATGGTCGGCGTGAAGGCGATGAAGACGCCGATGCTCGCCCCGAGCGCGATACGGTGGGCCGTGTCGTCCAGGTGCAGCAGGTGGACGAACCACTGTTCGACCTTTTTGAGTCCGGCCCGGATCGGCACGGCAGGGTTCCTCTGTGTGTGCGACATGCCGGGTGCCGCGGGCGGCTCGTCCGCCCGTGTTTCCAGCCCGCCCAGGCGCACTGGCGGGCAAGCCGCCAGTGGCACCCGGCGCTCCAGCGGCGCGCGCCCTACGCCTCGCCCGCCTCGTCCCAGGCGTCGGCGAGTTCGTCGAAGACGGCCTCCGGCGTAATGTTCGTCAGGCACAGCCGGGCGGCGCTGGCCCGGTCGTACAGGCACCGCCGGCGATAGCACGGGCTGCACGCGGCCCGTCCGGCCAGCACGCGATGGCCCGGCGCGCCCGCCCCGCCCCGGCCCGCAAACGGGTACGGCCCGGTGCGGTGCGGGTTGGTCGGTCCGAAGACGGCGACGACGGGCCGGCCGACGGCGGCGGCGACGTGCATCGGCCCGGAGTCGTTGGTGAGCATGACCCGGGCTTCCCCCAACACCGCCGCCAGTTCTTTTAACGTGGTGGCCCCCGTCAGGTCAATAGGCCGCTCGGTCATGGCGTCGGCGATCGCGGCGGCGCCCTCGGCGGCGGCGGTGCTGCCGACGAGCACGGCCCGCGCGCCGCGGGCTCCGCGCAGCCGCTCCAGCACCGCCGCGAAACGCTGGGGCGGCCACTGCTTGGTCGGCCACCGGGCGTGGGCGCAGACCACGACGAACGGCTCGCCGGGCGGGAGGCCGGCCTCCGCCAGCCGGCGGCGGATGGCCGACCGCGCCTCCGGCGAAATCGGCAGATGGTCCGTCGCCTCCGGGGCGCCCAGCCCGATGCGGCGCGCCAGCGCCAGGTACCGGTCGACGGCGTGGACGGCGTGATGCGGCGGGGCGACCTCGGCCGTATAAAAGAGCGGCGCGAGTTCCCGCGCCCCGCGGAAGCCGACCCGCGCCGGGGCCCCCGTGGCCAGGGCCAGCAGGCCGCTGCGGAAGAGGCCCTGGAGATCCAGCACCGTCGTGAACCGCCGGCGCCGGAGGTCCTGGAGGAACCGCGCGAACTCCGCCGCCACCGTCAGGCTCAACGAGAACCGGCCGAACCGTTTCCGGTCGAAGATGAGAAGATCGTCCAAGCGGGGATGGCCCTCGAGGATCCCCGCGAACGGCGTCGCCACCAGCCACGAGACGTGGGCCCGGGGATGCGTCTCCTTCAACGCCGTCAGCACCGGCAGGGCCTGGACGACGTCGCCCATGGACGACGGCTTGATAATGAGGGTTCGCGAGAAGTTCATAAGCGTTCCACGCGTCCGTAGCGCTTGTGGAGGGCCCGGCGTTTGCGCCGGGCGACCCGTTCGACGGCTCGCCACCATCGGCGGAGGCGGCGGGCGGGCGCCCCCAGGCCGCGACGCCGGCCCAGGACCCCGAGCGGCCGCGGGGCGCCCCGCCGGCCGAGGTACGACCGCAGGAACCGCAGCCGGTCCGTCGCCCGGGCAAGGCCCCACTCCTCCAGGCTGACCGCCAGGCGCATGAGGTCCCGCACCCGCCGGCGGGCCGATACCCGGGCCGACCGCCGGAGGCCGTCCAGGTCCACGAGCACCGGCCGGACGCCGCCGCCGGGCCCGGCGGGGGCGGCGAGGACGTTCGGGGCCTTCAAATCCCGATGGGTGAAGCCCGCCTCGTGCATCCGGCGGAGCATGGTGGCCAGGGCCCACGTCACGTGCCGGCGGTCGGCGGGCGACGGCTCGGCCCGCAGCCACTCGGGCAGCGGCACGGCGCCGGGGACCCGTTCGGTAAGCAGGAGGGCGGCGGCCTCGGCGCCGGCGCCGGTGCGCCGGACGGCTGCCGCAGGCCGGGCCGTCGCGATGCCGCGGGCGAGCAGCGCGTGGCCGCGGCGAAAGCCCGCCAGCGCCCGCGTCGACCGATAGAGGTGCCCCCCCCGCTCGCCGGCCCGGCGGTCCTGTTTAACCACGAGGTCCCGCCCGTCCGGGGCGGTGACCGTCCACACGCCGGCGGAGCGGCCGTCCTTCAGCACATCAACACGACCCAGGGACGAAGGGACAAAGGGACGAAGGGACGCAGGCGCCTCGCTACGGCCCTGTCCCTCTGTCCCTCTGTCCCTTTGCCCCTTCTGTTCGTCCGCGTGTCCCTTTCGTTCATCCGAAAGCAGCATTTCGACGCCGTCGGCCCAGTCGGTCGTGGCCCATCCCCGCCACGGGCCCGCCGAGACGGGGCGGAAGTACTTCGAGCGCCGGCGGGTCCGGCGGTCGCGGCCCACGTAGAACCGCCGGCGGTAGACGGCGGTGGCGCGGCGGAGGGTCCGGCCGTCCGGCACGCCCTCGCCAAGCAGCGCCCGCAGCCGCACCAGGCACCGGAGGCGTTCGGCGGCGTGGGCGAGCGGCTCGAAGAAGTGCTCCAGCCGCACCAGGTGCTTCAGCACCGCTTCCGGCGGGGCGGGATGGACAGCCTCGGCCAGGTCCACCGCCGTCAGCCGCCACCGGCCCGGCTCGCCCGAGAGGAGCAGGTTCCCCGGATGGAGGTCCGGCAGGTAGAGGTCGGCCTCCGCGAGGCGCGCCACGAGGTCCGCCAGCAGGTACGCCAGTTCGCGGGGCGTGACGGTGCCGGCGGGCGGATCGGCGCGCCGCCGATACGCCGCCACCAGTTCCGGCGGCCGGGCACCGGGGTACGGCGGGGCCGTCGGCGGCGGGGGAAAGTAGCGGTCGAAGAGATACGCATCGAGCCGGACGGCACCCGGGACGGCCTCCGTGACGAGCGTCTCGCTGCCGTCGAGGGCGAGCGCGACGGGTTCCGGGACGGGCACGTCGGCGCGGCGGGCGACGAGGAGGGCGTCCCACTCCCGGCGGCCGGGACCGAAGCCGAGGCGGGCCCGCAGCCGGCGCCACAGGCCGCCGCCGGTGCGGGTCTTGACGTAGTACGCCCGGCCGGCGGCGTCGAGGCGGGAGACGGTCCGTCCCCGGCCGCGCTTGGCGCATGCGAGGCGGTCGGGCCGGTCCACGGGCCAGCCGTCTGCCAAGAGGGGGTCGGCCGAGGGCCGGACCAGCCACCGCCGGCCGCCGTGCGTGATGATCCGCGTCTGGTCCATGGGCGGACACAAAACAGGGGCGCCCGGACCGGTCGCCGCGGCCCGCAGACGCCTTGCAGCATCGTACGCGGCGGGGCCCGCGGCTGCAAGGACAAACGGCGCCGTACTCCCTCTCCCCCAGCGGGAGAGGGTTGGGGTGAGGGGGACCCGTCCGGCGTTTCGGTTTCAGCGCAGAGCACGCGGAGAACGCAGAGAACGGCGGAGGCAGCGCAACGACAACGGCAACGACGGGCGCCAAGCCCGGCCATGAGCGCAGCGAATGGCCGGGGAGCGTCTGTGCCCATGGTATCAGAATACCTTGGCGTCGCCCCGGCGGCGCGGTAGGATGCAGGTGGGACACGGCGCGCCCCCCCACGCCAGCCGAGGACGGAGGAACCATCCTGACGAAAATCACCGGCCGAGACGTGTCGCGGTTTCTGGCGGGCGCGGTGATCGCGGCTATTGTGAGTTACCTGCTTTTTGACTGGCACGAAATGAGCCGGTTGCGACCGCCGGCCGAGGGTTGCTCGTTTCGAGCCTTCTTGACCAAGAAGGCCTCCGTTCACGAGATACGGACCTTCCGATGGAGAGGCGAGCAGTACCTGGAGGTCATCGGTCCCATTCGGGGCGGCATACCGGTTCGTGGTTCCCCGTCCTACGTGTTCAACCGCTCCGGCAGGCTCGTTGCCTGGACGCGGGACAAGTGGAGTTTGGGCCGGTCGTACCCAGGCGAGGATCACGAAAGCGACGTCCGGTACCTCGACGGTTTGGCTGAGGCCTTGGCGTGGCTGGACGGCGAGGCGCCGGAGGGCGAACCCGCGGGACCGTGACAGGAAACGCGCGGACGCGCTGCCGCCGCCTCACCGCCCCTTCCGGTACGCCTGCAGGGACTCGCGGAAGGCCGCGTACCCCGGCTTCTCCCGGCCGGTTTCCGTGCGGAGGCCGACGGAGGTCAGGTACCGGATCACGCCGCGGTACTGGAGGATCTGGTCGCCGAACATCCTGGCGAGGGCGTTCTTGGTGGCCTCGTAGGGCCAATCCTTGTCGCCGGTCCAGGTGAGGCCGGCGAGGCGCGACTCCGCCCGCCGGAGCCAACCGAAGAGGCTCCGGATGAACCGGGCCTGCAGGGCCGGCGAGGCGTCGATGGACGGGTGCGTGGGGCACGCGACGTCGAGGAGGAGGACCTTCCGGCCGGCGGCCATCCGGACGGCCGCCTCGAGCGTCCGCCCGAAGAACTTCGCGCTCCGCGCATCCAGCGCCCGGGCCGGCGGGTCGGGCTCGATGATGCTCGCCGGCACCGTGTACACGAACCCCAGGTGCGAGCACGCCGGGGCGAGGTCCTTCCAGTACCGGGCGGGGTCGTTGTCGTCCTCCAGGGCGACGCCCACGCTGACCGTCGGGGCGGCCTTCCGGACGGCCTGGGCCCCCCGCCGGACGAACCGGACGAACGCCGGCCACTCCTTCGGGTGCTTATCGAAATACGCGTTGACCTTGTATCCGAGGTTGACGAAGTCCACCTGCTCGCCGTACCGGCCGAGAAACGCCTCCAGGTACGCCGCCCACCGGTCGAGGACGGCCGGGTCGGCGAGCGGCCGGCCCTTCAGGTATCGCGGCATGTTGATGCGGTCGTCCTTGACGTTGTCGAACGTGACGGCCACGGTGTAGCCGGCCTCCTTCAGGCCGGCCAGGCGCCGCAGGAGGGGGTCGTCGCCGGTGAAGTCGGTCCAGGCGTAATCGCCCTCGGCGGGTTCGTCCCAGCGGATCTTCGCATGGAGAAAGTTGAGGCCGAGGTCCTCGGCGGTGCCGGTCGGCTCGGGACCGGGCGGCAGGTCGCCGACGCCCACGGGGACGGCCCCGCGGCGGAACGCCTCTGCCCCGGCGGGCGCCGCGGTGGCGGCCAGGAGGATCGCGACCGCCAGGACCGCCCGGACGGTTCGCGTTGTGTCGGCGTGCGTCATCGTGTGTCTCCTGTTCGTGCGCGACGTGCCGAATGCCAAAGGAACGGGTGGGTGCAAGCACCCACCCGGCGCGCTCTCGCCTGCGCCGGGTGCCACGGTTTGCTTGTCAAACCGTGCCTTTCGAAGGCCGGTGAACACTGGCGGGCGAGCCGCCGGTGGCACCCGGCCCCGGAGAACACGGATTGCGAGCAATCCGTGGCACCTCCCGTTCGCGGGGCAGGCGCCGCGCCCATTATAGCCCGCCGGCGGCGCCCCGTTCTCTCCAATGCGCGGGCGGGCGTTCGGTGGCGGACGATGTGAGAACGGTGGCCGGCGGTTCTCGCGGCATCTGCGGCCGCCCGGCACGTTTTCCGTGATATCGGAATCCCTTGCATCGCGGGTGGGTTCCGACAGAGTGACGGGGGCGGGACCGGGCGCCGGTCCCGGCACCGGTTGCGCGCCGCGGACCGGGGAGGGACATCGCCATGAACGTCCACGGATTCATCTGGCCGTCGCGCATCCTGGGGATCCTGTGTCTCCTCGGGGCCGCGGTGCCTCTGGCCATCGGCGCCTGGATCGTCGGGAGCACGTCGGACTTCTACAACACCGCGGTCCGGACCGAAGGGACGGTGGTGGACCTGAAACCCAACGGCAGCGGCGACCTGTACCACAGCGTGTACGAATACACGGACGCCTCGGGCCGGACGCACCGGGGCGTGTCGAGTTGGTCGAGCAACCCGCCCCGCCACGCGGTGGGCGAGCGCGTGGCGGTGTACTACGACCCGGCGAGCCCGTCGGTGTCGCGGATCAAGTCCGGCTGGGGGTTCTGGCTGGCGATTCTCGTTTTCGGCATCTTCAGCGCGCCGCCGGTGGGGCTGGGCCTGGTCTTCCTCGTGGTCGTGCCGATGGTCCTTCGGCGCGTGTGGCCGCGGGCATCGAAGGTCCCCAACCGCCCCGGCGGTCCGGTTTGAACCCAGAGGACGCGGAGGACGCAGAGAAAGGCACATAAAGAGAGACGGCCACGGCGGGAAAGCCAGCGGCGTGTGGCGCTGGCGGCTTGCCCGCCAGTGCTTTCCGGCGTGTGGCCCGGCGGGTTCGTCCGGCCGGGAAGGCATATCGACCCGGTTGGACAAGCCAACCGGGCCACACCAACGGGGCGAGTGCAAAGACCCGCCGCGCTTCATTCCCCGCGTGCGTTGGGCATTGGGCCGAGGGGGGCCGGGGAGATGGCATCGCCACCGGGGTGTGCCTCGCCCCGGCACGCGGACCGGGCCGTGTGCGGATGCCCCCGCTTCGAGGACGGTGGTGTTCTTTCAGGGGCGCGCTCCTCCACCTTTGGGACGCTAACCGCATTTTGGGCGTTCCTCTGCCGTTCTCTGCGTCCTCCGCGCTCTCTGCGTTGAAAACAGAATGGCCGGCCTGGCCCCGCCGGCACCCCGGCGGGCCGAAAATGCATTGCCCGTCCCCCCGCCGACGAATATACTGGGGGCTCTGTCAGTCCACGCAACCAACGGAAGGACGCCCACGTGACCGCGGGATGGGCCCAACGCGCCACGGCCGCGCTGCTCGGCGCGGCCGTCCTCGCTACCGCCGCCGGCTGCGGCGGGAACGACCGCGCGTACGTCACCGACGAGAGGCTGGAGCACGGCCTGGTGGTCAGCCTGGACGGCGTGGGCGGGTACAACTGGGGCACGCGGTGGCTGCGGCAGGGGTTGGACGATGGCGGCGTCGAGGCCGCCATCTGCATCTACGACTGGTCCAAGGGCCCCGGCGGGATGTTCGTCGGCGACCTCATGGACCGGTCCCGGAACCGGGCGGTGGCCCAGGACCTGGCGGGGACCGTCGCCACCTACGTGGCGGCGATGCCGGAGCGGCCGGTGACGCTCATCGGCCACTCGGGCGGGGCCGCCGTCGTCGTCTGGGCCCTGGAGGCCATGCCCGAGCGGTGCCGGGTGGACCGCGTCATCCTGCTGGCCCCGGCGCTGGCGCCGGACTACGACCTCTCGCCGGCCCTCGCGCGGGTGGCCAAACGGATGCACGTCATGTACTCGCCGGCCGACGTCGGCCTCATGGCCGCCGGCACCACCGTGTTCGGCACGATGGAGGGCAAACACTCGGTCAGCGCCGGCCTCGTGGGCTTCGAGATGCCCGAGGCGCCCACCGACCGCGCCCAGTACACGAAGGTGCGGCAAATGAAATGGACGCTGGACTTGGCGATGAAGTCGTGGCACCTGGGCGGGCACATGGGATGGACGACCACGCGGTTTGCGCGCGACTTCCTGGCCCCGATCCTGCTGGACCGGCAGGACCCCGGCCGGCCGATGGCGGTGGTCCGGCCGTCGGCGACGGCCTCCCACGCCGACGGGACCAAGACCGACCCGCAGACGGGGAACACGCCATGACACGGGCCACCGCGGTCACCCTGGCCGTCGTCGCCGTCGTCGCCCTCGTCGGCTGCGCCGGCAACGGGCGGTCCGCCGGCCATGCGGACGCGCACGAGCACGGCCGGGTGTACGTCCTGAGCGGCGCCGGCGGCATGATGGGCGAGTGCGAGAGCATCCGCGACGGTCTCCGCCAGGGCGGCGTGCGCCAGCCGATCGAGATCTTCCACTGGTCGCGCGGCAGCGTGCTGACCGACCAGACCGGCGTCGAGGCCAACCGCCGAAAGGCCCAGGAACTCGCACGACGCATCGAGGCCTTCAAGGGCGTCAGTCCCGGCGCGCCGGTCCACGTGATCGGCGTCTCGGCCGGCACGGGGCTCGTCGTGTGGGCCCTGGAGGACCTGGAGCCCGGCACGACCGTGACGGCCGCCATCCTCCTCTCCTCCAGCCTCGACACCCGGTACAACCTGGGCCCCGCCCTGGCGAAGACCCGCGACGGCATCTATAGTTTCCGGTCCGTCGCCGACACGGTCCTCAGCCTGGGCGTGACGTGGGCGGGCACGGTGGACCGCAACGGCGGCCTGGCGGGCGGGCTCGTGGGCTTCGGGCCACCCTCGGACGCCTCCGAGGAAACCCGCCGCCTCTACAAGGAGAAACTCCACGAGATCTCCTGGTGGCCCGGCGACACGGTCTACGGCCACGTGGGCGACCATCTCGGGGCCACCCGGTCCGGGTACGTCAAGGCGAAGGTGGCGCCGATCGTGCTGGGCGAGGAACCGCCCAAACCGCCCGAGGACGCCACGCCGCCGCTGGAGCCCGTCCGCCGCCGTCCCGAGACCGCCGGTGACGCCTCCGACGGCGGGGTCGAACCCGCCGAGGACGAACCGCCCGAGTCCGAGGAACGCAAGGCCGTCAAGGAACAGGCCGAGAAGGCCCGCCGCGACCTCGAAGGCGACCACGGATCCGGCACGCCCGAGGACAAGGACGATGGGGAGGCCGCGAAGCCCGCCGTCCGCGCGCCGGCGCCGCGGGTCGATCCGCAAGACCGCGGACGGTTCCACGACTGGCAGGTGGGGACGGACGGCGGGGGCCATGACCGCGTCGACGAAGCCGCCTTCTTCAACCGGCCGGAGCGACTGCCATGACCCCCCCCGACGCCCCGTCGCGCAGTCCCGTGGCCGCCCTCGTCCTGGGCTGGGTCGTGCCCGGTGCGGGCCACGCCTACGCGGGGCGGTGGGGCAAGGCCGTCCTCTTCTTCCTCGCGATCACGGGCCTGGTGGTGGCGGGGCTGGTGCTGGCCGACGGCACGAACATCCTGCCCCGGCGTCTGTGGTACGCCGCCCAGGTGTGCGCGGGCGGGCCGGCCGTGGCGCTGACGCCCGTCAGCCAGTACATCACCCGGCAGGGGCACGTCGACTGGGCCGACCCGCTCCACGAAATGGGGACGCTGTACACGGCGGTGGCGGGGTTCCTGAACCTGCTGGTCATGATGGACGCGTACACGCGGCTGGCGTATCCGGAGGCGTTCGAGACCGCCGCCGAAGAGGAGGACGCCTGATGTGGGACGCCGTCGCCGGTTTCTTTGCCGACCTCCTCGCCGCCGACAACCCCCTGTGGCTGTACTACCCCCTTTGCCTGGTGGTGGCGGTGGTGTACAAGGCCACGAAGTTCGAGACGCCGAAGGCGATCGCGCGGGCGGCCCTGCACTTCTTCCTGTCCGTGACGGCGGGGATGCTCGCCCTGGCGGTCGTTTTCTACCTCATCGCGCGGTTTCTGTAGCCCCGAGCCCGTAGGCCGCGGCCTGCCGCGGCAGAATCGCGAGCGGCGGGCGGCGAGCGATCCCGGAGGTGCCACGGATGGCTCGTCAAACCGTGTTCCTCGACTCGCACGCAACGGCCGGGCGCGAGGTTCAGCCGTCATCCTTCTCCTGCGGCTCCAGGCGCGGGTCGCCCGCGGGGACGTAGACGCGGACGAAGTCGATCGGCACGTCGACGGGGAAATCCTTCGGGTCCGGTGCCTTGCCGCCCCATGTGTTTTCGCCGCGCTTGGCCAGTTGCTCCTGCGACAGCCACCCCGAGGGGCGGCGGGCCTGGTTCCACAGGATCAGGTGCATCGGGTCGTTCCACGTGGCCTTCAGGATGTCGACGTGGCGGACGTCGCCGAAGGCCGCCTGGTTCATCCGGTGTTTCGGCGGATAGAAGTCGCGCTCCGGGCGGACGACGAGCCGGGGCTCGCCCCACGGTCGGCCGGCGGCGCGCCAGTAATAGCGGAGTTCCCGGCCGGCGGGCCGGCTCGCGTCGTCCCAATCCACCCGCACCTCCTGCCACGCGACCGGCCGGCCGAGCGAGATCGTCGGTGCCGCCTTGACGAATCGGCTCTTGTGTCCGCCGGGGACCCACGGCCAGGGGGCCCGCCAGGCATGGACCGTCATGTGGGCCTTCATGCGGATGTCGTCGTCGGTCACCACGTTCTGGCCGCCGCTGCACTCCAACAGGTCGAACTCCTTGCCGACCGCCATGCCCTCCTCCGCGAAGCGTTCCGGGTCCCACGCCGTGTGCATGAGCCAGAGGGCGATGAACGACCCCGGCCGCATGACGGGCTTGAACCGGATATCGATGCGGATCGGCGGCGTGACCGTCCGGAGGCTGAACGGGCCGCCGTGGGACTTGCCCGTGCGGGCCTCGCCGCCGAGGCGTTTCCCGTCGTCGACGGCGGCGCGGAGGCGGAGCGATCCCTCCGCAACGCGGACGTTCTCGGCCCGCCATCGGCCGTCGTTCGAGACCTTCCAGGTGGTCGGATCCGGGCGGTCGGCGTCGAACGTGCTTTCCCAGAGGAGGGCGTAGCCTTCCGGCCCTGCGGCGGCATTGCTGCCGAGCAGCACGGCCAGCAGGCCTATGGCCAGGGTGTGCGGTTTCGTCATGTGTCGGCTCCGCTTGGCTTACGGTCTTTCGGTTGGCGGTTGACCTCGACGGTGGTGCAGGCGGTATCGCGTTCGCCCGCCGCGCCGGGCGCGGCATGGGACGTCACGCCGTCGATGCGCCGAGTACCACCGGCTGCTTGTCAGCCCGTGTGGTGTGGCCCGGCCGGTCTTGCCCGGCCGGGAGAACACGGATTGACAAGCAATCCGTGCCACCCGCGCATCCCAGCCCGCCGCGTGGGTGCAAGCACCCACCCTACGGCT
>CAZNYC010000068.1:17032-21282 GCA_964577175.1 uncultured Anaerolineales bacterium
CTTGTCCGGCGGGGAAGGGCCGCGTGGGTGCAAGCACCCACCCTACGCGTGCCCGGCCGGCCCCTCCCCCCGCACGTACCTTCTTACGCTTTCCTGCCACGGCGGGAAGCGGAGGCCCGTCTCGCGGGCGAGGCGCTCGCACGAGAGGACCGACCGCGCCGGCCGGGGGGCTCCGCCTGGCGGCAGGTTGGCCGCGGTGATCTTCTCGGGCTCCGTGTCAAGCCCCGCGGCGCGGAGGGCTTCGACCGCCAGGTCCCACCGCGACGCCGCCCCCGCCCCGCATGCATGGACCGTGCCGCGGAGGTCCGCCGCCACCATCGCCACGAGCGCCCGCGACAGGTCCGCGCTCCACGTCGGGCACCCCACCTGGTCCGTGACGACGCGGAGCGGCTTGCCCTCGCGGGCCCGGGCGAGGACGGCGTCCACGAAGTTTCGCCCGCCGGCGCCGTACAGCCACGCCGTGCGGACGATGACGTGCCGGTCCGGGGCGGCGTCGCGGACCCGCGCCTCGCCCTCGCACTTGGTCTCGGCGTACACGCCGCGGGGCGCGGGCGGGTCCGTCTCGACGTACGGTCCCTCGCCCTCGCCGCCGAAGACGAAGTCCGTGCTGATGTGCACGAGGACGGCCCCGGCATCCGCGGCGGCGCGGGCCAGCAGGCCGGGGGCCTCGACGTTGAGACGCCGGGCGGCGGACGGGTGGGCCTCGGCCCCGTCCACGTCGGTCCAGGCGGCCAGGTTGATGACGGTGCGGGGGCGGAGGCGGTCCAGTGCGGCGGCGACGGCCGAGGGGTCCGTGATGTCCACCGTGTCCACGTCCGTCAGGTGGACGGCCGAGGGGTCCGGCGCCGCGGCCGCCAGCGCCGGGCCGAGGTCGTGGCCGAGCAGACCGGCCGCCCCGGTCACGAGGATGGGCAGATGTCGGTTGGCAAGGGGCATGCGGGCTCCCGCGCGTTGACACGGGGCGGCGGATGCGGTAGCGTAGCCGGCGGCCGACGTCCCGCCGGCGCGTGTGCCACATATGGCGGCCCGCCGTACCTGTTCAGCGTGGGAATCCACGTTGTCACCCTGAGCGAAGCGAAGGGTCTCGCCGTGCGAGTGACAAAAAGGCGACGAGCACGGCGAGATTCTTCGGTCCGCAAGCGGACCTCAGAATGACAGCGCTGAACACGGAGGCGCCATCTGTGGCACGTGGCGCGCGTGCGTCCACGGAGCCCCGATGGCCTCGTTTTTGCGACATTTCCGGACGGTCAGCGGCCTGACGCTCGCGTCGCGGGTGCTGGGCCTGGCGCGCGACGCGGCGCTGGCCCACGTCCTCGGGGCCGGCATGTTCATGGACGCCTACAGCCAGGCGTTCCAGATGCCGAATCTGCTGCGGCGCCTCTTCGGCGAGGGGGCCCTCAGTGCCGCCTTCATTCCCGTCTTCACGGATTACCTGGAGCGCGGCGACCGGCGGGCGGCCAACCGGTTCATGAGCCTGATGGTCGTGCTGCTGGTGGCGGCCCTCTCGGCCGTCGTCCTCGTGGTCGTGGGCGTGCTGCTCGTGGCCCGGCATTTTACCGCCGATTTGCCGAAGTGGCACCTCATTTTCGGACTGGCGGCGGTCATGTTCCCGTTCGCCGTCACCATCTGCCTGGTGGCGCTGCTGCAGGCGGCGCTGAACTGCGTGCGGCACTTCGCGGTGCCGGCACTTGCGCCAATACTCCTGAATATCTTCATCATGGGCGGAGCCGTGGCGGCGGGGCTGACGATGACCGACGATCCCGTCGCGCAGGTCTACCTCATCGGCGCCACGGTCGTGGTGGCGGGCATCGTCCAGGTGCTCGTCCAGGTGCCGGCCCTGGCGAAGAAAGGCCTGGCGCTGCGGCCGGCGTGGGACCTGCACCACCCGGGCCTTCGGCGGGTGCTGCGGCTGATGGGCCCGATGGTCCTGGCGATCGGCGTCGTGCAGGTCAACGCGTTCCTCGACTCGACGATCGCGAACGTCTTCAGCCCGTACGCCGAGGGGGAGGACACGTTCACCCTGGCCGGCCGGACCGTCGCGTTCCCCATGCAGACGGGGGCGGCGGCGATGCTGTACTTCGGCCAGCGGCTGTACAATTTCCCGCTGGGCGTGTTCGCCATCGCCCTGGCGACGGTCATCTTCCCGGAACTCAGCCGGCGGGCCCACCGGGGCGACACGGAAGGCCTGGGGCGGGTGGCGTCGCACGGCCTGCGGCTGACGGTGTTCATCGCGGTGCCGTCCGCGGTCGGGCTCATGCTGGTGTGCGAGCCGCTCCTTCGCCTGTGGCTGGAACACGGCCGGTTCGCGGACCGGCCGGAGGCCGTGGTCCGGGCGGCGTGGGTGGCGCGGGCGTACGCGCTCGGGATCTGGGCATACTCGGCCAACCATATGTTGCTGCGGGCATTCTATGCCAGCGAGGATACGCGGACCCCGCTCAAGGTGGCGATGGGGGCTGCGGTGCTCAACGTCGGGCTGAACCTGGCGCTCATCTGGCCCCTGGCCGAGAACGGCCTCGCGCTGGCGACGGCGGCCAGCGCCGCCGGCCAGTTCGTGGTGCTCGGGGCGCTGGTGAGCCGGCGCCTCGCCCACGTGCCGTGGCGGGAGGTGGCGGCGACGACGGGCCGGACGCTGCTCGCCACCGCCGCCATGGGGGCGGCGGCCGCCGGGGCCGTCTACGGCCTCGCGCCGGCGCTCAACGCCACGGGGCGGCCGCTGGCCGGCTGGCAACTCGGCCTCGGCGTCGGGGCGGGCCTGGCCGTCTTCCTCGCCGCCGCCTGGGCCATGAAGATGCCGGAACTCGGGGACCTCCTCGCGCGCGGCACGGCCGGCGACGAGGAGGAGGAGTAGGATCAGCACATGAAGCGCGGCGGGTCTCCGCCCCCGCCGCGCGCTCCGCGGTGCATCAGGAGATACACCATGCGGGAGAGGGAACATGGACGGCGCGGTGGGTACGGCGACCCACCGCGCCTCATCGCCGGAAACGGATAATGCCATGCCGCGACCCACGTGGGCCGACATCGATCTGGCCGCCCTCCGGCATAACCTCCGCCTCATCCGCGGGCGGGTCGGGGGCGGCGTGCGGGTGATGGCCGTCGTCAAGGCCGACGCCTACGGCCACGGGGCGGTGGCGGTCAGCCGGGCGCTCGCAGGCGCCGCCGTCGACATGCTGGGCGTGGCCCTCGTGGAGGAGGCACTGGCCCTGCGCGAGGCCGGCCTGGCCGCCCCCATCCTGGTGATGGGCCTTGCGCCGGAGGAAGACCTCGCCGACGCCCTCGCCGCCGACCTCACGCTCACGGTGGACGGCGCGGCGACGGCCGGGGCCGTCGAACGGGCCGCGGCCGCACGCGGAACGCCGGCGGCGGTCCACCTCAAGATCGATACCGGCATGAACCGCCTGGGCGTTCGGGCCGAGGACGCCGCGCGGGCCGCCGCCCAGGTGACCGCCCTGCCCCACCTCGACCTGGCCGGCGCCTACACGCACCTGGCGTGCGCCGACGAGCCGCACGACGCCGTCACACCGGGTCAGTTGGCGGCCTTCGGGGAGGCGCTGGAGGCGATGCGGAAGGCGGGCGTCCGGCCGCCGCTCGTGCACGCGGCGAACTCGGCGGGGCTCTTCGCCCGGCCGGCCGCCCTTTTCGGGATGGTCCGCTCGGGGCTGGCGCTGTACGGCGTCGCGCCGTCGGAGGCGGCGAAAGAGGCGGACCTCCGGCCGGTCATGAGCCTGAAGACCCGTGTCGCGACCGTCAAACGCGTGCGGGCCGGCGAGGGCGTCAGTTACGGCCACCGCTGGCGGGCCCAGCGGGACAGCCGCGTCGGCGTCCTGCCCATCGGCTACGCCGACGGGTACCCGCGGGCGCTGACGAACCGGGCCCGGGTGCGGGCGGCGGGACGGCTCGTGCCCGTCGTCGGGGCCGTCTGCATGGACCTCGTGATGGTCGACCTGACGGACGTGCCGGAGGCCGCCCCCGGCCTGGAGGTCACGCTGCTGGAGGCGGAGGCGGCGAGCCCCCTGTCGGCGGCGGCGCTGGCGGAGGCCGCAGGAACCATTCCGTACGAGATCCTGGCGGGCATCGGGCCCCGCGTGCGGCGGGTGTATCGGGAGTAAGGGGCGGGCGCTTCGAGCCCGCTGCGGCAGCAACGGGTTAGCCTGATCGGCCGCGGCACACGCCAACCGCGTTGTCATGCTGAGCGAAGCGCAGCATCTCGTCTTGCGATGGCCGAAACGGCAACGACCACGGCGAGATTCTTC
>CAZNYC010000069.1:0-13010 GCA_964577175.1 uncultured Anaerolineales bacterium
CGGCCGGGCCACACACAGACATTCTCCCGGCCGGGCAAGACCGGCCGGGCCACACGTCACTTCTCTTGCGCGGCGGGTGCGGAGACCCGCCGCGCACCAATTGGCGTCGTTGTGTCAGAGCGTATACGGCGCGCGGTGCGGCCGGCGGACCCAGCGCGACGCCTCGCGGTCGCCCACGACGTCGTGCTTCGTCGGATCGTATTTCAGCGACCGCCCGAGCCAGTACGCGATGTTGCCCAGGTGGCACACCGTGACGCTGGAGGCGCCGACGGCGACGTCGCAGATCGGCTGCTTCCGCGTCCGGATGCACTGGAGCCAGTCCTGATGATGGCCGGGGCTCTTGTACAGATGCACGTCGTTCGGCCCGAGTTTGGCGGACCGGAGCGACTCGGGTTCGGTGGCCAGGTGCCCGCGGTTGACCTCCACCCACCCCTTCTCGCCGGTGAAGAGGACGCCCTTGACCTTCCGCCCGTCGTCGGTCCGGCCGCCGTGGTACATCGGCGTGCCGTCGGCGTAGATGTAGGTGAGCATCTTGGGGTGCTTCGTGCCGGGCGGATGGATTTCGACAGGCGTGGTGCCGTCCTTGCCGAGGCCCCATTGGGCGATGTCGAAGTGGTGGGCGCCCCAGTCGGTCATCCCGCCGCCGGAGTACTCGCGGTACGCCCGCCACCGCGGGAACGACTTGTTGTGCGGCGGGCGGAGGACGGCGTTGAACGGCCGGACCGGCGCCGGGCCGAGCCAGCGGTCCCAGTCCAGGCCGTCCGGCGTCGGCTCGCCGGGCAGGTCGCACGGTTTGCTGGGCCCGCCCACGTTCACGTGGACGTGCTTGATGCGGCCGATGCGCCCGTTGCGGACGAGTTCGCACGCCTGGCGGAACTCGCGGCCGGAGCGCTGCTGGCTGCCCGTCTGGAAGACCGACCCGTACCGGCGGACGGCCTCGGTCATGAGGTGGGCCTCGTGGATGGTCAGCGAGAGCGGCTTCTCGCAGTAGATGTCCTTGCCTCGGCGGGCGGCCTCCAGCACGCCCAGGGCGTGCCAGTGGTCGGGCGTGGCGATGAGCACCGCCTGGATGTCGTCGCGCGCGAGGAGTTCCTTGTAATCCACCGTGCCCTTGCAGTCGCTGCTGCCGTAGGTGGAGCCCACGAGGTCGACGGCCATGTCGCGGAACTTCTTGTAGACCTCGGCGATGCCGAGGATCTGGACTTCATCGTTCTTGACGAGCCGCCGCAGGTGGTACTCGCCCTGCTTGCCGATGCCGACCAGGCCCAGCGTGATGCGGTTGCTCGGGGCGGCCGGGCCGCCGAGGGCGTCGGCCGGGATCACCAGGGGGGCCGCAGCCGCCGCGGCCGAGGCGTGCAGGAACCGTCGTCGGGACCAGGTCATGGGTCGGCTTCTCCTTGTGTTTCGGGACGCCTTATTGAACGCGCGGCACGGGGCGCGGTATCGACCATTCATAGCGGGGGGAGGGCGGCGGTGCGAGGGTTTTCCGGGGGGGATGGCATCCTCTCGCGGCGCGGGTAAAAGCGTGTTTCGCGCGGTGCCCAGTCTTGGGCACCGCGCGGTGGGCAGGACTGCCCACCGCGCCAGAGAAGCGCATGTTTTCGCAACGGCGCGCTCGAAACGCTCTTTCCAAGTCTGCGCGGCGGCCGCCACCGATTGCTTGTCAATCGGTGCGCCACGCTCGGGACGCACGGTTTGACAAGCAAACCGTGGTACCTCGCGCGTCTACTTTGCCGGGGCGCCGAAGAGGTCCATCGAGACCGGCGCCGGGGCGGCCGGGTCCGCCGGGACGCGCACCGCCTCGCCGCGGCGGCTTTCCTGGGCGGCCAGTCGGCCTCGACCATGGCGCGAAGACGGTCCGACGGCGGCTCCCCGAGGGACGACGGGACGAGCACCCCGAGGAGCATGGCGGCCATCGTGACCCCGCCGGTCAGGCCTGGGCGGGCGCGCATCGTACGCCTCCTTGCGGTCGACCTCTGGCCCCTCGGGGTGTGGGGTCTGTCGAGGCGATGGCCGCGTCTCGAAACGGTGTCATTCTGAGGCCGCGCTTGCGAGGCCGAAGAATCTCGCCGTGCGCACAACGGCGACAAGGCGAGATTCTTCGTCGGCCTGACGACCTCCTCAGAACGACAGCGCGGAAGTTGTTTCCGCCGGTTGTTCTACTTCCCGGCGAACGCCTCGTAGTATTTCTGAAGCGTGTCGCGCGAGGGCAGGTCGCCCTTCTTGATGAGGATGCGGTAGCGGACGGTCAGCGACTCGCCCGCCGGGACCTCTTTCTCGAAGAACGCCCCGAACCGCCCGTAGTCGCGGTACGCCGAGTACCGCGTCTCCTTGGGGTTCGACGGGTGATTCATGTGCTGGACGGCATACGTGTTGCCGCGCAGTTCATAGGTCTCGGCGGCCCAGGCGAGGTCGCGCTCGTTCTTGACGTTGCCCTTGTTGATGCGCTCCTTCGGGAAGACGTAGGCGGCGGACTTGTTCTCGGCCACGTCGTTGTGCGGCCGGTACTGCATGCCGGCGTGCTCCGGGTCGCCCTTGAGGTCGACGGCGGCGTCCTGGGCCTTCAGCGTGGAGACGAAGTCGACGACAACGATGCCGTCGTCGGTGGGCGGGCGGTGGAACGTCATCGTCCGTTCCTCCTCGACGACCGTCTTGCCGTTCTTCGTGACCCAGTGGGTGAGGGAGGTGAGGACGGCCTCGTCGTCGCCGGCCTTCTTCTCGAGGAACTTCTGGTGGACGATATCGCCGCCGCTCATGTGCCAGAAGTCGTACCGTTTCCCTTCACAGGCGAGTTTGCTCCATCCGATATAGATGCCGCGATGGTGCGTGTACTTGCCGTGCGGGCCCTTGGTGATGGGCTCGCCGTCGGCCGGGTCCAGGATGTGGAGGTACGGCTTGTACGTCTCGTGGTGCCGCTCCTTCGAGGAGGTGTCGTGCTCGACCATGTACCGCGCGACGGGCTTGCCGTCGAGCAGCACGTCCATGTGTTTGCCGGGCGTGTCCTTCAGGGTGAAGGCGGCCTGGGCGGCGGCGGTCCATCCGACGGCCAGCACGAGGGCGGCCGCCACGAGGGTGCGTCGGGTGATTCGCTGCATGGAGATACCTTTCCGTATACGGGGTTCGATTATTTGTCCTTCTTCTCGCCGAGTTCCTTGATCCGGATGTTGCGGAACTCGACCGGGTTGCCGTGATGCTGCAGGGCGATGGGGCCGGACGGCTTCACGCCGGGCAGTTTGGCCCCGGCGATGACCTCCTCGCCGTTGAGGACGACCGTCAGCCGGTCGCCCTTCATCGTGATGACGAAGGTGTTCCACTCGCCGACGGGTTTGTCGGCGACCTTCTTGGGGGTGCAGGCCTTGCGGACCTCCTCGGGCATGCTCTGGTCGGTGCGGTAGCCCCAGACCTCGCCGGAGCCGAGTTTGTTGACCCAGATGTTGCACTGGGCCTTCGACATGCCGCGCAGGTAGATGCCGCTGTCGCCCTTGGCGGGCAGACGCCAGTCGACCTTGAGGACGAAATCCTCGAACGATTCCTTCGTCCACAGGTGGCCGGCCTTGCCGTCGTACTTGAGCACGCCGTCGTCGAGCGTCCAATGTTCTTTGAGTTTCTCGTCGGCCTTCCACTTGGAGAGGCCCTCGTCCAGGAGGGGCCGGAAGCCCTCGTCCTTCTTCTTCTCCTCGGCGGCGAGGAGGCAGGCGGGGAGGGCGGCGATCAGGGCCGCCGCCAGGAGGCTTGCGGCGATGCGTCGGGCAGTCATCTCGCGTTCCTTTCCATATCGCAGGTTCGTTGTGCGGTGCTTCGAGCGCTGTGTGGCCCGGCCGGTTTTTGTCCGGCCGGGACGATCGGGCATATCCCTTTGCACTGGCGGGCAACCCGCCAGTGGCACCCGGCGCGATTGTGGCTCGATGAGACGTATGTATTTTGTATTGTCATTCTGAGGGCCGTTTGCGGCCCGAAGGATATCGCCGTGGTCGTTGTCGTTTTGCCGTTCGCACGGCGAGACCCTTCGCTTCGCTCAGGGTGGCAGCCTGGGTCTCCCCGCGGCGGACCGGGAGGCCCGCCGCGCGGGAATCTCTTCTCCTTGTGCGCCACTACGTCCTATACCTTGAAATCCTCCGGCTTGAGATCGAGCCGGCGCCCGGCCTCGGCCGACTCGTTCGCCTTCAGGGCCGTTACCGCGGCGACGTATCCCACCTCGGCGGGGCACGTGAGGTCCGTCTTGCCGCGGACGGCGTCGAAGAAGTTCTCCAGGTGGTACTGGTGGACGGGCTTCCGCTCGCCGGGGTAGGGGATGGGCGGGTAGGACCGGCCGTCGCCCTCGAGTGCCTTCTCCCAGTCGGCCTGCGGGGAGCCGCGTTCGCGCCGGAGACCGCCCTTGTCCCCGTGCTCGGAGATGGTCAGGCCCCCCTCGTCGCCCGTGAAGACCTCGAAGAAGCCGCGGTCCTCGCTCATCGTCACGATGTTGTAGTCGCCGCGGACGGGCTTCGTCTCGCCGCCGGTGGCGTAATCCCATTCGAAGATACAGGTAATGTTGTCATACCAGTCGTAGAAATCGTAGTAGTCGCGTCCGGCGGCGGCGAAGACGCTCTTGGGCGGCGTGTGGAGGAACCAGTTGAACACGTCCACCTGGTGCGAGCCGAGGTTCGCCATCGGCCCGGCGCTGAACGTCTTCGACCACCGCCAGTCGCGGAACTCCTGCATCGACGCGTAGCCGTACTTCTTCAGGACGGCCTCGTCGATGGCGTACTTCTCTTTCCACTTGTATGGCACTCGCCCGTGCCCGTGCCACTGCCCGCCGACGTGGACGATCCGCCCGAGGGCCTTCTTCTTGTCGATGTACTCCAGGGCCTCCTGGTACCGAGGGTTCGAGCGGTGCTGCCGGCCCACCTGGACGAGGCGGTCGGCTTTGCGGGCGGCCTGGACGATGCGCCGGGCCCCCGCGAGGGTGTGGTGCATCTCCTTCTCGCAGTAGACGTGCAGGCCGGCCTCCAGGCACGCCACCGCCTGGTCGGCGTGGAAGGCGTCGGGCGTGGCGATGATGGCCGCGTCCAGGTCCTTTTCCTTCGCGAGCATCTCGCGCCAGTCCATGTACACCTCGACCGGCTGCTTGTAAGCGGCCAGGAGCCGGCTGGCGTACGTGCTGGAGAACGACCAGATGTCGCAAACGGCCTTGAAGCGGACGCCGGGGACCTTCAGGCAGTACCGGAGGAGTTGGCGGCCGTGGTTCCCCGCGCCGATGATGGCGACGTGGATGGGGTCGGGCTCCTTCGCCTCGGCGGCGACGGCGGGACCGGCCAGGGCCAGGCCGGCCGCGGCGGCCGAGGTCGAGGCCAGGAATCGGCGGCGGGTGAGGCGCGGGTCAGGCATGCGGGACTCCTTTTGTGCGTGGTGCCAACGGTGCCGGGTAGCATCCCTCTCGCCAGGACGCGTCTAACGTTGTCATTCTGAGGCCCGCTCGCGGGCCGAAGCGCAGTACCCCGAGCGGAGTGAGGAATCTCGCCTTGGGTGTTGCCTTTATGTCGTCCGCACGGCGAGACCCTTCGCTTCGCTCAGGGTGACAACGCTTATGCCCCCGCTGAATCTACTCCCGACCAGGGATCGGGGGCACGTTGCCACGTCACTCCATCTTCCCCGCCGTCCAGCGGATGGCGTTTGCCACCAGGCGGCGGTAACTCGGGTTCGCGTATGCCTTGCCGTCGTGACCGTTGATGAGGTAACAGACCTTCGCCCCCTTGTACGTGCGGGTCCAGCCGATGGCTTCGTCGCTCGTCTTCTCGTCGGTCGTCAGGATGACGTGGGCCTTCGGGCTGACCCAGTACCGGCAATACGTTTCGTCGTGGATATCGAAATCCTTCACGCCGCGGGTGACCGGGTGCTTCGGGTCCGCCACGTGGACGGTGTAATCCACGCCATGCTTCCATCCGGACTTCTTGTACTCGACGCCCTGGATGGTGGTCGGCTTCAGCAGAAACTGGCCGCCCACGATCTCGCGGAACTCGGGCCAGCCCTGCCAGGCGGCCATCGCATGGTGCAGGACCACGAGGCCCACGCCCTTCTCCAGGAGCGTGAGGAAGTTCTTTCGCCGCTTCTCGGAGATGTTCTGCGTCATGTTGTAGAGGACGATGGTGTCGTACGGCCAGTCGGAGACGTCCTCGAAGACCTCGCTGTGGTCCTTCAGGGCGACGTGGGCGGCCTTGATGCCCTTCATCGCGCTGAACATGGCGACGAACGGCTTCTCCTGGAACCCGTGCCCGCCGGTCAGGACGACGGCCTTGACGGGCTCCTTGTCGGCCTCGGCTGCCTGGGCTGACGGTACGATCGTCCCGGCCATCGCGAGCAGAATCCCCGCCGCAGCGGCGAGGAGGATGGGTCGCGCCAAACGCTGTCGCATAAAGCACTCCTTTCGTTCCGACGCGCCGGGCAAGCCCGGCGGCTGAATGTGCCGCGCGGCACGGGGTGCCGTTTCCGTTTGCCGTTGCTCAGTCACTCAGTGACTAGCCACTCAGTCACTCGCCGTCACACCGTCCACGGCTCGCGATGCGGGTAATCGAGCATGGCGTTGGCGTCCGTGCTGTCGCCCGTGAACCGTTCCGTCTTCGGGTCCCAGGTCAGGGTCTTGCCCTGGTATTTCATGGCGACGTGGTGCAGGACGCACACGGTGTTGGAGCGGTGCCCCACTTCCGCGGGGGCGACGGGGTCCTTGCCGGTCCGGCAGCACGCCAGGAAGTTGCGCATGTGGTGCTTGCTCTCGTAGAGGCGGACGTCGTCGTCGGCGAGTTTGGTGCGGAGGACGTCTTCCGGCTCAGATTTCCACTTGCCGCGCGCCACCCACAGCCAGCCGCGGTCGCCGATGAACTTCACGCCGGCGCCGCCGTTGTGGGAGATGAGTTTCACGCCGCTCGCGTATTCGGCCTCGGCCTGGTACTGGAGGTGGACGTCGAACAGGCCGCGGTCGGGAAACTTGGCCGTGGCGCTCACCTTCACGGGCCCGCCGTCGCGGTCCACGCCGAGGGCCCACTGGGCGATGTCGTACATGTGGGCGCCCCACCCGGTGATCATCCCCCGGCAGTAGGCCTCAATCTGGAGCCAGCCCGGCCGGCCGAAGCCCTTCTGCGGGTGGACGCGGTCCTTGGTGTACGGCGCCACCGGCGTCGGGCCGAGCCACATGTCGTAGTTCAGGTTCTCCGGGACGGGCATCGGCTTCGGGTCGCCCCGGCCGCCGTCGGTCGGGTTCACGACCTCCACGGTGTGGACCTTGCCCAGGTACCCGTTCCGCACGAGTTCGCAGGCTTTGCGGAAGCGGATGTCCGACCGCTGCTGCGAGCCGGTCTGGAGGACCACCTTGCCGGCGCGGACGGCGTCGACGAGTGTCCGCCCCTCGACCACCGAGTAGGTGAACGGTTTCTGGAGGTACATGTGTTTGCCGGCCTCGGCGGCGGCCACGGCGCACAGGGCGTGCTGGTGGTCCGGCGTCGAGATGGTGACGGCGTCGATGTCTTTGCGGGCGAGGAGGTCGCGGAAGTCCTGGTACACGTCGACGGTGGCCTCGATGTCGCGCTCTTTGTACCGCTTCTCGGCGTCGGCCTTGGCGTGCTTGGCGCGGTTGAGGTCCAGGTCGCACACGGCGACGAGACGGGCCGGGGCCGACTCGTCCAGCCCCTGGTACAGGACGTTCCGCATGTCGCCGTGGCCCATGCGGCCGGTGCCGATGGCGCCCACGCGGAGGGTGTCGCTCGGGGCCTCCTTGCCCAGGACCGCGGCGGGGACCACGTACGGCGCCGCCGCCGCGGCGGCGGCCTTCAGGAACGTTCGGCGCGTCGGGCGAAACATGACGGTCTCCTTCGCGAGGCGTCTTCGTCTATGTTATCTCGTACATGGGTTTAGGGTTGTCATTCTGAGGCCCGCTTGCGGGCCGAAGCCTGCCCTGAGCGAGGCGCAGCCGAGTCGAACGGGAATCTCGCCGCGGGTGTTGCTTTTCTGTTGTCCGCACGGCGAGACCCTTCGCTTCGCTCAGGGTGACAATCTTCTGATCCATGTTACATGCCACCGCGCGGGAAGTTCACGAGCCCTCTTCGGCGGCATGGACGTAGTGCTCGTACGCCTCGGCCACCTTCCCCTCGGCGGCGTCGCCGCGATGCAGGTACACGCGGTACCGCAGCGTGACGGGCTTGCCGGGCTCCAGGGTGAACGGCTCCAGGTGCGGCCAGTTGGGGCCGAGGAAGCCGTAATGGCGGATCGTCCACCCGCGGGGTTTTCGCCCGGACGGCGTCGCGGGATGGACGAAGACGGCCCCGCCGCTCATCGTCCCGCCGCCCGCGAACCGGGCCGACAGGTCCGCCCACGCGAACGTGCCGTCGTTCGAATCCTTCTTCTGGACGCCCTCGTCCGTGGTGATGACGGTGTCTTTGCGCGGGGCGAAGCGGAAACAGAAGCCGCCGTACCCCTTGCCCGCCGCCCCGAGGAGTTCCACGGGCCCGCCGACGGCCTCGAACTCCAGGTGGAAGTCCACGGCCCGGCCGGGGCCGGTCGCCGGGTGGATCGTCGTGCGGACCGTCTCCCGCCCGACGACCGTGCCGTCGTCCAGCACCCAATCGCTGGCGACGTCCATGTGACCCGCCTCGGGGCCCACCAACCGCCGGAGCCACTTGCGATGTTTCTGGTGGATGCCCTCCAGGTGCCACGTCTGGACGGCCTTGCCGCGGGCCTTCATCCTCGGCCACATCCACGAGATGCCGCGATGATGGTAGTGGTCCTTCGGGAAATCGTCGGTCAGGACCGTGCCGTCGGGCGCGTGGACGGGATGGCAGTAACACGAGCGCCGGTAGTGTTCGGGGACGCCGTCGGCGAGGCGGTCGGCGTAGTTGTACGCGAGGACGGGGTCGTCGCCCTCGAACCAGGCGAGGCGGCCGTCGTCGGGCTGCTTCTCGCAGCGGAGTCCGGCCCCCGCCGCGCGGGCTCTGCCGCAGGCGGCGAGGCCGGCGCCCGCGGCGGAAGCGGCCAGGAAGGTGCGGCGCGTCAGGCGAGAATCACTCATGGGCGTTCCTAAGGCGGTCTGTTTGTGTGGCCCGGCCGGCCTTGCCCGGCCGGGAGGATGTCCCGTTATTCCAACACGCGCTCCGCTGGCGCGTCGCGGCTAAAAATGCGTTGTCGCCGTTCGAGCCCGGTGCGGGAGCACCGGGTCATCCTCATCGGCCGTGGCACATGCCAAGCCGGATGAAGAGGACCGGCCGCTCCCGCGGCCGGCTCGAACGGCGAAGGGCCCCGGGCTCGGACGGCGTTCGTCCTCAGTCGCGTGCGGCGTCGAGGAACGCGTCGATGTTCTCCGTGGGGACGCCGGGCGGCATGCCCCCGCCGCACGAGAGCACCAGCCCCCCCGTGTCGCCGGCGTCGTCCAGGGCGGCCCGGACGGCGGCGCGCACCTCCTCCGGCGATCCGGCGGCCAAAACGTCGCGCGGCGGGACGTTGCCCATCAGCGCCACCTCCCCGCCGGTCCACTCGCGCATCTCCGCCAAGCCGTGATCGCTCGAGAAGTTGAACAGGTTCACCCCGATTGCCGCAAGGTGCGGCGCGCACACCCGTCCCGCCGCATCGTTGTGGAAGAACCGGACGCTCACGTCCACGGCCGCAAACGCCCTGGCCAGGTACGGCTTGGCAAAGGTTAGGAAATCGTCCTCGCCCAGGAAGCCCACGATGTCGTCCAGCAGGAAGAGGCCGTCGATCGTCGGGAGCGTCTCGGCCTGCAGACGAAGCCAGTCGGCGAGGAAGTCCGTCACGGTGGTGAGGAGCGCGTGGATGCGGTCCGGTTCCGTCTTCAGGGCCATCAGGAACTCGGTGTTGCCCATGAGGAACGCGGCCACGTTCAGCGGCCCCCGGGCGACGGCGAAGCGGACGGCGTGGCCGGCCTCCTCGATGGCCCCGCGCGCGTGCACCAGCCGCTTCAGCACCAGCGGCGGCAGGCCGTGGCGGGCGGGGTCGGGTTTGGCGAGGCCCGCAATCGCCTCCGTGTCCGCGAGGACGGGCTCGGCGAACGGAAACTCGTCCTCGTGCCACACCGGCCGGGCGCCGAACGCGGACGGCTCCGTGCACATGCCGAACTCCGACCAGAAGCCCGGCAGAAAGAGCACGTCCGGGAAGCGGTCGATGGCCCGGCGGTTGGCCTCCAGCCACCGCGCCTCGGAGGCGAAGTAGTCGAGCAGGGTCATGCCCGCCCAGTTGGGCAGCCAGGGGCTGTCGATGATGAACGCGACGGGCACGGGGCCCGCGCCCTCGCCCGCGACGACCGCCCGCAGCGTGTCCCATTGGGCCTGGTTCACAGCAGCGCTTCCTTGCCGCGCTTCTTCCGGATGAAGTGGACGATGACGACCGCCGCCACGAAGGCGATGATCGCCCCCGCGCCCCACCACCCGCTGCCGAGGAAACTGCTCTCGGTCTTCTGCCACGCCTTGTACACGCTGCCGATCAGGACGATGACGACGCCCAGGATCATGAGGACGTTCCAGACCCACCGCTTGGCGCCGCGGGGCATGTTTTCGCCGAGCAGTTTCCGCTGGTTCAGCAGCAGGGCGAACGTGGTGTAGGCGATCGGGATGAGGATGAACCCGAAGACGGACGTCGGCAGGGCCAGGTACGGTGCGGCCCCGGCCCAGATGAACGGGCCCAGGACGCCGACGGCCGGGATGAGGCACCCCACCCGGTACAGCCACCCCTTGCTCGGGCGGTTGACGGCCTCGCAGATGCAGAATCCGTTGATGAGCATCAGGATGATGACGCTTGAGATCGCCATCCCCACCACGCCGATGCCGAAGATGTACTGGGCCACGAGGGGCCCCGTGAGCGGCTTCAGGGCGGTGGCCAGGTGGATGTTGTCGCGGCGGACGAGCATGGCGGCCATGCGGCGGTCGGCCAGCGACAGGTCGGCGATAAGCGCGTCTTCCCTGGCCTTGACTTCCACCGGCGTGTCGTCGGCGGTGGCAGCCGCCAGCGCCTCGCCGCCGATGTCTTCCTTGATCCGCTTCAGCGCGTTGCCGCGGTACGCCTTGACGGCGCTCGGGTCCGCGCCGAGGAGGGCGTCGCGGAGGGCGTTCCGCCTGGCCGTCGCGCTCAGGTCCGCGAACGCCGGGTCGTTCACTTCCTCCAGGATCTCGTCGGTGACGTGCACGGTGAGCAGTTTGCCTCGGACCTTCTCGTCGGATTCCTCGCCCAGGTACCCGTCGTCCAGGATGCCGCGCAGCCGCTCGCGCTGCGCCGCCTCGTCCAAAGCGGCGAAGGCCGGGCCCTCCACGACGCTCGCCACGGCGGGCAGGGTCTGGGGCTTCGGGAAGTGGACGGCCGGCGTCGTGTGGAACCGCGAAGCGGAGGCAATGATGACGCAGCCGGTGGCCAGGATGAACGGCACGAAGAGGCCGGTCGAGAGGTCGAAGATCGCCAGCCCGCGGAACGTCTTGTTCCACCCCTTCTTCAGCATCGAGTAGGGGAGGAGGAAGGTCATGTTGATGCCGACCGCCGTCGCCGCCGCCGCCACCAGCGAATCCTGCTGGTCGGCCACGATCATGTCGGACCAGAACTGGCGGAACTCGGCCGACACCTCCTCCAGGTGCGGCATGAACGAGTCCGTCGGCGACCAGAGGAGGGTGATGTCCGGGATGAAGCCGTGCCCGATCGCGCCCCAGTCCAGGGCGCCTTTGGCGCTCAGGTAGACCACCACCCCGAAGAACGAAACGACGACCACGCCGACCATGGCTTTGAGGATGATGTCGAAGACCGTCGCGCCCCAGCCGCCCTTGTCGTAGAAGTAGACCATCGTGATGCACAGCAGGGCGACCGCCCCGACGATGATGCCGTTGGCCGCGTTCGGCGCCATGACGTCGATGCCGAAGACGCTCGGCATGAGGTTCTGCCGGAACGCCTTGGCCGCCAGGGCGAACTGCGGCAGGGACCAGACGCAGTTGGCCATCAGCGTGGCGATGAGCCAGCCCCACCCCAGCACGGGATTGACGTGCTTGTTGATGGCCTGGAACGGCCGCTCGCCCGTCGAGAGGGTCACGTAGGCGATGGCGCTGAGCATGATGATGCCGATGATCATGGCCAGCGGCTGGAGCCAGAGGAGGCTGAACCCCGCCAGCACGCCCAGGTACAGGCTGCTCGAGAGGGACCCGCCGCCAAGCGTGATGGCGCTCTGGAGCCAGCCGGGGCCGGACAGGCGGACGTACGCCCCCAGGGTGGCGAGGCGGCCCTTGGCCTTGGCCTCCTTGATGAGCCGGCGGTCCGCCTCGATCTGCGGGTCCACCGTCTCGATGGTCTCGCGGACGGCCTGGTCGGTGTCGGGAGTGCGCTGGTTCGCCATGCGGTTTCCTTCCTGGCTCGTGGTTTCGCTTCGTCCTGATCACGCAAAGGCACGTAAGCGGCGTGCCTCACACAGCGGCACGGCAACGGCAACGGCATGCCTCGCGCAAAGGCGCCAAGCCGCAAAGAACAGCATGCATTGAGAAACGGCAACGGCTATTGCCGACTGCTCATTCGCATAGTCCGTTCACCACGCGGGTGATCCCGTCGCGGATCATCGATGCGCCGAAGTTGATCAGCAGACCTAGCCGCCGGTCCGCCAGCCGCAGGTACGTCAGCAGTTGTTTCTTGTGTACGGGCAGTACCTGTTCAACCGACTTGAGTTCCACGACGACCTTGTCTCCGACCAGCAGGTCGATTCGGAAGCCTTCGTCGAAGCGGATGCCGTCGTATACGACGGGCACGCGCATCTGCCTGATGACTTGCAGGCCGGCAGCCTCCATCTCGTGGGCCATAACGGTTTCGTACACCGATTCGAGCAGGCCGGGGCCCAGTTGTGTATGCACTTTGTAAGCGGCGTTCACGATTGCTTTGGCGATGTCGTTCTCGTTGAGCCCGCCGGTTTCGTTTGCCGAGCCCCTTGTGCCGGACTCTCGCGCCAGTCGTCGTTTGCCGTTACTCATCAGTATCTTTGTTTTTCTTTGCGGCTTGGCGCCTTTGCGTGAGGC
>CAZNYC010000069.1:13110-21148 GCA_964577175.1 uncultured Anaerolineales bacterium
CGTTACTCATCAGTATCTTTGTTTTTCTTTGCGGCTTGGCGCCTTTGCGTGAGGCGCCGCTGCTTTTGTGTCTTGCCGTTGCGTGAAACTGCTTTGCCTTTTGCCTGTTTGTGTTGTTGCCGTTTTAGCGGCTTTGCGCCTTTGCGTGAGGCCGCCTTTTGCCGTTCTCAGAGCAGCGGCACCTCCGTCTCCGCCCCCTTCCGTTCCGCCGAAACGTACGCGGCATAGATCGTCGCGATGGCGTCGGCGCCGAGGGCCGAGTCGCTTTCCACGGCCGTCCCCGTCGCCGCGGCGCCGTAGAACGCCTCGATTTCCTGCGGGTACCCCGTGAACCAGTCCTCGTGCGGGCTCGGGAACGACCACCCCTGTTTCGTGCCCGTTTTCTCGACCACATAGACGTCCGCGAAGTTTTCTTCCACCGGGTTGTACGCCTGCATCGCCGTGTTCGGATTGATGTTGCAGATGACGCGATGGTTGTTGGCGGCCACCTCCAGCCAGTTGTGGATGCCGCCCAGGATGATGTCGGAGGCGAAGATGGTCGCGAGGCACCCGTCCGCGAACTCCACGTGCATCATCGAGAAATCGTCGATGTCGTGGTAATCGCAGCGGATGTGCCCTTCGTCGCGGAACGTGGGCATCCGCGTCAGGGCCGAGGTCCGGGCCGTCACCGCGCGGGGACGGATCGGCACGCCGCCCGTGGCCCGGCCCTCCACGCGCTTCAGGTACAGGGCCGCCGTCAGGGGATGGCACCCCTTGCCGATCATCACCCCGCCGCCGCTGTACTTCCAGTAGGCGTAGGTGCGGGCGTGGGACCCGCTGTGGGCCTCCTCGCCGTGCATCCACAGGATCTGGCCGCCCGTCTTCTCCAGGATCTCGCGTTCCTTCTGGACCGCCGGGGCGTAGACCCAGTTTTCGGCGTAGAAGATGCGGCCGTCGGAGGCGGCTTCGGCGTCGCGGATGCGGCGGAGGCTGGCCAGCGCCTCCTCCAGCGCCTTCTCCTTCGGCAGCGTGTCGCCGTGGAAGTCGTCGGACCCGTCGCCGCAGTACCCCGTGAGCGGTTTCTCGCAGATGACGTTCCGCCCGGCCGCCAGCGCCGCCACCGTCAGGTCCTCGTGCACCGCCACCGGGGCGCACACGTGGACGAGGTCGACGGCCTCGATGAGGGCGTCGCGGCTGTCGAAACACCGGATGCCGCGCTGCTCGGCGTAGGCGCGGGCCGGGTCCGTGTCCGGCGAGAAGACGCCGACGACCTCGGCGTCGACGCCCGCGACGCGCTGGACGGCCTCATAGTGGAACGTGGCCGAGAACCCGGCCCCGAGGATGCCGCTTCGGACGGTCGGCTTGGTCATGACCTCCTCGCTCGTGTGTCGCGGACGCAGCGCTTCGGCCGGCGGGCGGGCGGGCCTGCGCCTCGCCGCCGCCGGACGGCCTGCCATTATGGGGATAAAGAGGCCCTGCGCCTATGGGATTTCCGGCGGTTGTGCCGCGCGTCGATGGCCCGGCCGGGCCACACCTGGGTCGTGTCACAGTTAGCCGCCGGGCTTGCCCGGCGTGTGCCGTTCGCACGGGGGACGTGCTCCCGGCCGGACAAGACCGGCCGGGCCACACAGGCGCCGGGGCACACACCTCGGGCGTTACAACGTCCACGGTGCGCGCATGGCCCGGTCGGTCAGGCGCTCCGCCTCCGGGTCGTCCGGGAACCGCTCCGCTGCCGGGTTCCACCGCACCTTCCGCCCCAGCCGCATCGCGATGACGCCCAGGTGGCAGACCGTGGCGGACCGGTGCCCCACCTCGACGGGGGCGGCCGGTTCCTGCCGCGTCCGCACGCACTCCAGGAAGTTGGCCATGTGGTTCCCCCCGGACCGGTACAGGCGAATCTCCTCCGGCCCGATGACCGAGTCGTAAAGGCCCGGCGGGTCGCTCTGGCCGTTCAGGTCGATCCAACCCTCCGTGCCGTAGAAGCGCGGCACGCCGCCGGAGTCCTTGAAGTTCGCCTGCGCCCCGCCGGCGTACGTGGCGGTGACGTCGATGTTATGCGGCACGGTGAAGAGGCCGGACTCGGGCCAGTCGCACGTCCCCTCGACCTCGACGGGCCCGGACCCGTCCGCCCCGAACGCCCACTGCCCCATGTCCGACCAGTGCGCCCCGTTGTTCGTCAACTGGCCGCCCGAGTAATCCAGGATGAACCGGAACGAGTAGTGGCACCGCTGGGGATGGTACGGCGCCCACGGGGCCGGGCCGAGCCACATGTCGTAATCGAATTCCGGCGGGACCGGTGCGGGCTGCCACGTCGGCTTGCTCTGGCGGTTCCAGCCCCCCACGCCGCACGTCATCCGCCGGACGTTGCCGATGCGGCCGTTGCGCACGAGTTCGCACACGTGCCGGGCCCGTCCCCACGACCGCCGCTGCGTGCCCGTCTGGAAGACGCGGCCCGTGCGGCGGACGGTCTCGACCATCGCCCGGCCCTCGGGGATGGTGAGGCTGAGCGGTTTCTCGCTGTAGACGTCCTTGCCGGCCTCGCAGGCCGCCGTGGCGATGAGGACGTGCCAGTGGTCCGGCACGGCCGAGACGACGGCGTCGACGTCCGGCCGCTGGAGCACGTCGCGGAAGTCGCGGCTCTGGAAGCACCCGGTGAACGTGCCGGCCTTCTTCCGCTCGCCGTAGGCCTCGTCGACGACCTGGGCGGCGGCTTCGAGGTTGCGGTAATCGACGTCGCAGAGAGCGACCATCTGGACCTCGCCGTTGCGCGCGAGGCCCCGCAGGTGGCTCCCGCCCATGTTGCGGATGCCGATGCTCGCCACGCCGATGCGTTCGGAGGCGGCGCGGCCGCCGCCTCCGCCCAGCGCGTGTGCGGAAACGACCAGCGGAGCGGCGAGGGCGGCCGAAGCCGTCCGTTTCAGCCACGTGCGGCGGGTCAGTGTTTTCATCGTTTCATCTCCCAAAGCGCGTCGCGGCGCCTTTGCTGTCGAGTAAACGCGCCGGCCAAGGCCGGCGGCTGAATGGGCAACCGGCGTGTGATTGACGTTTGCCGTTGTCGTGGCCTTTTGCCTCTTGCCCGTCTTGCCGCCGTTGCCGTTTTAGCGGCTTGGCGGCTTTGCGTGAGGATGCCGTTGTCGTTTTCAGTCCTTCGGAGCCTCCCGCCTCGCCGCCCAGAAGACGGCGTTGGTCAGCATCCGCCGGAAGTTCGGGTCACGGAAATCCTTCGGCCCGCCGAGCGAGGTGTAGAAGACCCGCCCGCCCTTGTGCACCCGCGTCCAGGCGACCGGTTCGGTCTTACCCCTCGCGGTGGCGGTGGCGAGAAGCGTCACGTCGTCGGCCAGGCCCGTGTTTTTGTAGAGCGAGTACGGGGAGGCGAACGGCTTCACCGCGTCCAGGACGGGGTGGTCTTTGGCTTTTTCCGCGAAGTGGACCTCCGCCGCCACGCCCCCGCCGTAGTGCCCCTTGTAGTTGCCGCCGAGGACCGCCTTGTCGAACGCCAGCCACTCCTGGAACGCATGGCTGGCGGTCCGGACGCCGACGACGGGTTTGCCCGCCGCGCACCACGCCTGGATCCGTTTCAGTTGATCCTCCTTCGGCCGGGTGCGGCGGCAGAAGACGAACAGCAGGTCCGCCTCGTTCAGCGCCTCGAGGCCCGGTAGCGACTTCGCCCCGTCCTTGCCCTGGACGTGCGTGCAGGTGACGTTGTACCGCTTTTCGAGGTCGTCCTTGTAGAACGCGCACGACTCGTTGGCCTTGTACTCGCGGGCGCCGGAGATCATGCAGATCTTGAGCGGCTTGCCCTGGCCGTCGGGCCCGGCGTCGCCCGTTTCGCCGGTCGCGCCGGCCGGTTTCGCGACCGTCACCTTGGGCGGGTCGGCGAAGTCGCGCCACAGGCGCTCGGCCGTGGCGTCGTCCATCGCGCCGTCGTGGACCACGAAACGGTACCGCGAGACGTATTCCTCGCCGGGCTGGATCTGCCAGTCGCCCTCCTGCGACGGGGCCACGCAGATCTGCGGCTGTTTCGGGTTCAGCCGCAGCGGCTGGGGGTACCGGAAGTTCTCCGGGTGGATCAGGATGAGGCACCCGGCCCGGCCGCCGGCGAGCGGGCCGGAGACGTCCAGCCACCGGGCCTTCGACTCGTTGCCGCCGGCGCGGGTCTTGCCCTCCGAGGTCTTCATGGCGACCTCTTTCAGCCACGCGCGGTTCCCGCGGTAGCCGAGACCGCCGTAGTAGTACTTGGGCAGGCGGACGGGGGTGTTGGTGGCGCAGCGCTGGCGGCTGTCGAGGTCCCACAAAAACCAGCCGGTACCCTTGCCGCCGGCGGTAAGGCCGCCGACGTTCCAGACGCGGACGGTCCAGTCCTCGTGCAGCATGACGACGGGCCCGCCGGGGGCCTGCAGGTCCAGGTGCTCGTGCCGCGCGTCGAACCGCGCGAAGGCGGAACCGGCGGCTGGCTTGCCCATCCCGGCGAAGCGCGTGGTGGCGGTGCCTTTGCCGAGGTTCCAGAAGTCCGGGTGCCGGCCGTGGAACTCCGTCTTCGTCCACGAGAACCAGATGCCGCGCTGGTGCTTGTGGTCGGGCGGATAGTCGTCCGTGACGATCCGGCCGGCGGGGGTCCAGGCGGGATGGATGTACGCCTCGTGGGCGTACTTCTCGCCGACGCCCTCCGGCGGCTTCGTCTGCGTGGTGTTGTACCGAAGGACAGTGTGGCACCACGCCTCCACTTCGACACACCCCTCCGACGTGCGGATCACTGGGGGGCCGGCGGCGGCGAAGGACGTGATGCCGGCCGGACGCGGAACGACCTGGAACGTGCGGGGGGGGCCGGCCTCCGTCCGCCCGCGCAGGATGACGGCGAGACGCGGCGGGTCGCCCCGGTCCACCTGGCAGGGCAGGTTGTGGGTTTTGCCGTCGCGCGACTCGCGGAGCATGACGGCAGGCCAGTCCGCCGCCGCCTCGGGCAGCGCGATGCGGACCGGCGTATCGATGCGGTCGTGCTCGCCCGCCTCCACGGTGATCGTGGCCAGCGCCTCGGCCGCCGGCGCCGGCCCGGCCCAGAGGAGCGCGAGCGCCGCCGCGCACACGCAGAAGCCGGCAAGCGAAGTGTGTCTCATCCGTGTCGTCCTTTCCGGAGGAAGTGCACCCATCAACCCTACCACGGCGCGGCCGCGGCGGACAGACTTTTTAACCCGGCAAGGGAGTGGACGTTCCGGCGGTGCGCGTGGCCCGGCCGGGGACCAACCGATTGGAACCGCAAAGAACGCAAAGGGCGCAAAGGAAAACCTGATCAGAAAAAGCGTCGCGGACGGTTCGGGCGGGCGGGGCGTATAAACCAGCGGCCCATCCGCTTTGTTGTTCTTTATGTTGGTGTATACTTGATATTTATTTGCGCTCTTTGCGTCCTTTGCGGTTCGAGCCGCCGCCCCACGGCCCCCGGACGTCGCGGGCGCTCGCGGCGAGGAGGACGAGCGTCACGTCGAGTTCCCGCGGCGGGTGGACGGTGACCCGTTCGATGGGCGCCGCCGGCCGCGGGTTCACCCATTCCCACTGGAACAGGTGGACGTACCTGCCGGCCCCATCCTTCAGCGACCACACGTGCCGGTTCCGGTTCGTGGCGCGATTGGCGTGCGGGGTGTCGAACCGGCGGACGTTGTCCGTCAGTCGCACCGGCAGCGTGGCCGTCTCGCCGTCGGCGTACGCGACCTCGTAATTCCCGCATGGCCATCCGTACATCCATTTGCGGTAGGCGGCCCCCTGGGCGTTCGGGTCCTTCGGATCGTTGATGTGGGCCGTGTGGAGGAAGACGAGCGAGGCGGCCGTCCGGCCGACGGGCAGCCCGACGGATTCGTGCCCCTTACCGAGGACGAGGCAGTTCTCCGGTCCGTCGGCGAGGCGCATGGGGATGCCGCCGACCTCCCGCCGGCCGCGGGGCAGGGCGGGCGGTTCCGCTCCGCCGCCGTACGCCTCGGGCTTGGCCTTCGCGAGAAACGTCGCGAACGCGTCCCGCAGATGGGCGTCGAGGTCGAGCGGTTTCACCTTGCGGCTCGCGTGCGGGTTCGCGTCCGCCGCCAGGACGCGACGGACGGCCGTCACGCGCTCCGACGTCGGCCCGTGGGGGACCTGGCGGTTCCAGCAATAATCGGCCCCGGCGAGCAGCGTCCCCATCGACAGGAGGGTCGAATACGTATCCCGCAGGTCGCGCTCGTGGCCGAAACTGTAAATCCCCTGGCCGAACCCCATCACCTTCGCCTCGTTTTCGTCGCTCAGCGTCCAGAAGTGCGTGGCGTTGGGCCAGACGTGGAAGCCGTGCCGGCGGAACCAGGCGATGTCGCGGTCGGCCTCGCGCGGGGTCCACAGGTTGATGATGGCGCCCGGCGGGAACCGATCGATGGTCTTGTATACGTCGTGCCGCTTGCCGTTGTGGAACGGCGTGAGCATGTCGTGGTAGACCATCATGCGGATGCCTCGCTCGCGGAGCCACCGGGCGAGTTCCTGGTGGACCTGGAGGAACGCCTCGGCGTGCGGCCGACCGCCGAGGGTCGGGTCCGGCCGCTCGTCCCTGGCGGGGGTGTGCCACCACTCGTCGCTCTTCGGGCTGAAGTAGGCGGGGTCGAGCGCGTCGCACAGGTCGGCCGCGCAGTCGAAGACGATGGCGTCGTGCTTCGGGTGGGTGACGTCCGCCTGCCGGGGCCAGCCCTTCTCGGTGAGTTCCGGGTGGTAGCGGAGCAGCCAGTGGTTGGCGTGGCCGCCCACGGCCATCGCGGGGCACAGGCGGAGGAAACGGTCGCCGGCGAGGCGCGCCAGGCGCCGCAGGTCGTCCAGCGAGTAGATGCGCTCGGAGCCGTTGAACTCCGGCCGCCGCTCGAACCGCACGAGCGCCGATACGTCAATGTAAAGCGTGTTGAACTTCATCCCCGCGACGAACCGGTCCGTCCAGTCCAAGAGGTACGCGATGCCGCGGTCCTCGCGGATCGTGCCGTTGCGGAACGTCCACGGATGGGCGAAACGGGCCATCCGGTTCGGCCAGGAGGGCCGGTCGAGTACCTCGCCGCACGGCACCGCCGGCCGCGGCCGATGGGCGCCCCGCACGAGTTGCAGCAGCGTGACCGTGGCGTAGTAGAGGCCGGGCTCGTCCGCCCCGGTCAGGACGGCCCGGCGGGGGTCGATCCGAAGATGGTAGCCTTCCGGCTTCAACTCGACGGTCTTGCCGAAGGCGCCGACGCGGTCGGCGATCCGCAGGACGATGCCCGAGGCGGGCGGGTCGCCCTCGAAGCGCTCGATTTCGGGTCGCACGGCCGCATAGCCGCGGAGGTCGCCCGCGAGAATCTCGGCCGTGCGCGCCGTGCGGTCGGTCGCGCCGGCGGGCAGGTGGATCGCCGCGAGGTCGGCTGTCTCGCACGTCGCGTCGCGCCAGGCGGCGCGCTTCGGACGGGGCCAGACCAGCGGCGCGCCGAGCAACTCGTCGGCGGTCTCCTTCGGCGGCGGGGGCGGGGCGGGCTCGCTCACCAGGCGCACCCGGCCCACGCGGAACGCGAGGTCGCTGCCCTCACCGTCGGCCCCGGTCCGAAGCATGACGTGGTCGAGCCGGTTCCACCGCGGCGGGAAGTCCGCCCGCCGGAATCCGCGGGCCACGGCGTAGGTGTGCACGCCGCGCTCCAGGTGGACCTTCTTGACGAGGATCGTCTTGTCGCCGAAGGCGCACGAGACCCGGACGGCGGGGAAGTCGCTGCGGTCGCAGGCGACGAGCACCTCCAGTCCCTTCCATCGCCGGCCGGTGGGCGGGGCGGGGACCTTTTCTACCTGGAGCGTCGAACACGCCGTGCCCCGTGTGCCGCGGTAGCGGATCTCGATCCACGCCCGGCCGTCGGCTTCCACGCGGCGGGCGACGGGTTCCAGGTTGCTCCCCTCGATCCACCTGGCCGTGTAGTGGCGGAACGCCGACGGGTCGGACCGGCCGGCGTCGAAGAGGACGGGGCCGGCGGCGTCGCTCCCCGCGGCGTCGGCGGCGCCGCCGGCCGCGAAAAGCACCGTGGCCGCGAGGAGTGCGAGACGGCAGGGT
>CAZNYC010000070.1:0-21143 GCA_964577175.1 uncultured Anaerolineales bacterium
CAGCATGACAGCGCGCGGTTCGTAGCGCCCGGCCGGGCAAGCCGGCCGTGGCACATGGCGCATCCTCCCGGCCGGGCAAGCCGGCCGGGCCACCCAACAGCGGCCGGGGCACACCGTCTTCGCCCCTCACCCCAGGCGCAGGGTCCAGCGGTTCGGGGCGGCTTTGGCGAGGTCGACCTCGGCGGTCGTTTCCTTGCCGGCGGCCTTTGCGGTGACGGCATACCGGCCGAGAAAGCCGCGGACGGCGGCGGTGCCGCCCTTATCCGTCCGGACGGTCGTCTCGGTCCACCACTCGCCCTTGATGCGCTGCATGAGGGCCTCGTAGGCCGGTTTGGGCAACATGTCGGGCCGGAGGAAACCGGCGGGGGCGCCCTGCCAGGCGCCGTTGTCGGAGAAGTCCCACCACGTGATCGCCTCGACGGCCGGGTGCGAGAAGAGCATCGTATAGAAGCGGACGACCTCGCGGGCCTGCCGCGCCTCGCCCTCCGGCGTGGTTGTCCAGTCCTTGCGAGGCAGATTCCACCCCTGCTTGCCGGAGACGACCGTCGTCTCGGTGAAATGCAGCGGCACGCCGAAGCGGGCGAAGCGGTCGCAGACGGTCCAGATCTTCCGGTTCGGCCACGTGCCGCCGTGCTGATGGCTCTGGATGCCGATGACGTCGTACAGCCGCCGGCCCTGGTCGTCGACAAGCGCCTCGATGACCTTCTCGTACCCCCCGCCCGTGCGGTAATCGTTGATGAGGAGCGTGGCATCGGGGTTCGCCTTCCGGGCGCGGCGGAAACACTCGCGGGCGAACTCGATCCGGCCGGTCTCTTTCCACATGCGGGTCATCTTGGGCGCCCGTTCGACGAACTGCTTCCGGTCGAAGTGCGTGGCCTCGTTCACGACGTCCCAGGTGTCGATGAGGCCGCGGAACCGCGAGACGCAGTCCTCGATGCGGTCCATCTGGAGGCGGCGGATCGTGGCCGGGTCGTCCGGCAGCCACTTTGGATCGGAGTAATTCCATGCGAGCGGATGGCCCTTGCGGGCGATGCCGCGCTCCATACACCACCGGGCCACCTGCTCGGCATAATCGTGCCGGGGCTTGCCGCGCTCGCGCTCGTACGAGGGCCAGTAGAAGGCGATGGTGGCGACGTTCAGGAGCGCGTCGAACCGCCGACGGTACGGGTCCTCCAGGTCCTCCGGCAGCCGGCCCCAGCGGTAGATGTTCGAGCCGAAACCGAAGGCGTGCCGCTGCTGGCGGACGCGGACCTCCGCCCCGGCGACGGGCCGGCCGGCGGCGTCAACGACGCGGACCTCGGCGTCGGCCTTGCGGCGGGTCTCGATGCGGTCGGGGGCGCCGGCGAGGAGGTCCTCGTCCGAGGGGCCGGCGGCCCCTGCCCGGCCGGTTGCGAGAAGGGTCGGGGCGAGGGCGGTGGCGGCGGTCGTTTGCAGAAAGCGTCGGCGGTTCATGGGGGTGGGTCCTTTCTCATAGGTCCCTGGTCACTTGTCATTCGTCACCGGTCATTTGGCGCGGCCGCGGGGCGTTTGTCAACGGAAACAACCCGCCCCGGGCCGGGTGCCACGGCCGGCCTTGTCCGGCCGTGCGACCCGAAACGTTCTTGCCTCCCCCCGGCGCGGGTGTTTAGACTGGCCGGCCGCGAACACGGCCCCGTCCGGGCCGAGCAAGGAGCCGACCCCATGCCCGAGGACACCGACGCCCTCTACGCCGAACGGTTCACGCGGTACACGACGGCCATGCGGAACGGGAAGCCGGACAAGGTGCCCATCCGGCCGTTCGTCGCGGAGTTCACCGCCGCCTACACCGGCCGCACCTGCCAGCAGGTGACCCACGATTACACGGAGGCGTTCGACGCCGTCATCGAATGCTGCCGCGACTTCGACTGGGACGCTGCCGTCGCCAACATGGTGTACGTGTGGAGCGGCCTGACGGAGGCGGTCGGGCTGGAGTATTACGGCGTGCCGGGCATCCACATCGGGCCGCAGACGGGCTTCCAGTACCGCGAGCCGCCCGAGGAGGCGGCGTACATGCGCCCGGAGGAGTACGATGCGCTCATCGAGGACCCGACCGGGTACCTGCTGAACGTCTGGCTGCCGCGCGTCTCGCGCGACGTGGTCCCGCCCGGCGAGCCGAACACGACGCGCAACAACCTCTCGTTCCTCAAAGGCGGGATGGCCACGCTGCAGTACTTCACGGCCCTCGGGGGGCAGGTGCAGCGGATGCGGGAGGAGACGGGCACGGTCAACGCCCTGGCGGGCATCCTGAAGGCGCCGATGGACATCCTGGCGGATAAACTCCGCGGGTACCTCGGCCTCGTCGACGACGTGCTGAACCGGCCCGAGAAGGTGAAGGCCGCCTGCGAGGCCCTGGCGCCGCACCTGGCGCACGTGGCGGCCACCAGCGCCGACCCATCCAAAACCGTACCGATCACCATGTGGATGCACCGCTCGTGCGTGCCGTTCTTCTCGTTCGACCACGTCGCCGACATCCACTGGGCCACGCTGAAGCCGATCATCCAGTACCTGACGGGCGAGGGCTGGCAGGTCATGTTCTACGCCGAGGGCAAGTGGGGACACCATCTCGACAGGTTCGCCGAACTGCCCGACGCCTCGGTCATCTACCATTGCGATCGCGACGACATCTTCGAGGTCCACCGCCGCCTCGGCGAGAAGTTCTGCATCTCCGGCGGCGTGCCGAACGCCCTCTTAGCCTTCGGCACCCCGGACCAGGTCCGCGCGCGGTGCAAGGCGATCATCGACGGCGTGGCCGCCGACGGCGGGTACATCATGGACGCCGGGGCGATCATCCAGAACGATGCTAAACCTGAAAACGTGCAGGCGATGACGGAGTTTACGCGGGAGTACGGCGTGTACTGAACGCGGAACGCGGAAGAGGGAATGCGGAACAAGAGGCAACAGGCCACGACAACGGCGAAAGGCAAACGGCGGCCTCACGCAAAGGCGCCAAGCCGCAAAGACGGCCACGGCGGAAAGGCAACAACGGCGGAAAGGCCGGTAAACGACAAAGGCCACGGCGAGATCCTTCGCGTCGCTCAGGATGACAGCGCGCCCGTTTAGCCGCGACGCGCAGCGGAGCGGGTGCTGTTGGAATGCGGAGTGAACGCCGAAAAACAACAACGCACAGTTAGCCGCCGGTCTTGGCCGGCGCGTCAATAAGGAGTGATCGATATGCTCAAAGAACCCGAAACGCCGCACCAGCGGCCGGGCGTGTGCATCCCGTGGGAAGAGAAGGTCCGGGAGATGCCCGACCTGACGGGCGACGAAGCCCTGGCGCGCCGCGTGTGGGAAGACGTGGACGGCCTCGCCTACACGTACGTGTGGCACATTCTGGTGTCGTTCTGACGGCGAGTGACTGAGTCACGGCCACGGCGAGATCCTTCGCGTCGCTCAGGATGACAGCGCGCCCGTTTAGCCGCGACGCGCAGCGGAGCGTGTGCTCGGAATGACATCGCCGCGTACGCGGCGCCCATCCCCCCAGGGCGCAGCCCTCCTTTAACATTTACCATTCAGCATTGGACATTCGCCCGTTCACTCCGTCTTGAACGTCCCGTGGATGGTGGCGATGTTGCCGCCGCGGTCGATCACGAGGACGCGGACGCGGCACGTGCCGGCCTTGAGCGGCTTGACGGGAAGGGTGGCGTCCAGGTCCGCCTCCCGGCGCGGCAGCGTGCGTTTTGCGCGGTGGGTCTCCGTATCCACCGCGCTTGACGGCGCCTCTGCGGCGCTGCGCGGCGGGTCCGGGGACCCGCCGCGCCCAAGACGACGGTTCCCGTTGCCCGTCAAATCCCGCCCGCCGACGACGCTGTCCATCTCCGGGACGAAGTAGACGACGGCCCCCAGGCCGCGGTCGTCGGTCGCCCGGCCGCGCACGGGCACCTCGGTGGCGCCGGCGGCGAGCGGCGCGGCGGGCCTCTCCAGCCGGACGACCGGCGGCTCGGTGTCCGCCAGATCCGGTGCCTCTGCCAGGAAGGGGGAGTGCGCCAGCAGCCGGGCGTTCGCCGGCGAGAAGCCGACCGGCTCCGCCGGCGGCGGACCGATGTAGTTCCGCCGGAGCCGCCGGAACCCGTTGCCCATGACGTACCGGTCGTTCACGCGATGGTCGTGCACCAGGCCGAAGGCGTGGCCGAGTTCGTGGGCGACCGCGCCGAACCCGTCCTCGATGAACTCGAAGCGGGGCGAGTTGGGCCGGCCGTGGCCGAGCGCCGTGCGGCCACGGATGGGCGTGTCGTCGGCCAGCAGCCGCAACTGTTCCGGCACGGTCGTCTCGCAGAAGTCGTCGCGCAGAATCCAGGCGGAGAAGAGTCCCGCCCCGCCGCGCGAAGTGAAACGGCACCCCAGGGCCACGCCGCCGCGCCACTCGAACCGCGTGGGCCCGTCGTCGTACGTCTCGGCGAAGATGACGTGCAGGTGCCGGTCGCGCGGGCCGAGGGCGGCCTCGACCTCCGGCAGAATGGTCTTCCACTGGCGCATCGGGTCGAAGACGGGATCGCCGTTGTAGAACGCGGCCGGCCGCTTGCCCCGCAGCAGGTGAACGGCGGGGCGGCCGGCCGGGTCGAACTCGAAATCGAGGCCCCGCGTCCGGTGGCCGTGACGCTGCAGGCTGCGGCCATAGACGTCGGCAACGAAGGTGGCGAGGACGCGAATCTTGTCGGGCCAGGCGCGGGTCGGCTCGCGGTCGGCGGGAACGAAGTAGACGAGCCGGACCTTCGCGTCGCGGCCGAGGTCTCGGAGCGGTTCGGGCGTGCGGGCGGCGGGGGACGGGGCCTCGGACGCTTCCGCCCCCGGCGCCGTCGCGGACGCCACCGTCACGGTCCACGCGGCGAGGGCGAGGAGAGTGGCGCCCCAGGCCGCGCCGTCCCGGACCGCGCGCGCTCCGCTTCGCGCGGCGCATGAACCGGCGCCCGTACCCGCGGCGCGCGCTCCGCTTCGCGTCGCGGCTAAACGGGGCACTGCCATTGCCGTCGTTGCCTTTGCCGTTGTCGTTGCCTTTGCCGTTACTGTTGCCTGATGCCCGTTGCCTGCATTGTACGCCCACCGGCGAGGGGCGTAAGGCGTTTTTTGCGGCGGGCGGTCGGCAGAAGTTGCCGCGCTGACGCCGATTCTCGCGTATAATGTGGTGACGGACTCACGTTCCAGGGCCAAGGGGAAGTTGCGACGGCGAATGGAGCCTCGCATGCGACACGTCCGACGGGCCGTTTGTGCAGTGGCCGTGGCGATGCTTGCCGCATCGTCCGCCCAGGTCGAAGCCCAGGTCGAACCGCACACGCTCGGAGCCGACCTCCCGCCGCGTCCGATGCCGGGATGGGTGGTGGCGCCGCCGGCGTTCTGGACGCGGGAGTTGACGCCGGCCCGTCCGAACAACGCGCCGGCGCCGTCGGCTGCGGCGCGGAATCCACTCACCATTCCCGACGACGCCCGCAAGGTCATCCGTCTGGCCCAGGACGAGACGTGGGCCGAGGCCGCACGCCTCGGCGAGGCGGTCCTGAAACGCACGCCCAAGGACCTCAACGCCTACGCCCGCGATTACGTGGCCAACGCCACCACGTGGGCGCTGCTGCACCTGGACAACCGCGAGCGGGCCCGGCAGATTCACGCCACGGTCGCCTCGCAGATGCCCGACCCGGCCGTGGCGCACTACCATCGGCTGGCGGCGACGGCACTGAAGCAGAGCAAGAAACGGACCGAGGACCTGCGCGACCCGGCCGTCCTGGTGGCCGAACGCCGCAAACACCTCGCCCCGCTTTACAAGGACTTCTCGAAGGCCTTGGGCATGGCGGCCCGGTCCGAGGTCGTCAGCGGCCGCCTGACGCAACTGCGCCGGGCGTACGGTCAGCTGCGGCTCATCTACGCCGCCGACGCCGCCCTCGGCGACAAACTCCTCAAGGAACAGTTCCGCCCGGCCGCCGACGCGCTGCTTGACACGCTGGCGGCCAACCGGCTGAAGCGCGGCACGGCAATCCGCGCCAGCCTCCACCGCGCCTACAAGAAAGTGATGGAGGCCGAGGCGTTCCCGCACTGGAACGGCACCGTCCACGCGCTGTGGGGCGAGGTCCGCACCGTCAAGCAACTCTGCCGCGTCCACCGTCACCTGGCGACGATGGGCCTGGCCACCGCCGGCCGGGCCAGGGGCCCCTTCGAGGAAGTCCACGGCCTCCTCTTCTGCCAGGGGGCGGAGCACCTCGTCTGGCAGCCCGTCGGGTTCGCCCGGATCGTCAACGGCGTGTCGCAGAAGGATATTCGCCGACGCGTCGCCTGGCAGGAAACCCTCGTCACCCCCATCGGCGCCGACGCCGGACAGCACACCCGCCGGTCCAACCAGGGCTGGAAGGACATGGGCAAAATGCAGCGCATGACCGGCGACGACTGGGAGAAAATGACCGGCGACGGCTGGGACAAGATGGACGGTGACGGCTGGGACAAGATGGACGGTGACGGCTGGGACAAGATGGACGGTGACGGCTGGGACAAGATGGACGGCAAGGGCTGGAACAAGATGGACGGTAAAGGGTGGAACCGCTGACCCGCCGCCGACCCGTTCCGACGCCCGCCGCCTTCGGACGTTCCCCCCGCGCGGCGACCGTGACCGCCCGCCCGCCCCGATGTCCGGAGACGACCGCGTGAAACCGAGGACCCGAATCCGGCTCCTGACCGCTTTCCTCCTTCCCCTCGTTCTGCCCGCGGCGGCCGCCGGCCAGGTGAGGTCGCACTGCCTGCCCGAGACGCGGCCGCCCGGCATGCTGCCGTCGCAGGTGCTGGACACCCCGGCCGTCTACGCCCGCGAGGTCTCCATTCCGCTGGCCCACGAGAAGAAGGCCGTGGGCCCGTCGAAGACCTCCGACGCCGACGTCCGCCGGATGCTCGGCCTGCCGACGAAGGCCGCGGGCCGGCCCGACGCGACGAGCCTGTCGGCGATGGTGCCGGCCGCCCGGCGGGTGGTCGAGCAGGCCCGCAGCGGCGCCCACCGCGACGCCGCCGAGACGGGCGACAGTCTCCTCCGCTCCCCTGCCGGACGCTTCGAGGACTACACGTGGGACTACGTGGCGAGCGCAACCGGGTGGTCGCACCTGCAACTCGGCCAAGACGGGGCGGCCGCCAAGGCCCACGAACTCGCCGCCGGACGCATCCGCGACACCGACGTCGCGACGTACCACCGGATGGCGGCGGCGGCGATCCGCAAGGCCGCCGAGTCGCCCGGCGGCGCCGACGCCCTCAAGGACCCCGACGCCTGGCAGCGGGCCATCCGCGAGCAACTCCTCGACACGGTCAAGACCTTCCAGGAACACGTGAAACTCGCGGCGTCCGTGACCTCGGCCACGCGGCGGCTGGATAACCTCCGTGCGGCGTACGGGGCGATGCGGATGGCGCTCGTCGCGGACCCGGACTTCGCCGAGCAGAAGGCCCTGCCCGCGTTCCGCCGGGCCGCCGACACCCTCTGCACCGAGTCGATCCCCGATATCCTGGACCGCGGCCGTAAGATGCACGACCGCCTGACCCAACTCCGCAAGACGCCGATCAAGGGCGTGGACTGGGGCGGGTGGTGCCGGCTCGTCAGCCACCTGTGGGACACCGTCCGCGAGGCCAAACGCCTGTGCCGGGCCCACGATTACCTGCGGCGGACGGGGCTGGCGTCGTCGCGCGACGCCGGCCGCCTCTTCCGCGAGGCCAACGCCCTGCTCTTCATCCCCGGCAGCCGGCGGATGATCTGGAACCCCCGCGGCGGTCTCCGGTCCACCTACTCCCGCGACCTGCGAAAAGTCATCCCCTGCGACGAGACGTTCGTCCGGCCGATGTAGGGGCCGCCGGCCATCTTCATCGGCCATGGCACGTGTCCCGCCAGATGCGGATGACCCGCCGCTGCCGCAGCGGGCTCGAACGATCGCGCGCCGCCCCCCCCCCTTCCCCCTCTACCCTATTCCCCGCGATTTTCCTTGCAATCCCGACGCCTACCGCGTTTCTTCTCCAGAGGGGACGGGGCGGACCCATCCATGACCCACACCACAACAGACCGGGCGGACGGCGATCTGGCCGCCTATCGCGAACGCGAGCAGACCCTCTACCGCGTTCGCGAGGCGCTGTTCCGGGCCGACACCTGGGACGCCTTCGCCGAAACCCTCGTCGCCGGCGGCATGCCGGAACCCCGCGTCCGCCAGATCGTGGCCCCGCCCGTGACGATGGACCTGCACACACACTCGACGTACTCCGACGGCGAGGTCCCGCCTCGCAAACTCGCCTGGCTCGCCCGCCTTCTCGGCCTGGAGGCGATCGGCCTGACGGACCACGACAGCGTGGACGGCCTCCGCGACCTCTACAGCGAGGCCATGCTGCTGGGCGTCTCGGCGGTCCCCGGCGTCGAACTCTCCACCGGCCGCAGCGGACTGGAGATTCTCGTCTACTTCCCGGACGCCGGCCAGTTCTTCGGGTTCCTGACGACACCGCGCGGCGCCCGCTTCACGAAGTACCTGCAGCGCAAGCAGCAGGCCGTCCACGAGGTCACCCTGAAGGTCCTCGCCAGCGTCAACCGGTGGCTGAAGAAGCAGGGCGTGCCGGCCGAGGAGCACGTGACCGAGACCGAACTCGACGCATGGTACGGCGGCCAGGAGCCGTTCTACCCCGGCACCGTGGCCGTCCTGGGGCTGAAGCGGCTGGACGCGCGGCAGCGGAAACGGCTGGGCATCCACGACCCGCGGGCGTTCAACACGCACGTCGTCACGCCGGCCCTGAAGCGCCTCGGCGGGGCGGGCGGCACGCGGACCGGCGTCGACGAGGCCACCGAGGAGGTCCGCGACGAACTCGCCAGGCTCCGGCGCGGCGAGGTGGGCACCGTCGTCGTCCTCTCCCATCCCAAGGAACTCGTCACGAAGGGCAAGATGACGCTCGGCCAGGTGGCCCGGACGATCCGGTACCTGACGGCCGAGGGCCGCCTCGACGGCGTGGAGGTCGGCTGCGCCCGCGACACCGAGGCCGACGTGCGCGTGTGGCGCGAGATGATCGACGAGGTCAACGCCGACATCGCCGCGGGCGATCTGCCGGGACCCGGTCCCCTGCTCATGCCGGGGTATACGTCGGACTTTCACGTCCTCGCCCCCGGCCGGGCGACGGGCGAGATCACCCTCGCCTTCGGTCTGCTGGACGAGCGGCCCGGGCACCGGCGGGGGAACCTCCGTCCGCAGACGGGGGCCGAGGACCTCATCGAGGCCCTGCGCCGCCGCGCCGCCCTCCGCGCGCAGGGGGGGTAACGGTCTCGCCATGCGTTCAGCGCGCCGGGCCTCCGAGCCCGCCGAGACGCCGTTCGCGCCCGCCGCGGAAGCGGCGGGGCATCTTCATCCGTCATGGCACGTGCCACCGCAGATGCGTATAACCCGGTGCTTCCGCCGGGGGCTCGAACGGCGGTGGCTTCGAACAGCAACGCCGCCACCCCTACCCCTCCGGAAACACCATCGCGTCCGCGAAGCGGGTCTGGAAGTCCGGCCGGCGCGAGAGTTCCACATGCTCGACGCCCTTGGCTACGTCCGCCGCCACGTGACGCAAATTCTTATTCATGAGCAGCATCCGTGCCCCGGCGCCGGCGGCGTTGCCGACGAAGCGGACCTTCTCGAGCGGCACGTCGGGCAGGAGGCCGATGGCCCGGGCCCGCTCCGGGCGGATGTAGTTGCCGAACGCCCCCGCCAGCAGCACCTCCTCCACGTCCGCGAGCGACGCCCCGAACTCCTCGAGGAGCGAGGCGACGCCGGCGGCGATGGCCCCCTTGGCCAGTTGCACCTCCCGCACGTCGCGCTGCGTCAGAAGCACCTTGTGGCCGCCCTCCTCGGCCTCGGCCAGGACGAACGCGGCCTCGCCGTCGGCGGGGCGGAGGCGCTCGGCCAGGCCGGGGGCCGCGCCCGCCAGGTCGTCGGCGGACCGCATCCGGCCGGACGGTTCCAGGACACCCGCCGCGACCATCGCGGCGATGGCGTCGATGAGCCCCGTGCCGCAGAGGCCCGTCGGCGCCGCGTCGCCGATGGTGCGGAGGGTCACCCGGCCGTCGTCGATATCCACGCGGTCGATGGCGCCGGTGGCGGCCCGCATGCCGTAGCGGATGCGGGCGCCCTCCAGGGCGGGTCCGGCAGCGGTGGAACAGGCGAGGAGGCGCTCGCGCGTGCCGAGGACGATCTCGCCGTTGGTGCCGATGTCGATCGCCAGGCGCAGGCCGTCGCCGGCGTGCATGCCGGTGGCCAGGATGACGCCAACCGTGTCGGCCCCGACGAAGCCGGCCACGAGCGGCGCGGTGTACAGCCGGCCGCGGCGGTGCATCGTCAGCCCCAGGCCGCGGGCCGACACCGAGTGCGCCGACGCCGACACCGCCACGAACGGCGCCCGCGCGATCGCCTCGGTCGGCAGCCGCAGCAGCAGGTGGTTCATCGTGGTGTTGCCGACCATCGCGGCCTCGTAGACGACGGAGGTCTTGACGTGGGCGCGGCGGCAGGCCTCGGCAAGGATCTCGTTCAGGGCATCGACGACGAGGGTCTGGAGGGTGCGGGCGCCGCGTTTCTCGCGGCCGCTGTACTCGATGCGGGCGATGACGTCGTCGCCGTAGGCCGCCTGCGGGTTCGCCCGGCTCGCGGTGGCCGCCACCTCCCCCGTCACAAGGTTCACGAGGTACCCGACGAGCGTCGTCGTGCCGACGTCCAGGGCCAGGCCGTAGCAGGCGTCCGCGGCGGTGGGGCGATCGAGGTGCACCACCTCGCGCCCCACGACCGTGACCGCGGGATGGAAGTCCAGCGACCGGAGGCGGCGGGGCACCTCGCGCAGCAGCGGCGCGGGGATGGTGAGGTCGTCCAGCCCCTCGTCGGCGAGGACGTCGAGCAGGCGGTCGGCGTCCGCCCGCTGGTCCGCGACGGACGGTTCCGGCACGTGGACGGCCCGTTTGCGGACGTTCGGGATGAGCGGGACCTCGAAGGCGGTGCCCTCGGTCAGGATCTGCTCGTCGCGCGTGCGGGCCTCGCGCGGGATGACGACCCGCATGTCACCGCGGACGCGGACCTGGCAGGCGAGACGGAGGCCCCGGCGGAGTTCCTCGCCGGAGAGGAGGCGGCGGCCGGCCTCGGACGGGCCGGGCGGACGGTCCGGGATGGCGACCCGGCACCCGCCGCACGTCCCCTGGCCGCCGCACGGCGCCTCCAGGACAATGCCGCCCGCCTGGGCCGCCTCCAGCAGCGTCCAGCCGTGCGGGACGTCGACGGTGCGGCCCTCGGGTTCGAACGTGACGTGATGGGTCGTCTCGGGCACGGGGCACCTCGCGGTCGGCGGCCGAGTGAAACGGCATGATAGACCGGCGGCGGGGGCAAGTCAACGCACCGCGCTTGCAGCGGCGGCGGGCGGAGGCGTATAATCGGTCTCGGCGCACCTCGACATCATGAAAGGACTCTCGTGCCCACCTCCACCTTCCGCGCGCCGGACGCCGTCTGCTTCGGCGCCGGCGCCCTCGACGACCTCGGCGAGCAGACGAGCCGCCTCGGCGGCCGGGCCGTCCTCGTCACCGGCCGCAAGGCGATGGCCGAGGCCGGCATCACGGACCGGGCGGTCGAGAGCCTGAAGGCCGCCGGTGTCCAGGCCACCGTCTTCGACGAGGTGGAACCGGAGCCGGACGTGGCCACCGTCGACCGGCTGCGCGAGGTGCTGGCGGACCATCGCGCGGACGTGGCCGTGGGCCTGGGCGGCGGCAGCGCCATGGACGCCGCCAAGGTCGCCGCCGGCCTCTTCCACGAAGCGCAGCCCACCCGCGCGTTCCATGAGGATGCCGAGGTGACCGAGCCCGGCATCCCGATGATCGCCGTCCCGTCCACCAGCGGCACGGGCAGCGAGATGACGAACAACGGCGTCATCAGCGACCGCGAGAAGGGGTACAAGGCCAGCATCCGGCACCCGGGGATGATCCCGGCGGTGGCGCTGGTGGACCCGGAGGTCACGCTGCCCTGCCCGCCCAAGGTGACGGCGATGAGCGGCGTGGATGCGATGGTCCAGGCGATCGAATCGTACCTGTCGCGGCACGCGACGCCGATGACGGAGGCGATTGCGCTGCGGGCGACGGCGGAACTCGCCAAAGCCCTGCCGGAGGTCGTGACCCGCGGCGACGACCTGGACCTGCGGACCGCCGCCGCCTGGGGCAGCGCGATGGCGGGCCTGGCGCTCTCCAACGCGCGCCTCGGCGTGGTGCACGGCATGGCCCACCCCATCGGCGTCCGTTACGGCGTGCCGCACGGACTGGTGTGCGGCGTGCTGCTGCCGGCGGCGCTCGAGTTCAACCGCGAGGGGGCGGGCGAGAAGTTCGAGCGGCTCCGCGCTTGTGTAGGCGGCGACCCCGTCGGCTACGCCCAGGCGCTGCTCGTGGCGACGGGCCTGCCGCTGCGGCTGACCGAGTACGGTCTGGACCCGGCGGACTTCGAGGCGATCGCCCGCGAGAGCATGCCGAGCGGTTCCACGAAGGCCAACCCGCGCGAGGTGACCGAGGAGGACGTCGTCCGCCTGTGCGAGCAGGTGGCGTGATCCCGCGCCGCGAGCAATCACGAAAGGACACACGCCCATGACCGATCAACCTATCCGCACCCGAGACGAGATCCGCGAATTCGACCGCACGTGTATCGAGGACCTCGGCGTGCCCGGCATCGTCCTGATGGAGAACGCCGGCCGCCAGATCGCCGAAGTCGTCCGCGAGGACGTCGGCCTCGAGCCCACCCCGCACGTGGTCATCCTGGCCGGGCGCGGCAACAACGGGGGCGACGGGTTCGTCGTGGCCCGGCACCTGGCCATCTACGGGGTGCTGGCGAAGATCCTCGTCATCGGCCGGCGCTCGGACGTCAGCGGCGACGCGCACACCAACCTCAGCGTCCTGGAGGCCATGGACGCCGACATCGAAGTCCTCGACGGCGTCGACGAGGCGGTCATCGAGCGGTGCCAGCAGGTGCTGAACGTGGCCGACGTCATCGTCGACGGCCTGCTCGGCACGGGCACGCAGGGCGAGATCCGCCCGCCCTTCGGCGGCATCATCGAAGCCGTCAATGCCCACCGCGACCACGCCGACGTCTTCGCCATCGACATCCCGAGCGGCATGGACGCCGACTCGGGGATGCCCCTCGGCCCGACGGTCCGCGCCAAGGCCACCGTGACGATGGCAGCCCTGAAGAAGGGCTTCGCCGCCGAGGGGGCCGAGGCGTACACCGGCCGCGTCATCCTCGCGGACATCGGCGTGCCCCTGCCGGGGTAGACGTGTCGTATCCGAGCCCGGCGCGGAAGCACCGGGACATTCTCATCCGGCTTGGCATATGCCACGGCGGATGGAGATGACCCGCCGCTCCCGCGGCGGGCTCGAATGACGGCGCCATCGAGCGGCGCGCGAAACCAAGAGGCACCGCGTGGCAAAACGCCTGCTCATCCTGACCCGCCGGCCCGAGGGGGCGCCGTTCCGGCAGCGCATCGCGCCGTACCTGGACGCCCTGCGCGCGCGGGGCATCGAGCCGGCCGTCGAGGTCCTGGCGACCGCGGCCTGGCTGCGCCTGCGGCAACTGCGGCGGGCGCGGACGGCCGACGGCGTCCTCCTCCATCGCAAGACCCTCACGTGGTGGGAAGCCCGCGCCCTCGGGCCGGCGGCGTCGCGCGGGCCGCTGCTCTACGACGTGGACGACGCGGTCATGGTCCAGGCCCGGCGGCCGGAGCGGGTGCATCGCGCCCGGTCCCGCCGCTTCGGCCGGACCGTGTCGGGGGCGGCCCTCGTGCTGGCGGGGAACCCGATCCTGGCCGACCGCGCCCGCGAGGCCGGCGCCGCGCGGGCCGAGGTCGTCCCGACCGGTCTGGATGCGGCCCGGTATCCGCCGAAGGAATCGTACGGCCTGCGAGACGGCCCGCGGCTGGTGTGGATCGGCAGCCGGAGCACGGTGAAGCAACTCGCGCGGCTGCGGCAGGCCCTGGGGGCCGTCGGGCGCGAGGTGCCGGGCGCCCGGCTGCGGGTCATTGCCGATGCGCCGCTCGCGCTGGAGGACCTGAGGGTCGAGAACGTGCCGTGGTCGCGCGAGGCCGAGGGCCGCCTGCTCGCCGAGTGCGACGTGGGCATCGCCCCCCTGCCGGACACGGCGTACACGCAGGGCAAGTGCGGGTTCAAGGTGCTCCAGTACATGGCGGCCGGCCTGCCGGCGGTGGCGAGCCCGGTGGGCGTGCAGGCGGACTACGTCCGGCCGGAGGAATCGGGGCTCCACGCGAGCGGCAAGGCCGAGTGGGTCGAGGCCATCCGGCGCCTCGCCGACGACGCCGACCTTCGCCGGCGGCTCGGGCAGGCCGGCCGGGCGCGCGTCGAGGCGGAGTTCGACGTTCGGGTGCTGGCGCCGCGGGTAGCCGGCCTCCTCGGGGAGGCGCTGAAAAACACCAATGCTGAACAGCGAATGATGAATGGCGAATAACGGATACGCGGCACGCGATGCTTTTGCCGTGCGAGCCGGTTGCGGGAGAAACGGGTTGTCATTCTGAGGAGCCCGCAGGGCGACGAAGAATCTCGCCGTGCGAAAAACGTAACGGCAAAGACCACGGCGAGATCCTTCGGCCCTTCGGGCCTCAGGATGACATCGCTTTACCGAGGCGCGGCGGGTCGGGAGACCCGGCGCGGGGGAAGCGGCTCGACGGGGCGTGTGACGGGGCCTTACCCCGCCAGGAAGTCCGCCAGCCGGCCGAGGCCCTTCTCGATTTCCTCCATGCTCGTCGCGAACGAGAGCCGGGCGCACGCATCGTCGCCGAAGGCGGCACCGGGCACGACGGCGACGCGAGCCTCTTCGAGGAGTTTGTCGGCAAAGGCGAGGCTCTTCGGTACCTCGGCGTCGGGCCCGAGGACGCGGTCGTAGGCGGCGCTGAAGTCCGGGAAGGCGTAGAAGGCACCCTGCGGGCGGACGAGGCGGACGCCGTCGATCGCTTCGAGACGGTCGGCCATGACCTTCCGGCGTTTGTCGAACGCCTCGTACATGGCGCGCGTGGGCTCCTCGGGGCCGCTGACGGCGGCGACGGCGGCGTATTCGGCAATGGACGTCGGGGCGGAGGTCGACTGGCTCTGGAGCCGGCCCATGGCGGCGATGACCTCCTTCGGCCCGGCGGCCCAGCCGATGCGCCAGCCGGTCATCGCCCACGTCTTGGACGCCCCGCCGAACGTGATCGTCTGGTCCGCGAGGCCCGGCCGCAGCAGGGCGAACGAGCAGGTGTCGACCCCGTCGTAGACGAGTTCGTTGTAGATCTCGTCGGAGAAGACCCAGAGGTCGCGCCCGGCGACGACCTCGGCGAGGGCGTCGAGTTCGTCGCGCGTGTAGACGACGCCCGTCGGGTTGGACGGCGAGTTCAGCACCAGGGCGCGGGTCTTGCCGGTGACGGCGTCGGCGAGTTGGCCCGGGGTCATCTTGAACCCCTGGTCCACGCCCGCGTGGACGACGACGGGGTCGCCGCCCGCGAAGCGGATCTGTTCCGGGTACGACACCCAGTACGGGGCGGGGAGGACGGCCTCGTCGCCGGGTTCGAGGACCGACAGAAACGCCTCGAAGAGGGCGTATTTGCCGCCCGTCGTGATGCAGATCTGGTCCGGCGCGTACGACAGGCCGCTCGCGCGGCCGAGGTAGTCGGCGACGGCGGCCTTGAGGTCCGCCAGGCCCGACGCCGGGACCACGTAGCCGTGATGGCCGTCGCGGATGGCCTGGATACCGGCCTCGCAGATATGGTCGGGGGTTTTGAAATCCGGCTGGCCGGCGCCGAAACTGACGACGTCGGCCCCGTCGGCCTTCATCTGCTTGGCCTTGGCGGAGACGGCCAGGGTCATGGACGGTTGGATGCGCTGGACGCGCCTGGCGATTTGCATGATGCAATTCCTTCCTTGTTGTCATTCTGAGGTGCGGCAACGTTTACCCGCCGGAGGCGGGCCGCGACGAAGAATCTCGCCTTGATGCCGGTCGCACGGCGAGATGCTTCGGCCTCGCAAGCGAGGCCTCAGAATGACAGCCTGATCATTCTCTTGTCGGGCGCATCACCTGTGCCCGATGTACCTGTAAAAGCGCGGCGGCCCGGAAGGTCGCCGCGCGGGTGCATCCAGTCGGGACCGGACTTAGAGCCTATCCGAATAACCCTCTGGCTTCGGCCGGCTGCGGCGACCGCAGACGGCGTCGGGCCGACGAGGGGTTATTCGGATAGGCGCTTAATCCTGCCCGGCGATGCCGACGAGGCCGAGGAAACGATTGAGGTTCAGGATGGGGATCGAGAAGTTCTCGGCGCGGGCCTTGGCCTCGGTATATGCGATGAAGTTCTTGCGGGCTTCCTGGTACTCCTGCTGTTTCTGGGGCTGGTCGGCCGGTCCGGGCGGCGCGGGGACGGGCGGCTCTTCGCCGACCACGAGGAAGTCCGCCTGGACGGTGAGTTCGTCGTCGATGCGGCCGCCGAACTCCTGGATGAGGGCCTTGAGTTCCTCCGTGTCGTCGAAGCCGTCGCCGTCGGTGTCCATCTTGCCGACGAGGACGAACCGCATGCGCCGCTCGCGGTCGTAGACGGGGTTGTGGAGCACGTCGCCGGCGACGGCGGGGTTGTCGCCTTCGATTTCGTAGATGCGGAGTTCGCAGGAGTTCTCCATGATCTTGACGATGCGGCAGTGGGCCTTGGGCTGCGGCTTGGTGGTGCCGAGTTCGTTCGGGCTGAAGATGGAGAACGTCATGCCCAGGAGGATGCCGTCGTCCTTGCCCAGGTTGCCGTAGGCCACGTTTCCCTGTTCGGCGATGCTGACGATGCGGCCGTCGACGCCGGTTTCGGTGGGCACCTGTCGGAACTGGTCGACGACCTCGGAGAGGTCCTTCAGGTCGTTCTGGAGCGTGGTGATCTGGTTCTTGAGTTGATCCACCTGCTGGCGATTCCTGGCCCGTTCTTCGAGCATCTGGTCCTGGATGCGGTCCTTCTCCTCCTTCATGCGTTGGGCCATGTCCTCGGCGCTGGTGCGGGCCTGGGTGATACGCTGTTTCTCGTCGGCGAGTTCCTGCTGGAGTTGGGCGATCTGGCGTTTCTGTTCGGCCTTGGCGACGTCGAGTTCGCCGCCGAGCCCTTCGATCCGGGCTTCGAGGTTCTCGATGGTGGCATCGTCCTCGACGACCTGTTGGCCGAGGGCGTCCACCCGCTGCACGAGGGCCCGGATGGCCGACACCATGCTCGTGGGCTGGATGTCGGCGGGGGCGGACTGGTCGCCGACGGCGTAGGACGCCTGGAGTTTCTGCTCGGTCTGGACGAGGATGTCGCTGGTGGACTTCAGGACGTCGCTGACGCTCTGGCGGAGTTCCTCGCCGAACTGGTTGGTGAACGGGTCGCCGGAGAGCCGCTCCGTCAGCCGCTGGATTTCCTTGCGGTAGACGTTGGCCTGCTCGTCCTTGTTCTCGATAATATCGAGCAGGTTGTCGCCGTCGTCCGTGTACTGTTCGAGTGCCCGGCGCCAGAGTTGGGTGGTGTCCGGGACGGACGTGAGGCGCTGGGCGCCGAAGGTCCGCCTCAGGGCCTCGGACTTCTGGCTGTAGGTCCATCCCCACCCGACCGCGGACGCGACGGTGAGGACGGCAAAGGCAATCACCAGGTACAGGAGGTACGGACTTGTGCGTCGGGCGCGAATCATTCGCCTGGCCATCAATCACCTCCGCTTTGACCCGGTGCCCGGCCCCGACCACAGGGCATCCGCCCCGGCAGACAACCAAGACGGACGGGCGGCCCGGATGGGTGCTAACGCCCCGGCAACCCTAGATTTGGGGGCCCGTTCTGTCAACAAAAAAACCCTTCCGCGCGGGCGCGGCCGGCCGAGCGGGCCGCCCCGACCCGCGAACACCCGCCCGCCGTCGCCTTGGCGAAGGCGGGTGAGTTCGCGGGTATCTCCAGCCGGGACGCGATCCTTGCAAGCGAACCCCCACCGCCCCTCGAACGTACCGCGCCGCTCCCGCAGCGGGCTCGAACGCCCCCCTCCCCTCTGTTATACGTCCCAACCCCCCCGGCCGCAGGCGAACGGCCGGCCGCGCGCCAACATCCCGCTTGACACCGAACCGCCGACCGATACGCTGGACGTGGGAGGCTTTGCCGCATGTCCGAACGGCTCTACATCATCGACAGCCACGGCCAACTCTACGCCAGTTACTACGCCATCGGGAATCTGACGAGCCCCACGGGCGAACCGACCGGCGCCACGTTCGGGTTCGTCGGCACGCTGCTGAAGGTGCTGCGCGAGGAGAAGCCGGAGCACCTCGTCGCGTGCTTCGACCTGCCCGGGCCGACGCATCGCCACGTGGCCTACGCCGAGTACAAGGCCCAGCGCAAGCCCGTGCCGGACGACCTGCCCGTCCAGGTGGAGCGGGTGCACGAGATTCTGCGTCTGCTGGGGGTGCCGGCCGTCGAGTCGCCGGGGTACGAGGCGGACGACTGCATCGCGGCCGTCACGCGGTGGGCCCGCGAGCGGGACCTGGAGGTCGTCATCTGCTCGCGCGACAAGGACCTGGAGCAACTCGTCGGCGAGGGCGTGGAGATGCTCGACACGCGCTCGTTCGAGCACCTCGACGCCGAGGCGATCGAGGCGAAGCGCGGCGTGGCGCCCGAGCAGATGGCCGACGTCCTCGCCCTCATGGGCGACGCCTCCGACAACATCCCCGGCGTGCCGGGCGTCGGGCCGAAGACCGCCACGAAACTCGTCGGCGAATACGGCAACCTGGAGACGCTGCTCGCCCGCGCCGAGGAGGTCAAGGGCAAGATGGGCGAGCGGCTGCGCAAGCACGCCGATGACGCCCGCCGCAGCCGCGAACTCGTCGTCCTCCAGGACGACGTGCCGCTGGACCTCGACCTGGAGGCCTGCCGCACTCCCGCCGACTACGACGCCGACGCCCTGGTGGCCGTGTTCCGCGAACTCGGGTTCAACCGGTACATCGAGGAGTTCGACCTCGCGGGCAAGGGGACGTCCGGCGAAATCGCCGTCCACGTGGTCGAAACTGAAGACGCCCTGCGTGACCTGGCCGACGCCCTGGCCGAGGTGGACGCCTTCGCGCTGGACACCGAGACGACGAGCGCCCGCCCGCGCGAGGCGGACCTGGTGGGCCTCTCCATCGCCTGGACCGACGGCGAGGGGTACTACGTGCCCGTCCGCGGGCCGGAGGCGGAGCGGTGCCTGCCCCTGGAGACCGTCCGCGAGGTCCTGGGGCCGGTGCTCTCCGGCGAGGGCAACGTTCGAGCCCGGTGCGGAAGCACCGGGTCATCTTCATCCGGCACGGCACGTGCCACGGCGGATGGAGATAACCCGCCGCGCAAGCCGTTGCGCACCCTCGTCGGCCAGAACCTGAAGTACGACCGGCTCGTCTGCCGACGGGCCGGCATCGACCTCGCCGAACCGTATTTCGATACGATGGTGGCGGCGTACCTGGCGAACCCCGGCCGGCGGCAGTACGGGCTGGACGCCCTGGCCCTCGATTACTTCGGCCACAAGATGATTCCGCTCACGGACCTGCTGGGCGAGAAGAAGGACGAGCGGCTCATGGACGCCGTCCCCATCGACCAGGCGGCCGAGTACGCCGTCGAGGACGCCGTCGTCACGTGGCGGCTGCGCGGGCGGCTGGAGGCGGAACTGGAGGAGAAGGGCCTGGCGGACCTGGCGCGGGAGGTCGAGATGCCGCTCGTCCCGGTCCTGGCCTCGATGGAGGAGACGGGCATCGCCGTCGACCGCGAGGTGCTGGAGGCGATCGCGGCCGACCTGGACGGCCGCCTGGCGTCGCTGGAGGAGCAGATTTACGAGGCGGCCGGCCACACGTTCGCCATCAACTCGCCGCAGCAACTCGCCGAGGTCCTGTTCGAGGAACAGGGCCTGGCGCCGCTGAAGAAGACGGCCAAGGGCAAACGGCCGTCGACCGACGCCTCGGTCCTGACGGAACTCGCGCGCCGTCATCCCCTGCCCCGGCTCGTGCTGGAGTACCGGAGCCTGGCGAAACTGAAAGGCACGTATGTCGATGCCCTGCCGGCGCTGGTGGACCCGTCGGACGGGCGGATTCACACCTCGTTCAACCAGACGGCCACGGCGACGGGGCGGCTGAGTTCCTCCGAGCCGAACCTCCAGAACATCCCCATCCGGACCGACGAGGGCCGCCAGATTCGCCGGGCGTTCGTGCCGGGCGAGGCCGACCGGCTCCTGCTGGCGGCGGACTACTCGCAGATCGAGTTGCGGATGCTCGCCCATTTCTCCCAGGACCCGGCCCTCGTGCAGGCCTTCGCCGACGACCGCGACATCCACGCCTTCGTCGCCGCCCAGATTCACGGCGTGCCGGAGGACGAGGTCACCACCGACATGCGGCGGGTGGCGAAGATCGTCAACTTCAGCCTCATCTACGGCAAGACGGCCTACGGCCTGTCGCGGGACCTTGACATCCCGGTGCCCGAGGCGGAAGAATTCATCGACGAATACTTCGCCCGCTACGGGGCCGTCCGCGACTTCACCGCCGAGGTTCTGGATGCCGCCGAACGCGACGGTTACGTGGCCACCATCCTGGGCCGGCGCCGGCCGATCGAGGGCATCGGCAAGAAGGACCTGAAACGCCTGAACTTCCCGGAACGGACGGCGATCAACACGGTCATCCAGGGGTCGGCGGCGGACCTGATGAAGATCGCGATGAACCGCATCTGGCGGCGCCTCGGGCGCGAGGACCGGCCCAGCCGCCTGCTCCTCCAGATTCACGACGAACTCATCTTCGAGACGCCCCAAAAAACCCTCGCCGACGAGCAGGCCTGGATCACCGACGAGATGATCTCCGCCATGGACCTGGGCGTGCCCCTGACGGTCCACGTGGCGACGGGGACGAACTGGATGGAAGCCGAGTAACGGCCAGTGCGGAATGCGGAGTGCGGAATTCGGATTGAACGGCAACCCCACCGCGGGCGAGAGCTTTCGATGCCCAATCGCAACCCCGAAATCCGCAATCCGAAATCCCCCGTCCCCGTCATCGGCCTCGTCGGCGGCGTGGGGGCGGGGAAGTCGACGGTGGCGCGGATGCTGGCCGAGGAGGGCTGCCGCGTCGTCGACGCCGACCGCATCGCCCACGACGTGCTGCGCGAAGACGACGTTAAGAATGCCGTCCGCG
>CAZNYC010000071.1:0-21043 GCA_964577175.1 uncultured Anaerolineales bacterium
AACGGAGCCTGTTGCACAAAGCCCTGGCACCCATCGCACGACTCACCGACGCCTGCGTGTAGTGGCGTTTCTAGGCCACTATGCTCGATGCGGGCGATGCCGCGACGGCCCGGGGAAGCCGCCGGGCGGTTTGTGCAACAGGCTCAACGGATGTCTTCAAGAGGCAGCGGCACGGCCCCTTCCGATTTCCGGTTGGCGATTTCCGATGTCGCTACAGCGCCAGGTCCCATCCCGCGACCTCGTCCAGCCGGCTGTAGTCGGTCAGGTCGAACCGCAGCGGCGTGACGGTAACGTAGCCGTCGGCGAGGGCGGCGGCGTCGGAATCGGCCCCGTCCTCGTCCTCCGGGTCGCCGACCATCCAGTAATACGTCCGGCCGCGCGGGTCCGTGCGGCGCTGCCAACCCTCGCGCCATCCCTTGAGGCTCTGGCCGGCCACGCGGACGCCCTTCGGCCGGCCGCGCGAGAGGTCCGGCACGTTGACGTTGAGGAGGGTGGGCCGGCCGGCGTCGCGGTCGAGCCACTGGCCGACGAGCCGGCGGGCGATGCGGGCCGCCCCGTCGAAATCCGGCGAGTCGGAATCCTCGATGCTGACCGCCATCGAAGGGATGCCGAAGAACGCGCCCTCGACCGCCGCCGCCACCGTCCCGGAATACAGGACGTTGATGCCGACGTTTGCGCCGAGGTTCACGCCGCTCGCGACGAGGTCGGGGGGCTCGTCGAGGAGTTCGAGGACGGCGAGTTTGACGCAGTCGGCGGGGCTCCCCCCCACGCCCTGCCCCGCGACGCCGCCGCCCAGGTCCACGCGGTGGGCGCGAATCGGGTCCGAGACGGTAATCGAATGGCCGACCGCCGACTGGTGCGTCGTGGGGGCGACGACGTCCACCTGGCCGATCTCGGCCATCGCCCGCCGAAGGGCCAGCAGCCCCGGCGCCATGATGCCGTCGTCGTTGGTGACCAGAATGCGCATGAGGCGTGTCTCCGTGGCTGAAGTGCGCGGCTGCACCGTGCCCGTCCGGCTTATCGTACCACGACGGGGCGGGGAGTCAAACGCCCTGCGCGAAAACGGCCGGCGGCCGCCTTGGCCCCGGATTTCCCGCATGGACACGGCAGGTGCTGTCCAACAGAGCGTCGTTTGACCGTATGGACACGGGGCTTTAGCACTACAACGCCAACTCGTGCGCGGCGGGTCTCCGCACCCGCCGCGCAGCCCTGGAAACGCCGTTTCAAGCGCGGTGGGTGCGGAGACCCGCCGCCCAGAACGCCCACTTAGCGTTGTAGTGTTAGCGATGCCGCGGAGGGTGAAGCACTGGCCGCTGACCACACTCCGCGCGAAGCGGGGGCCAAGGTGCTCACCCACGCCCCACACATGGTCTTCCAAATGGCCGAGGGCGCCGTGCCGAAGCGGCTGTTCCGGGCAATCCTTGAGCGGATACGACGGTTGCGACCGCCCGAGACGGTGCCGGGATGATGGCAATCCTGATCGAGACAGGCGGGCAGGCAGGATGTGGCGACGACGGTTTGCGCGGGTCAAGAGACACTCGCTTCGAGCAGCCCGCTTCAGGCATAGTCATGCTCCGGAGACGACGTGACCACCTCGTCGTCGAGCAGAGCAAGTCCTTGCAGGTCCGCGGACCGGCGATAGAATTGCCGGAAAGGCCGACGGCGGTCATCGGCTGGAAGCCATCCAGGAACTCCCAGTCCAGAGGCCATCGGAAAAACGCTTTGCAAAACGTTAAAGAACAAAACAACATGGAGAACCTTCTCGTGAGAGACCAGAATAATGATGCGCCCAGGTCCTCCCACGCTGAGTGGGACGTGACGCGTCGTCATTTCCTGAAAGCATCCGGCCTGTTTATCGCCGGGGTGTCCGCCTCGATGTCGCCCCTGCGTGCCGCCGAAAGCCGGGACACAACCAAGGTGTCGTTCGGGGTCGTGACGGATGCACACTACGCCGACAGGCCGGGCACGGGCCGGGTCTACAACGAATCCCTGGCAAAGATGGGCGAGTGCGTCCGGCTCATGAACGACAAGAACGTCGACTTTCTAATCGAATTGGGTGACTTTAAGGATCAAGACCAACCTCCCGCGGAGAAGTCCACCCTGGAGTATCTGACTGCCATAGAAAAGGTGTTCTCGCAGTTTAACGGTCCTCGCTATCACGTTTTGGGCAACCACGATTTGGACAGCATATCCAAGCAGCAGTGTCTGGGGCGCGTAGACACCACAGGGATCGTCAACGATATCACCTATTACTCCTATGATTCCAACGGAATACATTTCGTCGTTCTCGACGCGTGCTTCACCAAAGAGGGGGAGCCTTACGATCACGGTAATTTCGGCTGGACGGACACCTGGATCCCCGCCCAGGAACTTGAGTGGCTACAGAGGGATCTGGCGTCTACGTCCAAGCCGGTAATAGCATTCGTTCATCAACTGCTCTGTGGCCGCGGCAACGTTAACGTAAATAATGCAGATGAGGTACGCCACGTATTGCAAAAGGGCGAGAATGTTCTTGCCGTGTTCCAGGGCCATCATCATCACGGACGGTACAATCGCATCGAAGGCATTCACTACTATACGTTGAAAGCGATGGTGGAGGGGGGCGGCGAGAAGAACAATGCATACGCTATTGTGAACGTGCACGCTGACAACAGCCTGAACGTCACCGGTTATCGCAGAGCCGTAAGCAAGACGCTGGAGGCATGATGGCGATCAGCATGCCGACATCGGCTCCTGTGCACAAAAGCAGAACAGGCCATAAACGGCAGAAGAACGAAACAGTGACATTGAAAACAAAAGCCGTGCCGGTGAAGGTGACAAAACCCGCCTGCTGCTGGGGGGGCCTGGCGGCGATGAGCCACGTCGTGTTCGACGGCGGAACGGCCGTCGGCGCCAGCGGGGCCATCAACGGCGTCATCGGCATGTACCTGGCCTTCTATCCCCTGAACACGGTATCGTGCCTCTATTGGATCTGGGTCCGCGTCGGCCGGTTCAGCGTGAGCGGGTACTGGCTCATTCTGTTCTGGTTGGCGTTCGATATCCTGGGCATCGCGATGCGGTCCGTCGGAGTCGCGTACTGGGCCCACGCGGGGGGATTTGTCGCGGGGTTTGCACTGGCCGTCGGCCTTCTTGTCACCGGGCTGGTCCGGATGACGAACGCCGAGCGGTCGCGACTGGACATCTTCCGCCGCGGGCGGCGCGAGGCGAGCGGCGGCGTTGATTCTCTTCCATCCCATTCGGCACCGCGGATGGATACGGCCCCGGCCGATAGCACGGACGGCGGCCTCGGCGCAGGCCGCATGGTCGAGCCCCTCCGCGTCGAGTGTTCCTGCGGCCAAGTGCTGAAAATCCCTGGCCGGTTCGTCGGGCGGATGGTCAAATGCCCCGTATGCGGCCAGGCGATACGGGCCCGGGAGGAATAACCCTCCTGCGCGCCAGGCGGGAAACGGCCATGCGACCGGCGACGAAGCATTACCTCTTCTTCGCGTTCCTGATTGTCAGCCTCGCCCTTCTGGTGGCGTTCGTCCTGTGGCAATGGCACCGGGCCCGCGCGGAGGGGGCCGAAAGGGTCCTCGATCCCGGCGGGCGGCTCGGCCACCCGAAACGGGCCGTTGCCGTTTGCCGTTGCCCAGTCACTCCGTTACCCCGTTACCTGCCTCCGGACTTCCGTCTGCCCTTGCACCGACCGCCCGGAGCGCATAAGGTAATGGGCGTTATGTGGTCCTCCCGCACCGTCTCCAGTGAATGAGGAGCCTATGCCAAAGCGAAGCAAGCAAAAGAAAGGCCGCAAGGGCACATCCGCACCGACGAAGGCCGCTCGCGTCCTCTTTGCCCCGGCGGCGATCGAACGGCTGGAGCCGGACGCCAGCCTCGGCGCCAAATGGCAGCGGATGCTCCGGCGCCTGCCGCTGAAGCGCGCCTGCGACGGCGCCACCGTCGCCGTCAAGATGCACGTGGGCTGGGAACTGGGCTTCACGACCGTCCCGCCCCTGTTCGTCCGCATGCTCGTCGAGGCCGTCAAGGAGGCCGGCGCCGAGCGCGTCTTCGTGACGGACGGCTCGCGCGGCATCCAGGCCGCCACGGCTCGCGGATACACCGAGGAGGTCCTCGGCGCGCCCGTCCTCGGCGCCGCCGGCATCAATGACCGTTACTTCTACATGCACAAGGTGCGGTACAAGGATCTGCGGGAAATCGAGGTCTGTGGCAACATCGAGGACGCCGATGCCCTCATCAACCTCAGCCACTTCAAGGGCCACGGCGATTGCGGGTACGGGGCGGCGTGCAAAAACCTGGCCATGGGCTGCGTGACCACAACGACGCGGACGGCCCTGCATTACCTGGAGGGCGGTCTGGCGTACGCCGAGGACCTCTGCACCAAGTGCCGCAACTGCGTCGAGGCGTGCCAGCGCGGCGCCGCCCGCTGGAACGAGGAGAAGGACCGCCTCGAGATCTTCTTCCACCACTGCGTCTACTGCCGGCACTGCGTGCTGGCGTGCCCGCAGGACGCCATCAAGATCGAGGGCGGCGGGTTCATCCCGTTCCAGCACGGGCTGGCCCTGGCGACGAAAGAAGTGCTCGGCACGTTCGACCCCGAGCGGGTGCTGCACATCACGTTCCTGACGCAGATCACCGCGTACTGCGACTGCTGGGGCTTCTCGTCGCCGGACCTCGTGCCGGACGTGGGCATCCTGGCCTCCGACGACATCGTGGCCGTGGAGCAGGCGGCCCTGGACCTGACGCGCGACGGCGACCCCCTGCCCGGCAGCCTCCCGCCGGACCACGGCCTCGTGGACGGCACCCACATGCTGGAGCGCATTCACGGCAAGGATCCGTACGTGCAGATTCAGCAGATGGAAGAGGTGGGCCTCGGTGCGGCGGCGTATCGGTTGCGGAGAATCAACTGAGGGGCGCCAAACGTTACGGCATGTCTATCAACTGCGACAGAACATTGAAAAGGCGATCGCAATGATGCGCAGCGGCGCGGACGCGGTCAGCATCCACGCCACCGAGGATTCGCGGAGCGTGGCGCGTCTTGTGATACTTGCCTTTTGTGGTATCCCTGGTGGCCGCCTCAAGGGCCGACAGCAACTGTGACTTATCGATTAGTGCAACATTAGCATTGCCAGGAATTGCGTTCCTCCTGAAACCTGCTCCGTAGAACCGAGCAATGGCATCCACATCCGCGACGAGCCATGCCTCCATTGTCTGCACCATCAGGTGACACTGTGAAGCATCGGCACCAGATGCGTCCCAACCGTCCCTTCCACGAAGGTGTTCCCAGGGCTGAACGCTGACAGGGCCTTCTGAATCAACAAGGAGCATGTTGAAAGCATTCGGGTTGGCTTCCAGCGCATGCTTGAAGTCCTGATAGGCCTCGCTCCTCGGCCCACAAGCAACAACCCGCCACTTGATTCGCCGTTGCCGAACGTGATCAGTAATAGACTGGAAGAAACTGCTAAAACCTTCGCGCAACCTAGACTTCGTATCCTTCGCGTTTCCGCCACCTTCGACGTAAAGGCGAATCTCTTTTACCACCGCGTGCCCCCTAACTCGCCCTTCAGCCAAAGATCGCCCAACGAGTAGTCTTTGAGCCATTCTCCTAATCGTTCAGGCTCCAACCGCCTCAGCACGGTCCCCACCTTAGAATCATACTCGCAGACAACAACCGCATCAGGCGTCTCGGACAGGGCCGAAACGAGCACGTCTGAATGAGTCGTCACAACCAACTGGGTTCTTTGTGATGCCTCGACCAGAAGGTCAGCCACCGTCGGCAGGATATCGGGGTGCAGTCCTAGTTCCGGCTCCTCAATGCATACCAATGGAGGAGGCTCTGGGTGGCATAACACGGTCAGCAAGCACAAATACCGAAGCGTCCCATCCGAAAGGCGGGTTGCCGGGATGGGGCCTGCCCCGCGTTCGTGGACGAATATCTGCACCGTCCCACCGTATATCTTAACCGTGATATCCTCAACTCTCTCATAGAACTTTTGGAAAAGATTGACAATCTGCTTCTTGACACCCGCGTGATGCTCAAGCAGGTTCAGAACAAGGCCGAGATTGGCCGCATCCTCCTCCAAAAAATCCCCTGCTAGGTCCGGCCTTTGCGGAAGCCTCGGGGCCGTGAAGCGGCCCAAGTTCCATTCCCTGAACAAACGGATTTCAGCAAACTGCTTGCCTACGTACGTTACTTCAGGATACTGTTCCGGGTCCTTTCGCTGCGACAGGATCGACTGTTCTGGGCTGAGTTCCTCTCGGTGAAGGGAGCGTTGCTCTCCCCCGCCTTCTGCCCCTTCTCCCTCCTCATCCGTCCCCCTTATGTTCAAGACCGGATGGCCATTCTGAAACCGATAAAAGAAAAACGGCTCGTCATAATCGTCCGTGGTGGGGCGTTCGTTCTCGATGACCTCGTCAACCAACTCGATACGCTGACCGACCTCTGTGAAGCGAATTCGGTAGCGTAAAGGCATAAATCCCTTCGGATAACTCATGGTGGCTTCGATCCGGGCCGTGACAGAAGCCCCGGCACTGCCCTTCCAAAGCCACTCCGCTATGCCTCCGCCCTGTCTAACAGGGCCCATTAAGTCCGTGGGCGTGGCGCGAAGAATCGCAAGTGCTTCCAGCAGATTTGACTTCCCGGAAGCATTCGGGCCGATCAATACGTTAAGCGGCCGGAGTTCAATCGGCCCACTGCCCCTCCCGTATGAGAGGAAGTTCTCGACGTCCAGGGTACGGATCAACCTTTTATCTTCCATTGATTACCCTACCCGCAGAGAGGATCCCACCTTCTACCTTCCACGGACCACAGTGTAAGGCCACCCGTCCGCGTGTCAACAAGCCAATCCCCCACGTCAGTGGTGGTCGCCCGGGGAGTACGGCTCAATATGCACCGTCACGTGGGTGACGCCGGCGACATCGCGTTGGACCGCCCATCGCACCTCGGTGGCGATGTCGTGGGCGGCGCCGACGGACATCTCCGGATCGACCTCCACGTGCAGTTCCACGTGGGTCTCCACGCCGCTGCGGCGGGTGAAGAGTTTCTCGGTGTCCTCCACGCCGTCGACGGCCATGGCGACGGCGCGGATGGCGGCGAGCGTGTCGCCGTCGGCGGCCTCGTCCATCAGGGCCGACCCCGTCCGCCGATACGCCGACACGCCCACGCCGAAGATGACGAGGCAGATGACGACCGCGGCGGCGGCATCGAGGAACCGCCACTCGGGCCCGAGGTAGACGGCGGCCGTGATGCCCCCTGCGGCCACGAGGCTCGTCAGGACGTCGCTGCGGTGGTTCCAGGCGTCGGCGATGAGGCTCTCGCTGCCGATCTTCCTGCCCACGCGCATCTTGTACCGCGCGAGCGCCTCCTTCACGCCGATGCTGGCGGCCGCGAACCACAGGGTCCACAGAGCCGGTGCCGCCACGTCCTCCGGTCGCACGATCTTCATGACTGCCCGGTACCCGAAGACGACGCCCACGCCCATGATGATGAGGGCGACGGTCCGACCGGCCAGCACCTCCGCCTTGCCGTGACCGTACGGATGGCGGGCGTCGGCCGGCCGGCGGGCGCGGGCGGCACCCAGCAGGACGACGACACTGGCCACGGAATCGGCCAGGCTGTCGACGGCGTCGGCGACGAGCGCTTCGCTCGCCCCGAACGTGCCGCCCAGCAATTTCGCCACGCCGATGAGGACGTTGCCGATGATGCCGACCCACGCCCCCACCGCCACGGGGCCGTACAGCCGCCGATTGTCCGGGACGGAAGCCATGGGCCCATTGTCCCCCACGACGGCGAACGGGGCCAGAGGAATCGTCCTGCGGGTGCGCAGCGGCTATCCCCCGATCGAGCGAGTTCCGTCACGGAAGACACTCGTGCAGCGGCGAGGAGAGTAACGGAGTAACGAAGTGACGTAGTGACGAAGGCGGCATCGATCTGGCGTCGTACCGGGCACCGTGTCTTCCACTCAGCCGAAAGCGCTAGAAGCCTTTCGCCTCGCCTTCGTTACTCCGTTACTATGTTACTATGGTACTTTGTTTCGTTGCAGTCGTGCCCAGAACGCCCCGTCGTGGTCCGGGCCGGGCAGGATGAGGGCGCGGTCGGCGAGGACCCAACCCTCACGGCCTTCGAGGAACGCCGCGAGGAGGCCGTCGTTCTCCTCCGGTAGGAGGCTGCACGTGGAGTAGACGAGCCGGCCGCCAGGCCGCACGAGCGTGACGGCGCGTTCGAGCAGCCGGCGTTGGAGGGCGGCCAGGTCCTCGGCGTCGTCCGGCCGAAGCCGCCACCTCGCCTCCACGCGCCGGGCCAGAACGCCCGTGTTCGAGCAGGGGGCGTCGACGAGGACGGCGTCGAAACCGCCGGCCGGGGCGTGGGCGGCCACGTCGTCACCCAGGCACACGGTCGCGCTCTCGATGCCGCGGGCGGCGACAGTCCGCCGGAGGGCGTCCAGTTTCTCCTCGGTCTTGTCCGAGGCCACGACCCGGCCGCGATCGCCGGTCGCCTCGACGATCTGCGTCGTCTTCGTCCCCGGCGCGGCGCACAGGTCGAGGACCGTCTCGCCGGGCCGGGGGGCGAGGGCCTCGACGGCCGCCATCGCCGACGGGTCCTGGACGGTCATCTCACCCGCCTCGACCAGCCGCTGGAGCCGGTCGGCCGGCAGGGCCGAGACGTCGAGCGTCCCCGGCCGGGGCCCGGCCGCGACGCCGGGCGCCTCCTCGCGAAGCGCCGCGAGCAGCGCCTCGGCCGTGTGCCGCCGCGGGTTGACGCGGGCGAAGACGTCCGGCCGGCGGTTCTGCCATCGGCAGACGGCCTCGGCCTCGTCGCCGAACGCCTCCACCCACCGGACGACGAGCCAATCCGGATACGAGTACGCCGCACCGAGGAAGGCGGCGGCCCCGTCGGCGGGGTCCGGCAGAACGGCCTCGGCCAGGCGCACCACGCCGCCGTCGGGATGCGGCAAGGCGTCGGGGGCGGGCGAGCCGGCCGGCTCGTGGCCGACGATCAGCCGCTGAAGGTTGCGGAGCACCCCGTTGACGAAGCCGGCGACCTTCGTGTCCCGTCCCGGCCGGGCGGTGCCGCGGGCGGCGTCGACGGCCTCGTTAACGGCGGCGTAGGCGGGGACGCGGTCGAGCAGGAGGAGTTGAAACGCCCCGAGTTCGAGAATGCGGAGGATCTCCGGCTGGATGGTCCGGGCGTGCTTCTTCGCCCCGCGCAGGTGGCTGATGAACAGCCGCAACGTCCGCCGGTGCCGGACCACTCCCGTGGCGAGTTGGGTGGCCAGGGCGCAGTCCCGCGGGTCCAGGTCGGCCCCGTCGAGGACGGCGTGCAGGTGATCCTGGAGGAACGTGTCGCCGCGATCGGCCCGGGCGAGGGCTTCGAGGGCGACGTCGCGGGCGGTGCGGGGCGGTGGCGTCATCGCAGCAGCCACCGGATGGCGTCTTCCACGCGCGCGAGTTCCACGGTCGTGTCCTTGCACGGCCCGCACGGCCAGGCGATGGTGGTGCCGAGGACGGCCTTGGGCAGGCAGGCGAAGACGCCCTCGCGGAGTTCCTTGCGGCAGGCGACGGCGACGATGGCCTTGATGTTCGGGTCGCGGGCGCGGGCGGCGGCCTGGCGCCCCCCCGTCGCGCGGTAGACCTGCACACCGTAACGGCCCGCCAGATCCAGGAACCCGCCCACGGCGCACCGTCCGCACCGGGCGCACGTGGTGAGGCCCTCGTCGAGGCGGCGGTCGCACTCCGACCGCTGAAGGCAACTGGCGAAGAGGACGAGGATCTCCTCCGGCCGGCACCGCGTGCGGCGCAGACGCGTCGAGAAATTCGACAGGGCGACGATCGCCTTATCAATCGCGGCGGGCACCGGCCCTCTCCTCCTTACCGAGAAAACGGTCGCCGGCGTCGAGCGGATGACCGTTCAGGAAATCGGCGGCGGTCATCGCCCGCTTGCCGGCGGGCGTCAGTTCCAGGATGCGAACGGCCCCGGCGGCGCATGCCACGTCGATGCCGTCGGCGCCGGCCGAGACGACCTCCCCCGCCTCGGCCTTGCCGGGGGCCAGGGGCGAGCGCGCGGCCCGGTCCACCCCGATCCGCAGCGGTGTCTTCCTCCCGGCCGTGGGGAGGAACGTGAACGCGCCCGGCCAGGGCGTCACGCCGCGGATGTGGTTGTACACGTCCGGGGCGGGCCGGTCCCAGTCGATGCGGCCGTCGCGTTTCCTCAGGCGCGGCGCGTAGGTGGCCTGGGTCTCGTTCTGCGGGCGAGGTTCCACCTCGTCGAGCGGTATCTCGCGGACGACCTCCGTCACGAGCCGCGCCCCGAGGTCCGCCAGGCGGTCGTGGACCTCGCCGGCCGTCTCGTCCGGCCCGATGGGCGTGGCCCGCTGGCCGAGGATGTCGCCGGCATCCATCTGCTCGGTCATCTGGATGACCGAGAGGCCGGTCTCCGTCTCGCCGTGGATGACGGCCCAGTTGATGGGGGCGGCCCCGCGGTACTTCGGCAGGAGCGACCCGTGCAGGTTGTTCGCCCCGTAACGGGGCACGTCCAGGAGCCGGCGGTTCAGGATCTGGCCGTACGCCACCACGAGGAGCAAATCCGGCCGGGCGTCCCGGATGCGTCGGACGGCGGCGGGCGTGTTGACGTTCTCCGGCTGGAAGACCGGCACGCCGCGGTCTTTGGCCAGCCGCTTGACCGGTCCGATGCGGAGGGTCCGTCCGCGTCCGGCGGGCCGGTCCGGCTGGGTCACGAGGAGGACGACCTCCTGGCCGCCGTCCATCAGCGCCCGCAGGCTGGGCAGGCCGAACGTTCCTGTACAGGCGAAGACGATTCGCATCGGAAGAACCCCGGGGGCAGGCCGGCCTCAGCCGGCGGTCTCGGCGCCGGCGGTCTCGCTCGCATACCGCTCCTTGAGGTCCCGGAGCCGGCGCCGCTGGGCCACCCGCTGGACGGGCGACATGCGGTCGACGAGGAGGCGGCCGTCCAGGTGATCGCACTCGTGCTGGACGGCGCGGGCCAGCAGGCCCTCCACCTCCCACTCGCGCTCCGTCCCGGTCACGTCCTGGTACCGGACGCGGGCGCGCTGGTTTCGGCGGATCTTGACGAAGATGCCGGGGAAACTCAGGCATCCTTCCTCCCCCACCTGCCAGCCGTCCGACTCGACGATCTCCGGATTCACGAGGACCGTCTCGTGACCCGGCTCGCCGTCCGGCGAGACGATGACGATGCGGCGGGTAACGCCGACCTGCGGCCCGGCAAGGCCGAGCCCCTGGTTGGCGTGCATCGTGTCGACCATCTCGCGGGCGAGGTCGGCCAGGGCGTCGTCGAAGACGGTGACCGATTCGGCGGTTTCCCGCAGGACGGGATCGGGATAGAATCGCAGTTCCATGGGTGCCTCCCGGCGATCCGTTGGTCGGCGGACCGCGGGCTCTGAGGTTCGTTCATTATAGGGCCGGGGCGAGGGCCCCACAAGGGGCCGATTTTGGTTGACTCGGCTCGCCCGTGTGATAGACTGGAGAACTTGCGGGCCGAGCGGACTCGGACCCGCGTGCGCATGCATTACGGATGCCTTGGAATAAGGCGTGGATCGTGCCCGAATCCGACGAAAAGAAGAAGGCCGAGGCCGCCCAGCCCGAACAGCCCGAACAGCCGGACACCGACGAGGCGCCCGAGGAAGAAGGCGAACAGATCACCCCCGAGGCCATGCAGATGGCCAAGGGCTGCTTCGACCGGGCCAAGGAAGCCACCCAGCGGAACAACTTCGATTACGCCATCCACCTGTACCTTGACGGGCTCCGGTATAATCCGCGGGACATCGAGGACGGCCACCGGGGCCTTCGGGACTGTGCGCTGCGGCGGCGAAACCAGGGGAAAGGCGGCGGCCTGGGAGCGCTGATCGGCCAGGCCAAGGGCGCCTTCTCGCAGATGCTGGGGCGGCACAAGGACCAGATGCTCGCCCTGGAAGAGGCCCTGGCCCGCGACCCGCAGAACGTGACCCTCCTGATGCAGTTGATGCAGACCGCCCGCCGGCAGGGGTACGAGCGGGTGGCCATCTGGTTCGGCGAAATCGCCGCCGAAGAAACCCTCCGCACCAAGAAACCCCAGAAGCAGGTCTTCATCACGCTGGCGGACCTGTACGAGAAGGCCGGCCAGTACCAGGACGCCGTCGACTCCCTGCAGCAGGCAATCAAGATCGATCCGTCGGACCGGTCGCTCGACAAACGGGCCCGCGACCTCTCGGCCCGGGCGAGCATCACGGAGGGCAAACTCGAAGAGGCCGGCGACTTCCACGACCTCATCCGCGACCGGGCCCAGGCGTCGGCGTCGGCCACCCAGAAGGTCGTCCGCACCCGCGAACAACTCGACGCCCAGTACGAGCAACTCAAGGCCGCCCTGGAGCAGGACCCCGAGAACCCCGTCAAGATGGAGGCCCTGGCCGACTGCGAAGCCCGCCGCGGCCACATCGACGAGGCGATGAAACTCCTCCAGAAGGCCCTGGACGAGACCAAGGACTACCGCTACAAGATGCGGATGGACGACATCCGCATGGCCGAGTACCGAAGGCAACTCCGCGAACTCAACGAACAACTCGAGGCCGAACCCGACCGCCAGGACCTCAAGGCCAAGCGGAAGAAACTCAACGAGGAACGCGAGGCGTTCGAACTCAAGGCCTTCCAGGAACGCCACAAGCAGTACCCGACGGACCTCCCCATCCGGTACGAACTGGGCCTGCGGCAGTACGCCCGCAAGGCGTACGACGAGGCGATCGTCTCGTTCCAGACGACCACGCGCGACCCGAAACGCCGCATCCAGTCCCTCAACATGCTGGGCAAGTGCTTCTTCGCGAAGAAACTCTACCGCGAGGCGCAGAGCCAGTTCGAGAACGCCATCAAGCAGTACGAACTGTACGACGACCCGCTGGCCAAGGAACTCCGGTACAACCTGGCCCGGACCTTCGAGGTCCAGGATAAGGTCAACCAGGCCATCGAGTGGTACAGCGTCATCGTCCAGCAGGATTACCAGTACCAGGACGTGGCGAAACGCCTGGAACAACTCCGCCAGCGCCAGCAGAGCGGCGAGGGCGGCGAGTCATCCGAACACGCGGGCGGCCAGCCGGAGACCGGCTGACCCGCCCCCAACCGAGGAGACGGACCCGCATGCCGCAATCGCTGTCCGCCACGAAACGCGCCCGCCAGAACGTCCGGCGCCGAGGCCGGAACCGCACCGTCCTCCGCCGCATCCGGACCGCCCAGCGCCGGTTCCGCGAGGCCCTGGAGACCGGTGACCTCGACGCCGCCCAGGAACGCTTCCGCGAGACCCAGCGCCTCCTCCACCGCGCCGCCGCCAACGGACCGGTCCATCGCAACACCGCCGGCCGCACCATCAGCCGCATGCAGCAGCGGCTGGAGACGGCCCGGCAGGCCGCCGGCGCCGCGGGCTGACGTGCCTTCCCGGCCGGCCGAAACCAGAGGGGTCTCTGGGCAGGCCCTTCTTGCCGGCCCGCTTTCCGCTGCCATGCCGGGCCCCGACGGGCGGGCGCACTCGCATCGATGAACCGGCAGACGGAGATGCCATGCTCTGCGTCAGCCTCATGCCGGAGACGACCGACGGAGCCCTGGCGGCCCTGGCGCGTGTGGCCGGGCGGGCGGATCTGGCCGAGATCCGTCTCGACGCCATGCCGCGGTTCGACCTGGACCGCCTCCTCGCCGCGCCCCCCTGCCCCGTCATCGTCACGTTCCGCCCCGCCCGCGAGGGCGGCCTGTACGAGGGCCCCGAGGACGAGCGCCTCCGGACGCTTCGCCGCGCGGCCCGGCTCGGCGCCCGCTACGTCGACGTGGAACACGACGCCCTCGACCGCCTGGGCGACGTGGCGCCCGACCGCGTCATCGTCAGTTACCACAACGTCGACGGCACGCCCGACGACCTCGCCGCCGTCCATCGCCGCATGGCCGAAAGCGGCGCCGGCATCGTGAAGGTGGCGGCGACGGCCAACCACATCCTCGACACGGTGCCCGTGCTCCGCCTGCTGCGCGACGCGACCGTGCCGACGGTCGCCCTCTCCATGGGCGAGCGCGGCGTGCTGACGCGGCTCCTGGCGGGCAAGTTCGGCGCCCCGTTCACCTACGCCGCCGACGACACGGGCCCCGAGGCCGCCCCCGGCCAGGTCACCCTCGGCCGCATGCGCGACCTGTACCGGGCGGACCGCATCGGCCCGTCCACGGAGGTGTACGGCGTGATGGCGGACCCGGTGAGGCACAGCCTGAGCCCGCGGATTCACAACGCGGCCTTCGCCGAGATCGGCTGCGACGCCGCCTACCTGCCCCTCTGGGTCGAGGGCGATGCGGCCGCGTTCGTCCGGGCGATGCAGGAGTTCGAGGTGGGCGGGTACAGCGTCACCATCCCGCACAAGCAGACGGTGATGGCGGCGGCGGACGAGATCGAGGCCGTCGCCCGCCGCATCGGCGCCGTCAACACGCTCCAGCGGCGCGAGGACGGCCGCCTCTTCGCCACGAACACGGACTGGACGGCGGGGCTGGCGGCCATCGAGGCGGTCGTCGGCGAGGGGTGGATCGAGGGCCGGCGGGCGCTACAGATCGGCGCCGGCGGCGTCGGGCGGGCCATGGCGTTCGGCCTCGTCCAGCGCGGCGCGCGTCTGATGCTGGCGGACCTCGACACCGACCGTGCCGCGGCCCTGGCCGACGAACTCGGGGCCGACACCTGTCCGCCCGAGGCCATCGCCGACGTGGCGTGCGACCTGCTCCTGAACTGCACGCCCGTCGGCATGCACCCGAAGACCGACGTCTCGCCCGTGCCCCGGCGGATGCTCCGCGAGGGGATGGTCGTCTACGACGCCGTCTACAACCCGGCGGAGACGCGGCTGCTTCGGGAAGCCCGCGAGGCCGGCTGCCGGACCGTCGCCGGCCTGGACCACTTCGTCCGGCAGGCGGTGGAGCAGTTCGAGTTGTGGACGGGGCGGCCGGCGCCGGTGGAGACGATGCGCCAGGTGGTGGTGGACGCGCTGGGCGGGTAAGCGCCTATCCGAATAACCCCTCGTCGGCCCGAGGCCGAGCGAGGCGGCGGCGGGCAAGGAGGGCGAAGCAGGCAACCCGTCTCTGGGTTGGCGATGCAGCCCGACGCCACACGCGGCCGCCACAGCCGGCCGAAGCCAGAGGGTTATTCGGATAGGCTCCATGGCATGCGACACCCATATCGGGGCGTCGGGATTTTTCGTTTGCATTTTGCGAATTCTGTGCTATAGTTCCGTTGGCCGAGGCGACTGAGCCCGAGTCCAAATACCGGGCACGAGGTGAAACAGCCCGGGGCATCAGGACCTAATCCGGTCCTCCGGAGTGCCTTGCCTCACGTGGGAGAGTCGCCCCGGCTATTTTTCTGCGCCCTTCGCCGTTGCACCCTTCACAAAGATATTGAGCGCGGCGGGCAAGGTCCCATCGCCCGCCAAGGAAGAGGGAGTGACGGGCGCCGCGGGGATCACGAATCCCCCTCGGAAGCGATGTCCTCGAGCCTGCCGATCAGCGGCGGCAAATCCTGCGTCACCGTTTGCCAAACGACATCGAGGTTGATGTCGAAGTTGGCATGCACGAGCCGGTCCCGCATGCCGGCCATTTTGCGCCAAGGCACATCCGTATGGGCCTCACGAAACGCGGGGCTCAGACCGCGTGCGGCCTCACCGATAATCTCCAGCAACCGCGTCAACGAGAGGCTCAGCGTCACGTCGGCATCAAGGTCCGCCCGCCTGCGCCCGCGGACCAGGTCAGCCGCCTGGCGGGCGGCATCCAGGATATGGTGCACGCGTGCGGCGTCAGTCGGCGGCATACTGCACCTCAGCATGGGTCAGGACGTCATCGCGGAAGTAGCGGCTGAGATCCTCAGGTGTACGGAGATCCACCTTCCGACCGCCCGCCATCGCCGACAGTTCCTGTTCCATGTCGTACAGCGCGAAGAAGCCGGGCACGTGGGCGGGCTCGAACTCCACGAGCACGTCGATGTCGCTTTCCGGGCCGAAGTCCTCCCGCAGCACAGAGCCGAACAGCGACAGCCGGCGAACGTGATGCCGGCGGCAGAAGTCGGCGATCTCGTCCGCCCGGAAAACGGCAGTCGCTTGCGACATGGCCACACCTCCTCTTCCTCCGCCGATGCCGTGAAACAGCATACCTCAACGCGAAGGCAAGGCAAGCCTCAAGCCGTCTGGGCCACTGTCAATCGTACGTCAGCCACGCCGTAGCGGTGCAGGCGGCGTCGGCCGTCACGCGGACCCAGTGGGCGCCGAAGCCCGGCGGGAACGCGTGGTGCACGTACCCTTCCGGCGGGACGGTGACCTTTTGGTACGTCTTCCACGTCCCGTTGCCGATGAAGTCGACCTCCACGGTAAAGGTCACGTCGCGGCCGGCCTCGTGGGCGAGGTGGAGGCACTTCTTGTCGAAACCGGTCATGAGGAACGGGTCGGAGGGGTCGCCGGCCTTGACGTCGGTCTCGCGCCACACGCCGCCGAAACCCTTCGGCTTGCCGAACCGCCACAGGTCGTCGGTCTTGAGGAAGACGAGGTTGGACTGGGGCTGGCCGGCAAAGAGGTTCCCGCCGCAGGCCGTGGCTTCGTCCCCCGCCAGGACGGTCAGGCCGCGCCAGGAACAGAAGTCCGGGATCATCCGCAGGTGCGAGGAGACGGGTTTCAGCCCCCACGGCCACCCCTCGTAGGTGAGGCTCGAGAGTTCGTAGAACATGCCGTGGGCGTGCATGAGGAACCGCTCGGTCTCGACCTCGCGAATCCTCGGCCACTCGGTGAACCAGGCGTGGTCGAAACAGTGGCTGCCCTTCGGCAGGCGATAGGTGGACCAGTGGCCGCCCGCATAGACCTTGAGGATGGCCGAGGCGGGGTCCCATCCGGTGGCGAAGATGACGCCGCGGGTGCCCATGACCTCGCAGAACGCCGTCCGCTCCAGGATGGTCCATTTCTTGCCGTCCCATTCGGCGAGGCGGCCGTCGTGCCGCTTGCCGAGCACGTCCTGCTCGTCGTAGGAGTTGTTGGCGACGACGACGCGTCCCTGCCCCGTGTACCCGCCCTTGAAATGCGCCCGGCCCTGAATGCCGAGGTCCTTCTTGACGTTGGCGACCTGTTTCGCCTCGAGCGAGTTCACGTCCACCTCGAAGAGCAGGCCCTCCATCGTCAGGAAGTAGACCTTGTTCTTGCGATCCTCCAGGTGCGTCATGGTGGCGGTCAGGCGATGGCCCTTGATCGCATCGCACGTGCGGACGCGGCGGTCGGTGTCGATGAAGTGCGGCCCGATGATGCACTGCTTCGACTGCGGATGAATCATGCGGTTGGCGTAGGTGCCGACGACGCTTTCGGGGCGCTTGATGAACTCGAAATCCGGCGTGATTTCAAAGAGGCCGGTCCCCTCGCCGTGGATATGCGCCACGTAGGTGACCATCCAGAGTCGGTCGGCCCACGGCATGAGGGCGCCGATGCCCGTCTCGGAGCCGGGCACCTCCGGCACGCTGACGGTCATGTGGGGAAAGACGCCGCTGATCTGAAGCGGCGGTTCGGCGGCGGCGGGCGGGGCGGGTTCGGCAGCGTGGGCGGCCGCCGTCACCAGGACGATGCATACGACAACGGCGTTAAGCAGCAGCGCACGGGTCATGGGCGGCTCCTGGCTTCTTGTCCGTGGTCCCTGGTTCGCGGTCCTTTGTCATTCCGCGTTTACTGTGACCGGGAAAAACTCTTCATAGTTGTCATTCTGAGGAGGCCGTCAGGCCGACGAAGAATCTCGCCTTGTCGCCTTTCGCACGGCGAGATTCTTCGGCCCGCAAGCGGGCCTCAGAATGACAGCGTTAAACCACTACCGCCTAAACACGTACGCCGCTTCCGCGGCCGGCTCGGCGACGCGGTTCAGCGATCCTCGCGTCCCCAATCGTAGGGAATCTCGTCGGTGTGGGCCGGCAGGCGATATTCGTCGGGCTGCTCGCGGTCATACACCTCGGTGGGCGTGTTGATGATGATGGCCTCGCACGTCGAGATGCACTTGAAGCCGTGGTACACGCCCTTGGGGATGCGCAGGCGGATCGGGTTCCACACGCCCAGGAAAAACTCATTCACCTCGCCCCTGGTGGGCGAATCCTCGCGGGCGTCGTACAGGGCCACCTTCATCATGCCGTAGACGCACGCGAAGTTGTCCGTCTGCTTCTTGTGGTAGTGCCAGGCCTTGACGACGCCGGGGTAGGCGGTGGTCAGGTACACCTGGCCGAAGCGTTCGAAGTCGGGCTCGTCGGACCGGAAGATCTCCATCAGACGTCCGCGCTCGTCCGGGATGGGCTTGAGGGGGGTGACTCGGACACCATCGATCATCCGCAGGGGCTCCCTTCGTGACCGGGGCGGACCTGCCGGCGCCGCGGGGCGATCACCGGCCGGCCTTCGGCAGGTTCGGCTTCGTAATAACCCTGACGGAGAACGGCCCCTCGCCGGAACCGCGCTCGTAATGGGTCTGGAGCAGGTAGCCGACGTGGTGGTCGCACCGGATGCGGGGCGGGCCGCCGTCCTCGCCCGGCAGCATCTGGTAACTGGTCTCCACGTTCTTGCGGTCGTCGTTGGGGCACCGGAACAGCAGCGGGATGCCTTTGGCGTCGTCGTGCTTGAAGGCCAGGCCGGATCTGGACGTCACGCTCCACTCGCCCAGCGAGCCGTCCATCAGCGCCTTGCGGAAGGTGGGCAGGTCCTTCAGGGCCTCGGGGTGCTTCTTGTGGAAACGGAGCACGAGGAGGGCGAGGACCTCGAGCCGGTCGCGGCAGGGGAGGTTATCAATGGCATCGAGGCTCCCGACGTACTCCTTCCAGCGTTCCTCGAAGGCGGCGAAGTTCGTCCCGAAGGTCTGCTCCCAGGCGCGGTAGGGTTCCCGCCCCCGCGCGATGTAGTAGATGAACTGGCTGAACGGGCCGCGGTACCGCTGCCGGTTCGCGAACGCCAGGAAGTGGACCATCGCCCACGCCTGGTCGTACTGGAGGCCGGCGTGCGACCCGCCCACGTTGACGGCGTTCAACCATTCCATATGGCTCATGCGGAGCATCCGGCCGAGGTGGATGATCTTGTGCTTCCCGATGGCGTCCTTGAGACGAAGGATGCGTTCGGGCGGCACTTCGCCGAGTTCCAGTTGCCCCTCCTTGAACCGGCTGTGTTCGTAGAAGACCGCCAACCCCTCGTTCAGCCAGATGGGGGTTTCCGGCCCGATGAAGTGCATGACGAACTGGTGGGTACCCTCGTGGCGAAGGGTCGAGAAGACGACTTCGAGGTACTCGGGCGGCCCCCAGGCGGCCAGCAGGTCTTTGCCGTGATTGTAGAGACCCTGGGACCCCATCGCGGCCGGTCCCATTTCCTTCAGGTACCGGCCCTGCCCCGTGAACACCTTGATCTTGAACCGGCCGGTGAGTTTGTTGGGCTTGATCTTGCCCATGCGTTTGTAGAGTTCGCGGAAGAGGGCTTCCTGCTGGGCGACGATCAACTGGGCCGCCGCCGGCTCGTGGTCGGTATGCAACAGGTAGTGCGGCGTCTGGACGGCCCACAGGTCGCCTTCCCTGCGCATCGGCCAGCCGCGCACCCCCGCCCCGGCCGCGGCGGCCGGCAGGGTCAGGCCGGCAACCGTCAGGAAGAGCAACGGCCCGATGAGTCGTCGGCAACGCATACGGTCTCCCCCCAAAGGGTTCGACGTTCGTCAGTATGGTACCGGTCCGGCGGGTGGGATTCAAGGGCTGCCGGGGCGGCGGCGTCACTTTCCACCGTCGGACGATTCGGGACGGATGATCTTCGGCCCGCCCCGCTCCTCGCGCCGCCGGCGGAGGTCCTCTTCGATGCGGTTGCGAATTTCCTCCGCCTTCGGGCCCGCCGGCACGATGACCGCGTCCTCGGACGGCTGCGGCTCGTGGTCGGGCAGGTGGGGTGGGGGTTTCGGGACGAGCCGGGGCGGCATCTTGGCGCGGTACCGCTCGTAGACGACGGCGACGGCGCGGCGGTGACCGCTCGGCCCGCCCTGCTTGGGCCCGACGACGCGGCGGGTGGCGAGGGCGTAATAGATCCAGCCGCCCCGTTCCTCGCGGGCGACGATCCGGCCGCTGCTGGACGACCGCACGTAGTGGGCGTACTCGCGGTCCTCGACAGCGGTGATGCGCGGCACGCCGTCGAGGGCGGGGTCCGGCGCGTCGTCGCCGTAACCGACGGTCTGCCATTCCGGCACGCCCAGGAACGGGTCGGTCAGCGAGCCGCACCCGCCGGCCGCGAGACTTCCCAGCCCCAGGCAGACGAGCAACAGGATGGAGGCCGCGGTGCGGCCGGGCATGGTATCCTCCGTGCGGGCGGCTCTGGCCACTTCCACGCCCGGGGCGGCGGACCGGGAGACCCGCCGCGCACGAAACGGGCGATGCATGAAGCGCGGTGGTAACGGAGAACCACCGCGCTGCCACCCAAGGCTAAACCGCTCTAGAGCGGTTTCCGCAAATCATGTCGTGTATCCGCAATAGGTGATTTTCGCGCCCAGGCCGCGCAATCTCTATTGCGATACACACCCCATTCGCGACAGCATATCCGAAAAACGCTCTAGCCGAGGTCTTCCCACGCGATGGGGATCTTCTTCAGGGCGTACCCGATCTCGCGCCGCCAGTCGCCGTAGGCCGTCATCCAGTGGAAGCCGGGCATCCGCTTGGCGATGAGGTCGTCGTCGACGTCGTAGGCGATGTCGATCTGGCTGCGGCAGATGGGCAGGAACGGGGCCTCGATGATCTCGGCCTTCAGGCCCACCCACCGCTCCTCCTTGAAGTCCGGCATGACGTTCGTCAGGACCTGGCCCTTGTGCATCTCGACCTTCGGGGCGGCACCGAAGTCCGACTCGAAGTGCGTCACGAGGCGCACGGGCTCCAGCGCCTTGCCGTCCATCCGCCGCGGCGCCGTGCAGTGCGCGATCGTCGTAATCCCGTGGTGCGGGTACGTCGGGTCGTTCAGGAACGAGGGCCGGCCCGTGATGTTCGCCATCAGGATGCCCGCCGGGATGACCACGAAGTCCGACTCGC
>CAZNYC010000072.1:0-20959 GCA_964577175.1 uncultured Anaerolineales bacterium
CCATCGACGCGCTCCCTTCCGCATTTCAATAGGCGTGCTCGGCGCTTGGCTTGCGTGAACCGGACGTGTACTATACGGACTAACACGGTTAGGTGACACAGGTTCCGAGCGAGGTGAAAGGGAGGACCGGCTCATGGCACGGACAGGCCCATCGCGTGCGGCGCAGCGGACCCTCATCCTGGCGGCGGCGCTGACGGCGTGGCTGCTCGCGGCGGCGGCGAGCACCGAGGCGAAAGACGGCCCCTGGCCGGCGCCCGTACCCGGCTTCGATCCCGTCCGGCCGGGGGACCATCCACGGCTGTTCTTCCGCGAGGCGGACCTGGCGGACCTTCGGGATCGGGCGGCCACGCCCGGAGGGCAGGCCATCCTCAAGCGGCTGAAGGTCGTCCTCGGCGGCGGCGACACGATGCCCGCCCCGCCCGGCAAGGGCCGCGACTTCCCCGACGGCGTCTACACGATGTCGCACGCCGCCGGCTTCGGCCTGCTCCACCAGTTGACCGGCGAGCAGAAGTACGCCGACCTCGGCCGGGAATGCTTCGAGTGGGCCTTCCAGGGCAAGCCGAACCACGACAGCCGCTACTCCTTCATGAACCCCAACGGGGCCCTGCGGGCGGGGCCGTCGCTCGGATGGTACGCCGTCGGCTACGACCTCTGTTACGACGGCTGGGACGACGCCTGTCGCCGGAAGGTGGCCCTGGCCATCCAGGACTACGACCGCGGCCGGAACAAGAGCCTGGCGGAACTGGTGCGCGGCTCGCGGCACAATCCGCGGAGCAACCATTGGGGGATGCAGGTGGGCGGCGGGGCGCTGGCGCTGCTGGCCATCATGCACGACCCCGGCGTGGACATGGGCAAGATCGGGCCGCTGCTCGAGACCAGCCAGAAGGCCATGATCCGCCTCATGACCGAGGGATGGGGCGACGGCGGGTACTTCACGGAGGGCGACGGCACGGGCAGCATGTCGTCGCACATCGCGTTCCTGCCGGCCCTTCAGGCGTGGCGGGTGGCCGCCGGCAAGGACTTCGTCACCCCCCGCCCGCACGCCCAGTGGATGAGCCTGAAGTGGATGCTCGGCACGGTGGTCCGCGACGGCGAGACGTTCTTCCCGAGCCGCGACGGCTATCCGCACAACGTGTGGTCGCGGCGGGGCGTGAGCGGGGGCGGGTACTTCGGCATCGGGTTCGGCGTGGCCACCCCGCGCCAGAAGGCCGCTTGGCGGTGGTTCTACAACCACTTCTTCCGCGAGCACGATGAGAAGGCGGGCGCCCCGTTCGACACGATCAGCCCGTACCCGCACCACACGGTCCTTTCGTTCGTGAACTGGCCGTTCGGCATGGAGGAAGCCAACCCGGCCGAGGGTATCCCGCAGGCCGTCTGCGACCATACGTTCGGCTGGTGCCTCATGCGCAACCGGTGGCAGGACCAGAACGACATCGTCGTCTCGGTGCTGACGACGCGTCCCCGCAAACACACCAAGAAACACGAGATCGGCCCCGTCTGGATCCTGGGTCTCGGCAAGAAAGAGACGTGGGGGAACCTGCGGGGCAAGGTCACGCACTTCGAGGCGGCGGCCGACGGGTCCGCCGTCGTCGCCGTCGAGGGCGGCGGATGCCTGGCCGTCGACTTCTCCAAGGCCTCCGGGGCCGAAGCGATGCTCGTCCTGACCGGGACGGGCGAGGCGGGCACGACCGTCGAGGCCGGCGGGCGGCGCTTCAGTTTCCACTTCGTGACGAGCGGACGCGAACCTTCGCCGAAGGCCGACGGCGAGACGGTCGTCGTGGGCGACCAGGCCGTCGCGCTGAAAGACGGCCGGATCGTTCTGAAGCACTGGGCCAAACGGTGACGCGGGCCCGTCCGGCGGAGCGCCGAGACGGGGCCGCGCGGCGGCCCAGGACACCCGCCGCGCGGGAAGTGGCGTCGTCGTACTACTCGGCCGAGGAATGACCGTCCGTCAACGCGTACGCGTCGCCCTGCTTCTCGAACACGAGCCGGAGCCGCTCGTCCGGGAGGCTCAGGATTCGCGTCTCGCCGGATGCCGACGAGACGACCTCCGGTGTTGCCCGGCGGGCCCGCTCCGAGAACGGGATGAACTTCCCATCGACGGTCCGCAAGCCCCGCAGGCGCCACCCGTTCTCGCGGAGCCACTGCTCGGGCGTTTGCGGAATCTGCGGCCCCCCGACGAGAGGATCCTCTTCCGGCCGTATCTTGCCGGCATCGCGCTTGCCGAACACCAGGAGGAAGCGGTCGGAGGCCGGCGGCGGCCCCTCGAACCAGAGGGAGAAGCCCGCCTCGGCCATCTCCTGTTTGACGGTCTCCGGTCGGATGCGCCTGCGATGGCTCGCCTCGCGCCGCGGCAGCGGCTTCCCGGCTTTCCGGTCAAGCACGTAGACGCACCCGGCCGGCGCCAGCCGCTCGTGGAGTTTGGCCAGCAGGGTCTCCCCGTGAAAGAGCAGGTGATAACTGTCCAGGAAGAACACGGCGTCGACGGGGTCGGCAGGCAGATGGGGATCGCCCTTCTCGGTGAAGGTCGAGGGCAGGGTTACGTTCTCGGGCAGCGGCCCCCGTTCGTCCTTCTGGGTGGCCCATTCCTCCAGGACGATCTCCAGCCCGTCGCCGGATGCGTGCGCCAGGATCGGCCCCATCAACTGCCGCGCTTGCCCCAGCGCCACGAAGACCGGCCGTTCGTACTGGCCCCGGAGCGGAACAAAGAGGCGTGCCGCCTGCTCCACCGGCAGGGGCTGGAAGGCATCCGGGTCCCGGCCGGGACTCTCGAGCCCTTTCGGGCGCCGGAAGACGAGGACGAACGGCTCCTTCTTGTGCCAGCAGTCGTCCGGGCAGCCGACGAAGGCGAACCCTTCCTCCCTGGCTTCGCGGACGACCGTCGTCTCGGCGATGAAGAAGTGCTTCTTCTCGCGGCGGGACCGTTCGACCCAGTCGCGCAGTGTGCCGCGGTGCCGGTCCACCACGACGAAGTAGCCGCCCGGCTTCAGGCACCGCCAGATGCCTCGCAGCATCGGCCGGGGCTTCGCCATGTGATGGTACACGTAGTGCATGTACGCGACGTCGACCGAGTCCGGGGGCAGGCACGGATCGTCGCCCTTGCCGAGCACCGCCCGCACCTGGGGAAGCCCCTTCTTCTCGGCTTCCTTCTTGACCGCCTTGACGCTGTTGTCGAGAATCTCCTGGGAGAAGACGGTCCCCGTCTCACCCACGACGTCCGCAAAGACCCATGAATCCCGCCCCCGTCCGGCGCCGATGTCGGCCACGACGGCCCCCTCGCCCAGGCCGAGGTGGGCCAGGATGGCGCGAAGCGACTCCGCCCGGTTCTTCGGCCGGGCCGCGGACGTCTCCCCGGATTTCTGCGGCGCCTTCTCGGCTTGGCCGGCCTGAGCCGCACCGGCGTCGGCGGCTTGGCGCGTCGCGTCGGCACAAACGGGCGACACCGCGAGCAGCCCGACGAGCAGCAGAAACGGGAGCCGCCACCCGCCGCAGCAACCCTTCCACCCGCGCGATTTGCCTATAAGCCTCATCGCCACCCTTCTTTCCACTGGTCGGACAGCGTCCTGCCTGGGCTATCCCCCTTCACCGGCCGCCTTGGGCCGGCGCGAAGGCCACCCTATCAAACCCGCTGAATCGCGGATTCGCCCGGCGAAAGACGCGACGATTCACGGGGCCCGGCTCCACCCGGAGAAGGACGACGGTCAACCGTACGAGCCGATACAGGTCTTCGCCGCCACGGCGGTGACGGCGTCCATTGGAAGGGGCCCGGGATGGCCCTTGCCGGCCGGGCCTGGAACAGGGTCCTCGAACAGGTCCGTTTCGTCCTGCGGCACCAGAAGTGACGTGACGCGCCAAACGCCCGGCCGACCGGGTTCCGGGCAGCACGATCAACGGCGCCGGGGCGCACAAACACGCCGGCGACGACCCTTGGCGGCCGAGCCGGTTCGGGACCCACTCCGGAACCCGCTCTCCCGCACGATCGCGCAGACATCCCCCGTTGCGCGGTACCGTCGCGCCTTTCATCCAGGGGCCCGGAACACTCACGCCGTGCAATGCCGCACCCACCGGACGCTTCATACGCCCAGCGGCACGTCCAATGCCGGCACGGCCATTCGTCGAAATCATCCGCTACGCCGGGGAAAAGGACACCAGGTTGATCTTCATCTCGACATATGGGCGTGCGGGTCTGAAGTGTGCCCTCGTCGGCAGCGTGGCCGAGAAGGTCATCCGCAACGCTCCCTGCCCGGTGCTGGTCGTCAAGCGGACCGAACGCAGGATGAAGGCGAATCCGAGCGCATTGACTTACCGCTTGGGACGTGGTATGAAGTCTGGCGACAGGCGAGGCGTCGTCGATGACCGGAACCGGCTTCGGATCTGAAACGCGACGCGGGTTTCGGGAGGCGGGGCCGACGCGTCGAAAGCGGTCTCCTGGTCCTTGCGGTGGGCGGACCGTTGAAAGAAGAGATGAATCGACCCCGCGATCGACGAGTTTCGCTCAGGCTTTCGGTCACCGACCGGTGTTCCTTGCGGTGCGTGTACTGCAAACCGGCCGAGGGCTGGCCCCTGGCGCCGCGCCGCGACGTCCTCCGCTTCGAAGAGATGGTCCACGTGGCTCGCGCCCTGGACCGGCACCTGGGCCTGACGGGCGTACGGCTCACCGGGGGCGACCCCCTTCAGCGGGCGGATTTCGTTGAACTGGTCCGGATGTTCGCCCTCGAGGGCGTGCCCGACCTGGCCTTGACGACCAACGGCCAGCAACTGGCTCCAATGGCGGCATCGCTGAAGGCGGCCGGCCTGCGCCGCGTCAACATCAGCCTCGACACGCTCCGGCCGGAAACGTTCCGAACGCTGACGCAGGGGGGCAACTTGCAGGTTACGCTCGAGGGCATCGACGCCGCCCTGCAGGCCGACCTGGCGCCGGTCAAACTCAACGTCACTGTTCTGCGAAACGTGAATGACCGGGAGGTGGTGGATCTGGCCCGGTTCGGCCTTGAGCGAGGATGCCAGGTCCGATTCCTGGAACTGATGCCGATCGGCGCAGCGGCTCGCCGGCATGCGGCCTGGTTCGTCCCGGCCCGCGAGGTCCGGGCCAGGCTCCGGACGGCTTTCGACCTGGCTCCGCTGCCCCCCGGGTCCGGAGCAACCAGCCGGAACTTCGCCGCCCGCGACGGAGCCGGGCTGTCGGGCGTCCTCGGGTTGGTCGCCCCGATAACCGCCCCGTTCTGTGCCGGCTGCCGCCGCCTCCGCCTGACGACCACGGGCCGCCTCCTGGGATGCCTGGCCCGCCCTGAAGGGACGGACCTGAGGCCGCTGCTCAGAGGTTCCGCACCGGCGAGCGACACTCAACTTGCCGCGGAAGCGCGCCGGGCCGTCGCCGTCAAGCACAGGGGTCGGCGCTTTACGGACCAGACCGTGATGGCGGCTGTCGGGGGCTGACGGCGCACCCCGCGCACGGACAAGCACCGGCCCGAAAGCCCTCGCAAGAAGCACTGCTGCCATGGCCGAAGAACCGACTCCAAAAACGCCGCGCCGCGCCGGCGAGGCCCGCATGATCGACGTCGGCGCCAAACCGGTCACGCGTCGCCGGGCCCTGGCCGAGGCGTACGTCACGGTCGGCCCTGCCCTGGCGGCCCGCATTGAGGAAGGCGGCCTGGCCAAGGGCAACGTCCTGGAAACGGCCCGGCTGGCGGGCCTCCAGGCCGCCAAGCAGACCGCTTCCCTCGTGCCGCTCTGCCATCCGATCCCGCTCGACGGGGTCGACGTTCGGGCCGGCCTCGCCGGCGACCGCGTCCGCATACGCGCCGAGGTCCGGGCCGAGGCCCGGACGGGCGTGGAAATGGAGGCCCTGACTGCCGCCGCCGTCGCCGCCCTGACCGTCTACGACATGGTCAAGGCGGCGGCCCGGGGCGTGGAGATCGGTCCGGTCCGGCTGCTGGAGAAGGAGGGCGGCGCCTCGGGTGCCTGGACCCGTGAGGAGTCCCCCGATGCCGCGGATTGACGCTCTGTGCACCTCCGCCCGGAAAGGTACGCCCAAGCGGCCCGTCCAGGCGGTCCGGTTCCGGCAGGATCACGGCATCGAGGGCGACGCCCATGCCGGCCCCGGTCACCGGCAGGTCAGCCTCCTGGCCACCGAGGATATCGAGGAGGTTCGCCGGGCGGGGCTGCCCGACATCCCCCCCGGTGCCTTTGCCGAGAACGTGGTCGTTTCCGGCCTGGACCTGGCCCCTCTCGGGTTGGGCACGCGGCTGCGCCTGGGGGAGACGGTGCGGCTGGAGGTCACCCAGATCGGGAAGGTCTGCCACACGCCGTGCGCCATCGGCCGGCAGACGGGGCGCTGCGTCATGCCGGAGCGCGGCCTGTTCGCCCGGGTCTTGGCGGGCGGGACCGTCGGCGCCGGCGACCCGCTCGAAGTCCTCTCCCTCGTGCCGCGCGACCGATTTCAGGCCGTCGTCCTGACGGTCAGCGACCGCTGCGCTGCCGGCCAGGCCACCGATACGGCCGGCCCCGCCGCGGGCGAGTGCCTGGAAACCGGGCTCGGCGCCCACCTCTACGCGACCGAGATCCTCCCGGACGACCGGGACCGCATCGTCGACCGCCTCCGCCACCACACCGACACGCGCGGCATCGACCTGGTCGCCACGGTCGGGGGCACGGGCTTCGCCCCGCGCGACGTGACGCCGGAGGCCACCCGCGCGGTCGTCGAGCGGCCGGCGCCCGGCCTGGACGAGGCGATGCGGGCGGCCTCGCTCGCCAAGACACCCCACGCCGCCCTCTCCCGCGGAGGCTCGGGGCTCTGCGGGCGGACCCTCATCCTCAACCTCCCGGGCTCGGAGAAGGCCGCCGTCGAAAACCTCCGGGCCGTCCTTCCGGCCCTCGCCCACGGCCTGCGGAAACTGCGCGGCGATCCCGAGCCCTGCGGCCAGCCACGCCGCAAAACGGGGGCGGATCAACCATGACACGCGCCCCCGTGCTGCGGGACCTGCCCGTCTTCGGTATCTGCGGCCACAGCGGCTCGGGCAAAACCACCGTCATCGAGCGGCTGCTGTCCGTCCTCACCGCCGAGGGGCTCGCCGTGGCCGTCGTCAAGCCCGGTGCCCACCATCTGGACGTCGACCCCGAGGGAAAGGACAGCGACCGCCTCTTCCGCGCCGGCGCGGACGTGTACCTGGAGGCACGAGACGAGGCGCTGGTCCGGGCGCACCCCGCGCCCATGGAAAGCGCGGCAGGTCGGGAGACCCGCCGCGCAGCCAGGGGCGGAGCCATGCCGGGCATCGCGCGGCCGGCCGAGGCCGCCCGGTCCCATGACCTGGTCCTCATCGAAGGCCGGCGCCACCTCGGCTGCGATCACGTCTGGCTGCGCGGGCCGGACGAAGGCGGCCCGCCGGCCGGCGGCGACCGGCCTCTGGCCGTCCTCCCCTCCGACACCGACCGCACGGCCGCGGTCCGCGCGATCCTCCGCGACTGGCTGCCGGGGCAGTGGCGGGCGCCGCCGGTCTACGGCTGCGTGCTCATCGGCGGACGGAGTCGGCGCATGGGCCGGCCCAAGCACCTGCTCCGGCAGGACGGGACGACCTGGCTCCAGCGAGTGGCCGACTCCCTGGCCGCCGTGGCGGAATGCGTCGTGGTGGCGGGAGGCGGGGCGTTGCCGCCGGCGATGGCCGAGGTCCCCCGCCTGCCGGACGTCCCGGACGTCGCGGGGCCGCTCGCCGGCATCCTGGCCTGCATGCGGTGGGCCCCGTGGGTCACGTGGCTGGTGACGGCGTGCGACCTGCCGCATCTCGCGCCGGAGCCGCTGAGGTGGCTGCTGTCGACCCGCCGGCCGGGCGTCTGGGCCACGCTGCCCCGGGCGACGGCCGACGGGCCGCTCGAACCGTTGCTCGCGCATTACGACTTCCGCGCCGCAAGGCTGCTCGAGGACCTGGCGGCGGCCGGCTCCCTGGCCCCCTCGGCCGCCGCCGACCACCCCAAGGTCGCCACCCCGCAGGTCCCGGCGCGCGTGGCCCAGGCCTGGGCCAACGTCAACACGGCGGCGGACCTTGACCGACGCCGCCGCCGGGAAGCCTGAAGCAATCTCACCCCGAGTGGCTGCGCGGGGGTTCTCCGGAACCACGGCGCCTCGTGCGGTGTGACTCCCTACGCGGCGGGTGCACAGATCTGCCGCGCTGCCGTGGGCGGCCCTTCACCCGTCCATCGGCACGGCCTCGACCATCTCGCCTTGCCCGTGGTGGCCCGGCTCCAGGGGGGCCAGGGCGTCGGCCCGGCAGAAGGATACCAGGTCCGCCGAGCCGTGCGTCGGAACCAGGTGAGCCGTCCACCCGGCCCCGTCCCGCCGGAGCGTCGCCGGGAGGTACTTCCGCCGGTCACCCTGGACGGCGACCGCCTCGGCGAGCGCGGCCGCCACGCACGCGGGGGCGGGGGCGGGGTCCCCCCTCATCGCTCGGATGGCCGGCAGCACATACAAGCGGAACGTCACCAGCGTCGAGACCGGGTTCCCGGGCAGGCCGAAGACGACCCCACCCTCGTGCGTCGCGAAGACGGTCGGCTTGCCGGGCTTCTGCCGGACCGTCTTGAAATGGACGTCGACGCCCAGAGCCTCGAAAACCTGGGGTACGAAATCCCACTTACCGACGCTCACCCCGCCGGAGACCAGCAGGAAGTCGCGCGCCAGGCCTTCGGCGAGGCGGGCACGCAGGTCCGATTCGGTGTCACGGGCGATGCCGAGGTCGTCGCACGCAACGCCGGCCCGCCGGCAGCCGGCGCGGAGGCTCCAGGAGTTGGCGTTTCGGATCTGGCCGGGCTCCGGCGTGGCCGAGGCCGGCACGACCTCATCGCCGGTGGCCAGGACCGCCGCGCGCGGCCGGCGGAACACGCGGACCCGCTCCCGGCCGACCGACGCCAGCAGCCCCGCCTCGGCCGGTCGGACCCGGCGGCCGGCCTGCAGGACGGTTTCGCCGCGGCGGACGTCCTCGCCGTGGACGCACACGTTTCGCCCCGCGGCGCCGGCCCGCAGGATCCGTACCCGCCCGGCCTCCGCCGGCTCGGTGTCCTCGACTTTCACGACTACGTCGGCGCCCTCCGGGACGGGCGCGCCGGTCATGATGTGGGCGCAGCCGCCGGGCTCCACCGGCCGCGTCGGCACCGCGCCGGCGGGCACCTCTTCGGTCACGGCCAGGAGCGCCGGCAGGTGGGCCAGGTCATCGGACCGGGCGGCGTAGCCGTCCATGGCGCTCTTGTCGAACGGCGGCAGGTCCATGTCGCTGGCGACCGGCTCGGCCAGGACGGCCCCTACCGCCTCCAAGACCGGCATCTCCTCAGCCTCCAGCCGGGGTGTATGCGCCAGGACCCGCCGAAGGGCCTCTTGCGGTGAAATCATGCCCCTCTCCCTCCATAGACCGCCACCGAGAATGCCTTGAAGATGACCGCCACCGTCTGCCCCAGCGCCAGCCCCATCTCCCGCAGCGACGGCTCGGTCACCACCGCCACCATCGGCACGCCGACGTCCACGGTGACCCGGACACAGTGGCCCTGGACCGCCAGGGCCGCCACGCGGCCGAAGAGGGTGTTCCGGGCGGTGGACGGCGGGGGGGCGGGTCGGTCCCGTGCGGGCCGGCGGCTGAGGATCACCGAGCGGGGATCGATGACCACGTGGGCCGGGCCACGCAGGTCGGTCGCCACGTGCACCACGCAGCCCGGGGCGATCTCCATGACCGGTTCGCCGGCCTGCTCGACGAGGGTCCCGGCAAAATGGTTGTCGATCGGCGTCTCGGTCAGCCGGCCGGCGACCAGCCCGAGCGAGCGGTCCGCCAGGCGGTAGGCCGCAGCCAGGTGATGGGTGGCCAGCATCACGCTCCGGCCTTCTCGGGGCAGGCGGGCCAGGGCCCGTTCAATCACGTCGGCGTGCTGGGCGTCGATGCCGGCCATCGGCTCGTCCAGGAGCAGGACCTCGGACTCGACGGCCAGGGCCCGCGCCAGGGCGACCCGCCGACGCTGGCCGGCCGAGAGGTATCGGGCGGGCCGGTCCGCGGCCTCCGCCATGCCGACGGCGTCCAGGGCGGCCGAGGCGCGACGCCGGGCCTCGCGCCGGCCCACCCCCCGCGCCGAGAGGCCGTACGTCACATTGGCCAGGGCGGTCGTCGCGAACATCCAGGGCTCCTCGTGGACCAGGACCACGTGCCGACGCAGCGCGGCGGCGTTTCGCGCGTTGACCGTCCGGCCCAGCAGGACGATCCGGCCCGTCGTCGGCGGTTCCAGGAGCGCCAGCACCGAGAGCAGCGTGGTCTTTCCGCTGCCGTTCGGTCCGACGACGGCCGCGATGGTCCCGCGCGGCAGGTCGAACCGCTCGACCTTGAGAACCCGGCGACCGGCGTACGCCTTGGTCAGGTCGCGGACTTCGATCGCGTTTGCCGTCACGCCCGTTCTCCGCCGCCGTGGAGCCAAAGGAAGATCAGGTTCACGCCCAGGGCCACGATCATCAGGACAATGCCCAGCGCGATGCCGAGCGCCACTTCGCCCTTGGCGGTTTCCAGGGCGATGGCGGTGGTGACGGTCCGCGTGTAGGCCCGGATGTTCCCGCCGAGCATCATGCTGATGCCGACCTCGCCGAAGACCCGTCCGAACCCCGCCACGACGGCCGCCAGGTACCCCCGCCGGCCCTCCGAGAGCAGGGTGCGGGCGGTCCGGCACCGGCCGGCTCCCAGCGTCTGGGCCGTCCGGCGGAGGCGCGGATCCAGACCCTCGGTCGCCGCGTGGGCCAGCGCCGTCACCAGCGGAAGGGCCAGCGCGAACTGGCCCAGCACGATGGCCGACCGCGTGTACAGCAGGCCCCAGCCGCCCAGCAGACCTTGCCGAGAAAGGATCGCGTAGAAGACCAGGCCGATCAGCACGGTGGGCACCGCCATGAGGGCGTGCAGGACCGTGGTCAGGAGGCGTTTGCCGCGGAACCGCGCCAGGCCGATGGCCAGTCCCAGCGGCAGCCCCGCCCCCGTCGCCAGGACCGTCGAGGCCGACGCCACACCCAGCGAGACCACCACCGCCCGGTATACCTCGGCGTCCAGCGACCCGAGCAGCCGAAGGGCCTGGAGAAACTGGTCGAGCGTCCAATTCATGGCGTGTCCGGCGAGGTTTTCGGCGCGTCCGTCGGCGCGGCGTCCGGGACGGCCGTCGGCTGGAACAGCACCTCGCCGTCGACCTGGAAGTCGCCGATGAGGCGCTGGACCCGGGGCGAGGTGACCCACCCGACGAGGGCGATCGCCCCGGCGTAGTTCACGTCCGGGTGCCGGGCGGGATTGACCGCGATGATGCTGTATGGGTTCCGGAGCACGGGGGCGCCCTCGAAGCGGACTTCCAGGTCGATCTTGTCCCGCATGGCCAGATACGTGCCGCGGTCCGAGAGGCAATAAGCCCGCTTCTCGTCGGCGAGCAGGAACGCGGCGCCCATGCCCTGGCCGACTTCCAGGTACCACGGGCCAGCCGGTTCGATACCCGCCTCGGTCCACAGGGCCCGCTCTTTCTTGTGGGTGCCGGAATCGTCGCCGCGGGAGACGAACGGGGCCTCGGCGCGGGCGACGGCGGCCAGGGCGTCGGCGGCCGAGTCGGTCTCAGCCACCCCGGCCGGGTCTGCCGCCGGACCCAGCAGGAGGAAATCGTTGGCCATGACGGCCCGACGATTGACACCGCAGCCCGCCTCGATAAAGGCCGCCTCGGCGACCGGGGCGTGAACCAGCAAGACGTCCGCGTCGCCGTTGCGGCCCAGGGCGAGGGCCCGGCCGGTTCCCACCGGCACCACGCGGACCTCGGCCCCGAACCTCGCCTCGAACGGAGGAAGCAGGCGGTCCAGGAGCCCAGAGTTCTCCGTGCTGGTGGTGGTGGCGAGACGAAGGGTCCCCAGGCCGCTCGGCGCCGGCGCCTCGTCACACGAGAGCGTCAGATGGCCGGCCAAAAGGCCACCGAGCACCAAGGCCGTGTAAGCCATGCGTCTCATGCCGTGGTCTCCCCCGGCTGTTGGCTGTCCGCCGCCAGGCCAAGGCGCCCCGGGGCCGTATAGGCGTTCATCCGCCCGCGGCGAGCAAAGCCGACGACCGTGAGGTTCGCAAGGCGAGCCAACTCGATGGCTCGCGAGGTCGTCGCTCCCCGGCTGACGACCACGGGCAGGCCGGCTCGGGCGGCCTTGGCCACGATGTCGGCGCTGGCGCGGCCGGTGGTCAGAATCGCCCGCTCGGCCAGGGGCTCCCCGCGGAGCAGACACCGGCCGATGGTCTTGTCGACGGCGTTGTGCCGTCCGATGTCCTCCGCATACGCCGTGAGGCTCTCCCCGTCGGTGGCCGCGGCAAGGTGCACGGCACCCGTGTCGCGAAACAGGGCGGAGGCGGCCGCCATCTCGCCGAGACGCTCGATCAAGTCCTCGGGACGGAACGCGGCGTCGCTGCGGGAGGGCGGCAAGGCCTCGTCTCCCGCCGACGCCCCGCCGCCGCAGCCGGACGTGATCGAGAGACGCTCGCGAAACGTCACCAGGCGGTCCGGGTCCACGCGACCCCGCACGTCCACCCGCGCCAGGTCCGGCGCCACGGTGATCTCGTCCACGGCGTCGGGCCCGTCGAGGAGTCCTTCCGAGACGAGGAACCCGGCCGCCAGGGCCTCCAGGCCCTCGGGCAGGCAGTTGATCCAGAGCAGCGGCCTTGCGTTCAGGACGACCTGCACGCGGTGCTCGACGATGACGGTGTCGCGCCCCTCGTCGCCACGGCCGCTGCGGCCGGGGCGGGGCGGCCCGACGCGCCGCACGGGCACGTCGCGCAGGAGACCGCGGGACTCTGGCGGTTCGGTCATGACGCGGGGGCCGAGGCGGCCACGATCCGGACGGCGCAGACCTTCAGTTCCGGGATCTTCGCTATGGGGTCCAGCGCCGCAATCGTGAGGCGGTTGGCCGGCGCCTCGCGGTAATGGAACGCCAGGAACGTGGTGCCGGGCGCCACGCGCTCCGTCACGCGGGCGGGCAACTCAATCTCGCCGCGACGCGAGGCCACGCGGACGGGGTCGGAATCGGCGATGCCGAGGCGCGCGGCGTCGTCCGGGTGGATCTCGATCGCCCCGACCGAGACGAGTTTGTCGAGCACGTCCGACCGCCGCGACATCGTGCCCGTGTGGAAATGCTGGAGGATGCGGCCAGTGGAGAGCACGAACGGGTACGCCTCGTCGGGCAGTTCCTTCGGCGGCAGGAACTCGACGGCGTGGAACTTGCCGAGGCCGCGCGCGAACGTCCCCTTGTGCAGGTACGGCGTGCCGGGGTGGCCGCGGTCGGGGCACGGCCACTGGAGGCCGCCCTCGTCGAGCCGGTCGTAGGTGATGCCGCCGTAGGAGGGGGTGAGCGAGGCGATCTCGTCCTGGATGGCGGACGGATGGTCGTAGGCCATCGGATAACCCATGCGGCCGGCGAGGTCGCACAGGATCTGCCAGTCCGGGCGTGCCCGGCCCGGCGCCTCGAGGGCCTTTCGGACCCGCTGGACCCGCCGCTCGGTGTTCGTGAACGTGCCGTCCTTCTCGGCGAAGGAGGCGGCCGGCAGGACCACGTCGGCCAGGGCGGCCGTCTCGGAGAGGAAGATGTCCTGGACGAGGAGGAAGTCCAGGTTCCGCAGCGCCTTCTCGACGTGGTTGGTGTCGGGGTCGCTGAGCATGGGATTCTCGCCCATGACGTAGAGGGCCTTCAGGTCGCCCTGGTCGGCGGCGTTCAGCATCTCGACGACCGTCAGGCCGGCATCCGGGCTGAGCGTCGCCCCCCAGCCCTTTTCGAACTTCTCCCGGCTCGCCGGGTCGGCCACCTTCTGATAGCCGGTATACACGTTGGGCAGGGCGCCGAGGTCGCACGCCCCCTGGACGTTGTTCTGCCCCCGGAGGGGGTTCACGCCCGTGCCGGGCCGGCCGATGTGGCCCGTCAGCATCGCCAGGTTCGCCAGGCTGAGGACGTTGTCCGTCCCGGTCGTGTGCTGGGTGATGCCCATGGAATAGACGATGGAGGCGGCGTCGGCGGTGGCGTAGGCGCGGGCCGATTCGACGATCTTCCCGGCCGGCACGCCGGTGATCTTGGCGGCCATCTCGGGCGTGTACGGTTCGACGGCCCGGCGGAGATCGTCGATGCCTTCGGTCCGCTCGCGGATGAACTCGGCGTCCTGGAGGCCCTCGGCCAGGATGACGTGCATCATGGCGTTGATGAGGGCGACGTCCGTGCCGCCCTTCTGCTGCATGTGGACCCGGGCGAACTCGGTCAGTTCGATGGCCCGCGGGTCGGCCACGATGAGGGTCGTCTTCCCGGAAAGGACGGCCCGCTTGATGGCCGCGCCGATGATGGGATGGCACTCGGTCGTGTTGGACCCGATGACGAAAATGACGTCGGCGCGTTCGAACTCGTCAATGGAATTGGTCATGGCGCCCGAGCCGAAGGCCCGTGCCAGACCCGCCACGGTCGAGGCATGGCACAGCCGCGCGCAGTGGTCCACGTTGTTCGTGCCGACCACGGCCCGCATGAACTTCTGCATGAGGTAGTTTTCTTCGTTGGTGGTCTTGGCCGACGACAGGCCGCCGACGGCGTCGGCCCCGTGGGCGTCGCGGATCTCCGCCAGCCGCCGGGCCACCAGGTCGAGCGCCTCGTCCCACGTGGCGGGCACGAGATCGCCGTCCTTGCGGATGAGCGGGTCGGTCAGGCGCTGCTCGTGGCCGATGAAGTCGGCGCCGAACCGCCCCTTGACGCAGAGCAGGCCCTTCGAGACACCCAAGCCGGGCTCGCCCGTGATGTGGACCACCCGGCCGTTATGGATGTTCAGCACGATCGTGCACCCGCACCCGCAGTACGGGCAGATGGTGGGCACCTGCTCGAACTCCCACGTCCGCCCTTCCCCCTCTCGTCCGGCGGCATAGAGCGCCCCGGTCGGGCAGACGTCGATGCAGTTGCCGCACTCGGCGCAGACGGACTCGTCGCGCGTCTGGTCCGGCGGCAAGGAGATGCTCGTTTCGAAGCCGCGGCCGTAGAAGTCGATGGCGCCGGAGGCCTGGACCTCCTGGCACACCTGCACGCACCGGCCGCACAGGATGCACTTGCTGCGGTCCTGCACGATGGCGGGGCCGTCCCGGACGGGTTCGCGCTCCACGGGTGTCTCGCCCACCAGTTGCGGCGAGCGCACGCCGAGCCGGTAGGCGTACTCCTGCAAAGCGCACTCGCCGTTCCGCTCGCAGGTGAGGCAGTCGGCGGGGTGATCCGAGAGGAGCAGTTCGATCAACAGCCGCCGCATCCGGCGCAGGTGGCGTGTATCCGTGCGGACGACCATGCCCGGCGCCGCGGGGTACGAGCAGGAGGCCACCGGCGCCCGCGCCCCTTCGACCTCGACGAGGCACAGGCGGCAGGAACTGGCCGGCTCCAGCCCCCAGGCGGGGTCGTAGCACAGGTGCGGAATATCGATGCCCAACTGCCGGGCCGCCTGAAACACCGTCGTGCCCGGCGGGACCGAGACCTCCCGGTCGTCGATCGTAAGCGTGACGTCGTCGGCCATGACACCATCCTCACTACATTGCCCGCCGACACCGCCTTCCCGAAGGCAGCGACGGCCGAGCGGGCCGGGGCCCGCCCGGTCCGCGTTACTCCTCCAGGTCGCAGCGGAGGCAGCGGCGTGCCTCGGCGCAGGCGGCCCGGAGCGTATAGCCCTTGATGACCTCCTCGAAGTCGCCGCGCCGTTTCCTCGGCGACCGCGACCGGATGGGCCTGCGGCGCGCCGCGGCCTCGTCTTCCGGCTCGGCGGGCTTGCCGGGCGAGGCAATGCCGCGATCGGGCGGCAGGTCGCCCTTCCCGCCCAGGAAGATGTCGATGGCCTGGGCCGCACGCTGACCGGCCGCAATGGCCTCGACGATGGTGGCGGGTCCGGTGACGGCATCGCCGCCCACGAAGACGCCGCCCCCGGCGTGCTGGGTCACCGGATCGGCCACCGCCCGGCCGCGCGAGACGACCAGGTGTCCGTCGGCGGCGGCGAACTCGAGTTCCGGCTGCTGTCCGACGGCCACGATCACGACGTCCGCCTCGACCGTCTGTTCGGCGCCTTCCCTGGGAATGGGGCGGCGCCGGCCGCTTTCGTCGGCCTCTCCGAGTTCCATCTCGGCGCAGCGGACGGCCCGCACGCGGCCGTCTTCGGTCAGGATTTCGACGGGCGTGACCAGGAAGCGGAGATCGACGCCCTCCATGACGGCCTCCTCGATCTCGTCGCGGAGGGCGGGCATCTCCTCGCGTGTGCGGCGGTAGAGGATGCTCACGGACGCGGCGCCGAGGCGCAACGCGGTGCGCGCCGCGTCGATGGCCGCGTTGCCCCCGCCGATCACGACGACCCGCCCCGGCGTTTCGCCGAGTTGACCCATGGCGGCCTGACGGAGGTAGGCGACGGCGTCGTGGACGCCCTGGCTGTCTTCGCCCGAAATGTCCAGACGGTAACTGCGATGCGCCCCCGCCGCGACGAAGACGGCGTCGTACCCCTCCCGGCGGAGCGCCTGGATGGAATCGACCCGGTGGCCGGTCTCGATGTCGACGCCGGCACGGCGGATGTAGTCGATGTCGCGCTGCAGCACATCGCGGGGCAAACGGTACTCGGGGACGCCGACCGCCAACATCCCGCCGATCGTGTCGAGGGCCTCGAAGACCTTGACCTCCCGGCCCATGACGGCGAGGAAGTAGGCGGCGGTCAACCCGGCCGGACCGGAACCGATGACGGCCACACGCCCGCGCCTCGGTCCCTGCCACCGGGGCGGCATGCCGGCGTCTTTCACGCGGTCGGTCACGAAGCGTTTCAGGTGGCGGATGGCAAGCGGTTCGTCCACGTCGCCCCGCCGGCAGAACATCTCGCACGGGTGGTGACACGCCCGGCCGCACACCGACGCCAGCGGGTTCCGCCGACGGATCACGTCGAGGGCGTCGGCAAAACGGCCCTCGGCAATCAGGGCGACGTACTCCGGCACGTTCACGTGGGCCGGACAGGCGCTCGCGCACGAGACCGGGGCGAGGACCTCGCACGCGTGCGACGGGCACCGCTTCTCCCGGATGTGGATCTCATACTCGTCGCGGAAGTGGCGGATCGTCGAAAGGACGGGGTTCGGCGCGGTCTGGCCCAGTCCGCAGAGCGACGCTTCCTGGATCATCTCGCCGAGTTCCACCAGGCGGTCGAGGTCTTCCATCTCGCCCTCGCCGCGGCAGATGCGCTCCAGGATCTCGAGCATCCGCTTGGTGCCGACGCGGCACGGCGCGCACTTGCCGCACGATTCCTTCTGGCAGAAGTCCGTGAAGAAGCGTGCGATGTCCACCATGCAGGTGGCCTCGTCCATGACGATGAGGCCGCCCGAGCCCATGATGGCCCCGACCTCCTTGACGGAATCGTAATCGATGGGCAGGTCGAGGTAGCGGGCCGGCACGCATCCGCCGGACGGCCCGCCCATCTGGGCGGCCTTGAAGGTGCGGCCGCGCGGAATGCCGCCGCCGATGTCGAACACGATCTCGCGAAGCGTCGTGCCCATCGGCACTTCCACGAGGCCGGTGTTGTTGACCTTGCCGGCCAGGGCGAAGATCTTGGTGCCCTTGGAGCCCTCCGTGCCGATCTTGGCGTACCAGGAACTGCCCCTCAGGATGATGAGCGGGATGTTCGCAAGGGTCTCCACGTTGTTGATGGTGGTGGACGTGCCTCGGTAGCCACTCGTTGCCGGGAAGGGCGGGCGGGGGCGCGGCATGCCGCGCCGATCCTCGAGCGACGCGATCAGGGCCGTCTCTTCCCCGCAGACGAAGGCGCCGGCCCCCTGATGAATGGCGATGTCGAAACACAGACCGGTTCCCAGGATGTTGTCGCCCAGGAGGCCGGCCTGCCGGGCCTGCTCCAAGGCCATCTGCGTATGGCGAACGGCCAGGGGGTACTCGGCCCGCACGTAGATGATCCCGTGGACGGCACCGATGGCATAGGCGGCAACGATCATCCCCTCGATGATGGCGTGGGGTGTACCTTCGAGCAGGCTGCGGTCCATGAAGGCGCCCGGGTCGCCCTCGTCGGCATTGCAGACGAGGTACTTCTCCTCGCCCGGGGCCTGGCGGGCCAGTTGCCACTTGCGGCCGGTGGGGAACCCGGCGCCGCCGCGGCCCCGGAGGCCCGCGCGCAGGACCTCGTCGATCACCTGCTCGGGAGTCATCTCGCTCACCGCCTTGGCGGCGGCGTATCCGTCCCGGGCCACGTAGTCCGCCAGATCGATCGGATCGAGGACGCCGTTCAGCCGAAACACGTGGCGCGTCTGTCGGGCGTAGAACGGCAGCCGGTGATCCCGCGCAATGCGCTTGCCGGTGGCCGGGTCCACGTACAGCAGACGCCGGATGAGACGACCTCCCAGGACCGTTTCCTCAACGATCTCGGGCACCTGATCGGCTTCGACGTTCGGATAGAAGATGCCCTCCGGCAGGATGACGACCACCGGCCCCTTCTCACAGAAGCCGTGACAGCCGGTCCGTTTGACGGGAATCCGCTCCGAGAGACCCCGCTGCCGGAGTTCCTCTTCAAAGGCCTTCTGAACGTCGGTCGCGCCGAAAGCACTACACCCGGTTCCGCCGCAGATGGTCACGGTCTTCTGCTTCGGGTCCAGGGCGTCGGCCAATTGCGTCTGCCACGTGCGGAATGCGTCGATGGACCTGACGCGCTTCATCCGTCGGCGTCTCCCTTGTCCGAGTGAGCCGCGATGATCTGGCCCACGATCTGTTCGATGCGCCGCGGCGTGACCTTGCCGTAGTAGGTCTTGTCAATGACGGCCACCGGCGACAGGGCGCACGCGCCGAGGCACGCCACCGTCTCGAACGAGAACAGCATATCGTCGGTCGTCTCGCCTTCCTCAATGTGAAGCATGTTCGAGATGGCTTGGATGACGCGTTTGCCTCCCCGGACGTGGCACGCCGTGCCGCGACAGCACCGGATCGTATGGCGGCCGCGCGGCTCGGTGTAGAACTGGGCGTAGAACGAGACGACGCCGTAGATGCGGCTCAGCGGAAGGCGCATGCGGCGGGACAGGTCGCGAAGCGCCGGCGCCGGCAGGTACCCGAACCGGTCCTGGATGTCCTGGAGCACGCCGATGAGGTTCGATGCCGGACGCACACCAAGCGAATCAAGCAGCGACGCGATGTCGGCCTCGGACGGTTCCGCCACCGCGCCCTGCGCCGTACCGCAACTCTGGGCCCCGGAACGTTGCTCTGTGGAGGCACCCACGCCTGCCCTCCGCCGATTGAAATGGTCACCGCGTGCGCAGTCAGTATAGGACGAGCCGGGCACCGGAGCAAGGGCCCTCGCCCCTGCCCAGCCACATCGTGCCGGCGGGGGTCACCGGCCACAGCGACATCCAGACCATGCGCGACTGCTGTCTGTACGGAGCACGGCGCCATCGGCAGGAATGGGCTTGACACGTCTGTTCCGAGCCAGGCCGGGAAGGCCGTCCGCATGCCTTCCACGTCCTCTCACCTAGAGCGGTTTGACCGCGCGGGGTGGCGCGGTGGTTCTCCGTAACCACCGCGCCCGGTGCATCCCGAACCTGCGCGCGGCGGGTGCGGAGACCCGCCGCGCTGCCATGCGAACTGAAAACGCTATTGAGCCCGGCAAAAGCACTGGCACAGACTTCGAGAGATCGGAAGTGCCACGGATTGCTCGCAATCCGTGTTCCCCGGTTCAGAACACGGTTTGACAAGCAAACCGTGGCACCGTGCCTGTCACATTGCTTTTGCCGGACTCAACAACCGGCGTAGAAGGCGAGGATGTCCTTCCGTCCGATCACGCCCACCAACCGCCCCTGGGCATCCACGACCGGCACACATCGGATCCGGCGCGAGTGAAAGAGGCTGATGACCCGCGCCAGGGGCCAGTCGGCCCGGGCGGTGACCACCTGCCGGGTCATCAGGTCACCCACCGTCTTCGACAGGCCGCCCGGCATCAGCAGGTCCGTCTGCGAGATGATGCCGACGATACGTTCCCGGTCGTCCAGCACCGGCATGGCCCCGATGGGATGCGAGAGGAACAGGTCGACGGCCGTCCGGCACGGGATGTCCGGGTGGGTGCAGACCACCTGGCGGGTCATCAATTCGGCCACCCGCACCTTGGAAGGGTCGTGGAGGTGGCAGACCTCCAGGGCCATCTCCACCTCCATCTCGTCGTGCCACGCCAGGTCGTCGAACCCGCACTTGCGAAACACGTGCCGGGCGCGCCGGTTCGCCGCCTCCACCGAGATCCAGATGCGGCAGAAGCCGACCTCGTGGGCCAATCGGACCGCGCACCGCGCCAGTTGCGTACCGATGCCCCGGTCCTGAAACGGCGGCGACACGACCACCAGCATCTCGCACGCATCGGCCTGCATGGGGAACAGGGCGGCGTGGCCGACGACGCCCGCGTCGATCGAGAGGGCCAACAGGTTCAGGCCATCGGCGATCATGCCCCGCACCCATCGGCAACAGGCGTCGTCGCGGATGGGCGGCAGGCCCCAGAAGTCGTTACGCGGCTCGTAGGCCAGGTACATCGCCGCCAGGGCCTCGGCCCGCGAGTCGTCAAGCGGGGTGATCAGGACCGGGGCCCCTCGCTTGGTGACAAAGGCGTAGGGCGCCCGGGCAATCGTCGATCCGCTGACTCGAGGGTCCATACGGTCCCCCACGGACGTACGGCCATATTGCGCGACCACTTGCTCGTGCGCCGACCGTGCCTGTCCGGAATCCCACGCCCGGGCCGCCAGGCCGATGTGACGGTCGGTATGACCGCCGATGATTGTAAAGACCCCTTCGGCCCTGTCAAGATGGCCTTGGCAAGGGGTGCCCTCAACCGTTGGGTGCAAATTGCGAAACGAGGTGTCAACCGCCACGTTCGCATCCGTGAAGCGCACGAGGTTGCCTTCGGCGATATCGAGCGTGTCGAGGCGCTGGTCCTGAAGTGGTGTTGCG
>CAZNYC010000073.1:0-20748 GCA_964577175.1 uncultured Anaerolineales bacterium
ACGCTGTGCCTTTCGAGCCCGCTGCGGCGCCGGGGCACGCTGTGCCTTTCGAGCCCGCTGCGGCGCCGGGGCACGCTGTGCCTTTCGAGCCCGCTGCGGCGCCGGGGCACGCTGTGCCTTTCGAGCCGGCCGCGGAAGCGGCCGGTCATCTTCATCCGGCGTGGCACGTGCCATGGCAAACGATGATGACCCGCTGCTTCCGCCTTCGCCCTTCGGGCTACGGAGGACAGGCCCGCCGCGGGCCCGAACGGCAGCCTGCCCGAACGGCGGCGGGCTCGATGTTTGGAACTCACCCATGATCGCCTGCCTCTTCGACGGCCGCGACGTTCGCGTCGACCCGAACCACCCGGAACCGGCGGCCCCGCCCGGCGAGGTCCGCGTGGCCGTCCGCCTGGCGGGCGTCTGCCGGACCGACCTGGAGATCGCCCGCGGCTACATGGGGTTCGAGGGGGTGCTCGGCCACGAGTTCGTCGGGACGGCCCTGGAGGGCAAGATGAAGGGCCGCCGCGTCGTCGGCGGCATCAACTGCGTGTGCGGCCGGTGCGACATGTGCCGCCGCGGCCTCCCCACCCACTGCCGGCGCCGCACGACCCTGGGCATCGACGGCCGCGACGGCGCCTTCGCCGAACGCCTCGCCCTGCCGGAGGCCAACCTCGTGCCCGTCCCGGACAAGGTGCCGGACCGGGCGGCCGTCTTCGCCGAACCGCTGGCGGCGGCGATCCGGATCACGCGGCAGGTGGCCCTGGCGCCCGAGCAGCACCTCGTCATCCTGGGCGACGGCCGCCTGGGCCAACTCGTGGCCCGGGTCTTCCGGGCGCGGGGCCTCGCGCCGACGGTGGTGGGCAAATCCGAGCCCAAACTCGCCCTCCTCCGGGACCTCGGCCTGGCAACCGTGACCGCCGACGCGGCCCATCCCGACAAGACCGCCGACGTCGTCGTCGAGGCGACCGGCACCGCCGACGGCCTGGGCATGGCCATGAGGCTGGTGCGGCCGCGCGGCACGATCGTCCTGAAGAGCACCGTGGCGGATACGGCCGGGCTGAACCTGGCGCCGCTCGTCGTGGACGAGGTCACGGTCGTGGGGTCGCGGTGCGGGCCGATGGATGCGGCCGTCGCCATGCTCGCCCAGGGGGACCTCGCCCTTGAACCGCTCGTCACCGCCGAGTATCCTCTGACGGAGTCGGAGGCGGCCATCCGTGCGGCCGCCGACCCGGAAGCGATCAAGGTTCTCATCCGGCCGTAACGACAACGGCGGCCTCACGCAAGAACGCTATTGAGGCCGGTAAATCAAATGTGACACGGCTCGCCGGTTGTCATTCTGAGGAGCGGCGCAGTTTACCCGCCGAAGGCGGGCCGCGACGAAGAATCTCGCCTTGGTCTTTGTCGTTTCGCGTTGGCACGGCGAGATGCTTCGGCCCCGCGAGCGGGGCCTCAGAATGACATCCTGCGACATGACAATTACCGGCCTCAATAAACGACAAAGACAATCCTCACGCAAAGGCGCAAAGCCGCTAAAACGACAACGGCGGAAAATCAAGTTAGCAGAAACGACCGATAGACATGCGGCGAGACCCGCCCGTGCCGTTCCGTCTTTGCCGTTACCCGAGTTTCTCGTCGTTGCTGCTGGCCGTTTTAGCGGCTTTGCGCCTTTGCGTGAGGCTGCTGTTTGCCTTTGTGTTTCCTGTAAGGAGACGACATGCCCCGGCGACTCGATGTGCTTGCTCTAGTCTGCGCCCTCTTCCTGGTCAGTGCGGCCCGCGCGGCCGAACCCGCCCGCCTCGTCCGCCTCGCCGATGAGATTCGGGCCGAGGCCACCCGCATCACGGCGGACCCGGGCGGCCGGCCCCTCCCCCTGGCCGGTCACTGGAACAAGCGCGGCGGCACGGGCTGCTCGCCCCACTACCAACTCGGCCTGCTCGAGGCCGGGCACCACATCTTCCCGTGGTTCGAGCATCCGCGGCCGGGGAGGGACCTCGACGACGAGCGGCACCGCACGTATTACGAGGAGCCGATGGCCCGGATGAAGGCCCTGCGGCTGCCCATCACGCTCGTCACCACGCAGTGGGAATCGCTGCTCTATAAGTTGGACACGTATCGCCAGTTGCCGCGCGAGAAGACGCCCCTGCTCGTCACGCCCGAGAAGATCGTCAAGAAGGTCTCGCCGGCCGGGCCCGTCGAGCCGTGGCGCCAGTGCGGCCGCGACTGGACCGACACGCCCGCCATGCGCCAGTTGCAGGCGTGGTATCCGGAACCGCCCATGATCCTGTTCCTCTCGAACAACGAGGCCGCCAAGGCCAAGCCGAAGGACAAGGACGAGCGGGGCCCCGGGCCGGAAGGCAAGTTCCGCAAGCACTATGCGGCCCTCATCGCGGGGATGCGCGAGGGCCTGGCGAGCGAGACGTGGCGCAAACGGGCCGTCTTCATCGGCTACAAGAACGCGCCGGCCCCGTCGCACCTGGGCCGATGGGGCGGCTGGACCGCCTACCATCGCCGCTACATGGTCCACGAGACGATGAACTCCGCCCTCGGCGTGTGGGACGGCGGGTCGCCCAGTTACTACCTGCACGACTGGTGCGCGATCAGCGACTTCCGCGTCTGGAGCCCGCAGGTCGAATCCATGAACTGGGTGCCGTTTCTTAAGCGCGAGACCCTGCCCGCCGACCCCGAATGGTGGTTCGAGTTTTCGACATGGGACGGCTATCCCGGCCGAAACGATAAGCGCAAGTGGTACGCCAAACAGGGCCAGACGTGGACGCCCGCCCGCTACGCGGCGATGGTCCAGTTCGGCATGTGGCTGGTGCGGCCTCGGGTCGTGCGGGAGTTCCGCGGCCACGGGACCACCGCCGAGGCCGGGCACCCGTACTACGTGCCCATCCTGGAGGCCGTCGACCGCGTGTACACCAGCGAGGTGCTGCGCCGGTTCTGGCGCGACTCCGAGATCGTCGCCAACACCGCCCGCGAGCATCCGTTCCAGTCGCGCATCCCCGAACAGTACGAGGACTGGCCGCGGTGGTACCTCCTGGATACCGACCTCGACCCGAAGCGGCCGTGGGAACTGAAGACCGAGATCCCGGTCTTCGCCCTGGCGCGGGTGCGCGGCAACGAGGGCGAGCGCGAGTGGCTCCTCTACGCCCACTCGCCGAGGAAGGACCGCGAGGGCGTGCGCCTCACGATCCCCGGCGGCCCGGCCGTCACCGTCGACGTGCCCGTGGCGGGCGTCTTCTACCTCGTGGGCGAGAAGACGGGCAAGGCCACGCGCGTGGCGGTGGAGAAAGAAACATGAACGGCAACGGCAATCCTCACGCAAAGGCGCCAAGGCGCTATTGAGGCCGGTCATTGTCATGTCGCGGGATGTCATTCTGAGGCCCCGCTCGCGGGGGCCGAAGAATCTCGCCGTGCCAAAGTGAAACGACAAAGACCAAGGCGAGATTCTTCGTCGCGGCCCGCCCTCGGCGGGTAAACTGCGCCGCTCCTCAGAATGACAACCGGTGTCTTTGTGGTTAACCTGATTTCCCGCCGTTGTCGTTTTTGCGGCTTTGCGCCTTTGCGTGAGGCTGCCTTTGCCTTTGTGTCTTGGCGTGAGGCCATAGGGGAATCGTCATGAGCGATCGGGATCTGGCGGTGGTGCTCGCGAGCGGCGGCCTGGATTCCTGCGTCGCCACCGCCTGGGCCGCCCAGCGCTATCGCCTGGCCATGCTGCACGCCGACTACGGCCATCGGACGGAGGCCAAGGAACGCGCCTGCTTCGAGAGGCAGGTCGAACACTTCCGGCCCGAGGCCCATCTCGCGGCCGACCTGCCGCACCTTAAGCAAATCGGCGGCAGCAGCCTGACGGATCGGCGGATGGACATCCCCGAGGACGATACGCCGGGCGAAATCCCCAGCACGTACGTCCCGTTCCGCAACGCCACGCTGCTCGCCGTCGCCGTCGCGTGGGCCGAGGTCCTGGACGCCGGGCACGTCGTCATCGGGGCGGTCGAGCCGGACGCGCCGGGGTACCCGGACTGCCGGCCGCCGTTCTTCGAGGCGGCGGGCCGGCTCATCGAGTTGGGCACGCGGCCCGAGACGCACATCCGCGTCGAGACGCCCGTCATCGCCCTCTCGAAGGCCGACGTCGTCCAGATGGGGACGGACCTGGCCGCCCCGCTGGCCCTGACGTGGTCGTGTTACCGGCAGGACGCCGTGCCGTGCGGGGCGTGCGCCAGTTGCCTGCGCCGGGCGGAGGCGTTCCGCGACGCCGGCGTGGCCGACCCCCTCGTGCCGCCGAACCGTTAGAGCGGGTTAACACGACAACGCTAAGTCGGCCATTTGCGCGGTGGGGCTCCGTACCCACCGCGCTCAACGCAGCGCTCCTCTTGCGCGCGGCGGGTACTCCAGAGCCGCCGCGCTGCCATGCGAACTTATTGAGGCCGGCAAATGAAATGTGACACGGCTCGCCGGTTGTCATTCTGAGGAGCGGCGCAGTTTACCCGCCGAAGGCGGGCCGCGACGAAGAATCTCGCCCTGGTCTTTGTCGTTTCGCGTTGGCACGGCGAGATGCTTCGGCCCCGCGAGCGGGGCCTCAGAATGACATCCTGCGATATTACAATTACCGGCCTCAATAAATGCGCTAGCCGCCGGCCGTGGCCGGCACGTTGAGGGTTTCAGCAATGGGAGAATCGCTCGCCGCGACGGGGGGGGAAATAAAGGAAGGCCCGCGCCTCGCTCGCTTTAAGTAGCGGTACGACACGGCTTTGCGGCCGGGTTGGAGACGGCCGTAAGCCCAGGCGCCCGCCAAGGGTCGTCTCTCTTCGCGAGGGCTTTGATCGGGCCTTCCGATAAAGAGTATACCGCGCCCGGGGGCTCAGTCAAGCGGCCGGGCAAAAAAGTGCGCGCGCCGCTTGCGGGTTGTCGCTTGCGGCTTGCCTCACCAGTCGCCGCCCTTCAGCCAATCGCCGAGATGCTTCAGCGCCTCGCGTTTGATGGCCTCGGCGGCCAGTTCGCCCACCCGTTTCGCCAGCGCCCGGTTGTCGATCTGCGGGTCGTCGATGGTGCCCTCGAGCGGCACGGCGAGGACCACGTCCTCCAGGTACGGCATGGCGCGCCGGGACACCTTGTACCGCTCCATCAGCGCCCGGGTGACCGGCACGCCCACGGTCACGTTCATCTGCTTGTCCAGCCCGATGCGGCCGCCGAACGCCAGGCTCACCGTTTCGGTATATTTCAGACGGTGCTCGGGGATGCGGAACGCGCCGTCGCGGAGGGTCACCGCCACGGGCCCGAGCGTCTGGGTGACGGTCTTCTCCTCGGCGCCGCCGAGACGGACGAGCCGGCCGATCGGCCCCATCAGTTCCGTCTGGAACTCATCGATATGATAGCGGAGGTCGGCCTCGGCCTTTTCGGCGGCCCCCTCGTCCAGGGGCAGGTCCAGCCGGCGCACGTCCAGCGTCAGCCGGCCGCTCGCCTGCACGCTCGCCGCCAGCACCGGGCTGGCGTACCGGACGTACTCGCGGATTTCCTCGCCGGCCAGGGGCAGGTCCTCGACGACACGCGTCTCCTCGTCCACGCGGAGACGGGGCTGCGGGCCGCGCAGGTCCAGCCGGCCCGGCAGCGTGACGCTGCCGCCCGCCACGGCCAGCCGGCTGGGCTGGTCGGGGTCCGGCGAGAGGTCGAGCACGCCGTCGGCCAGCCGCCACCGCACGGTCCCCTCGCCGCCCGTCAGCGTGGCGTAGGTGAAGCGGTTGACCTGGAGTTCGCCCTCGCCCGCCATGGCCGCCAGCCGCACGTGCCACGGCCCCTCGGCCGGCAGCGGACCGGCCAGGCGGGCCTTGGCGCGGTACGGGCCGGCCATTCCGACGGTCTCGGGCAGGGCGTCGCCGAGGATCTGTCGGACCCGGCCGGCGTCGAACGCGAGGTCGCACGTGGCCTCGATATGCGGCGGGGGCTCGGGCGGGCGCTCGGGCGGACGCGGCGACTCGGCGGCCGGCCCGCCGCCCGCCGCAGCCGCCGCCGGCGCAGGCGACCCCGCCGCCGGCGCGGCGCCGCCTTCGGGGGATGCCTCGGCAGCCTTGCCCGGCTCCACCGCCACCCGCCACGACCCCTGCACCGTGACGGCGCTCATGTCGGTGGCGGCGACCTCCCACCGCTTCGTCTCGTTGACGTAGGCGAACGCGATGGGCAGCCGGGCCTCGGCCTCGCGGACGGTGCGGTCCCCCTCGGCCAGGTGGACCTCGAGTTCCGAGAGGGCCAGCGTCCCCGACCCGCCCAGGCCGGTCGGGTCGCTACGGACCTCGCCGGTGAACTCCGCGTGGCCGGCGAGACGGTCCTCCTCCGCAAGGAGCCCGAACGGGCGGAGGACCTGGGCGAAGTCTGCCAGGACGATCGACGCCCCGACCTGCCCGTCCGCATGGGGATGCGGCGAGGCGCGCGACGGCAGCCGGACCGTCCCGGACACCTCCGCCCTCAGGCCGGGCCCCGTCAGGCGGGCCCGCGGGATGCGGATCTCGCCCGCCTCGCCCATCGAGGCCGTCACCGCTGCCCGCACGTCCGTCAGCGCGACGTGGGGCCGCGGCGGCTCGCCTTGGCCGGGCACCACCAGGTCCGTCAGGACGAGGTCCGTCTCCAGGTTCCGGTCCCGGGCCGCATAGGACGCCTTCAGGTGCCACATGCCCTCCAGGGTGCGCGGCTCAGCACCCAGGAGACGGGCGGACATATGGGCCACGGGCTGGATCGTCCCGTCGCCCTCGGCGGTGGCGTCCCAGGCCCATCCGTCGGCCGCCGGCCGGCCGGCGGCGGTCCCCTCGAGCGTGCCGGCCACCGTGGCGAGCGACCACTCGGTCACGTCGAAAGCGAGCACCTTGCCTCCCTCGCCTCGGTCCAGCGTGCCGACCGCCGACACCCGGAGCAACGGGTCGGTGTACCGCCGGCCGTCGTCCCACGCCAGGTCCAGTTGCTCGCCGCGAACCGACAGGTTCACTTTCGTCGGGGCGTCGCTGACGGGAGTGACGGCCAGGGTGGCCTTGACGTCGCCGGCGGCGGTCATGTCCGCCGGCAGGAGGCCGAGGGGGCGGAGCGTCGCCGCCAGCGCCGGCAGGTTCGCCGTCGCCGTCGCCGCCCCGTCGATGCGCGTCGCCGGACCGCGAAAGACCACCGTCGTGAGCCCGGTCACCTCGAGCGTGGCGCCGGGCGTCGTGAGGGCGAAGGTGTTGACGGTGAGGGCCTCGGCGGACCCGCGGGCCACGTCCGCCTCGAGGGTGCCTTCGTCCAGGCGGAACGGCTCGCCGCCCTCCGTCTCGGGCGCCAGGTGGACGCCGGCGACGGCGGCGTCGGCCTGGAGCGCCATCCCCGCACCCGGCGTGCCGCCCACTTCCGCCGACAGGGTCCACGTGCCTTCGGCGCCGGGTCCGCCCGCACCGGCCGCGCGCCGGCAGAAGGCCCGCAGTCGCGTGACCACGGCCGAGGTGTCCGGCCGGGCCCGGCGGTGCATTTGGTCGAGGAAGACGGCCGCCACGCCGGCGGCGTTGGCCACCGACCCCTTGCCGGTGGCGCGGCCGGCCATCTGCCACGTCTCGCCGGCCCGGCGGGCGGTGCCCGCGGCCGTCCCGGAGGCCGTCTCGGCATCCAGCGTCGCCTCGTCCAGCCGGACGACGGCGAGGCGCCGGCGGGCGTCGAACTCCAGGACGGTCTCGGCCGAGACGGTGGCCCGCGGGTCGCTCAGCCGGGCCTTCCCGGGCAGGTCCACGCGCAGGTCCAGGAGGGCGAGGCGGCCGGCGGCCGTCACGTGCCCCGCCAGGTTTCGCCCGGTCTCCAGGTGGATCGACGCGGTGCCCGCCCCGCCGTACCCGCCGAGGTCGACGAAACGGCCGGCCTCCTCGGTGACGCGGGCCAGGTTGATGTCGGCGCCGACGACGAGGTGACTGAGCCGGCCCTGCGCCTCCATCGCCCCGAACGCGCCCGACAGGACGAACGATTCGACGGCCAGGCTGTCGGCGAGGGCGAGCCAGTCGTCCGGCCCGGCCGACGACGGCGCCTGGGCCGGCGCCGCGGGCGGCGGGGCCTGCTCATCGCCGCCGGCGGGCGGCGCGCCGGCGTGCGCGCGGACCAGGACCGTATCCAGGTGCAGCGGCGAGAGGGTCAGCAGGTTGCCCTGCTGCCGGCCCTTCAGGTCCTGGAGACTCGCCAGCAGCCGGACCCGCGACGCCACCTCCGTGCTGAGGGCCTCGACGGTGGCCTCGAACGTACCGTCCTCCACCTCCAGCCCCTCGTGCAGGCCGATCGTGTGCCGGAGCATGCCGGCCAGGCGGGCCAGGTTGAGCGCGATCTCGGCCGACCCCTTGCCGGTGGGCGGCACGCGGGCGGCGCCCAGGCCGAACGTGCCCGACGCCCGGGCCGTCGCGACCGGCGAGGTCAGTTCCAGCGAGCCGACGGTCACCGCCCCGCGTTCGTAGGTGGCCTCCGCATCGAGATCGACCGTCCCGACGTACGGCCGGTCCGGCGCGAGCGCCTCGCCGGTCACCTCCAGGCCCTCGGCGGCCAGGTCGACCTTGGCGATGACCAGCGCCTCGCGGGTGCGGGCGAGGCTGACCTTGCCGCTGAGCGTCCCACCCACGCGGAAGTCCTTGCCGGGCGCGCCGGCGTCGGCGTCCCACCCCACGGGATCCCGCATCGCCTCGGCGGCGGCGCGGGCGGCCGTCACGGGGGGCGCGAGCGGCAAATCCGTGCACGTGACGACGGCCTCGACGCCGACGCGGTCGGCCCCCTGCCAGTCGGCCACGAGGCCGGTCAGCCGGCCCTCGACCGTGCAGGTGCCCTCCTGTTTGCCGTGCACGACCCGCAGCCGCACGTCGAAGGCGTGCCGGCCCTCCTCGGCCTGAAGGCCGGCCTCCGGCACGTCCAGTCGGCTGCCGCCGGCGTGCACCACGAGGCCGTCCACGTCGACGGATTCCGGCACGACGGGGGCGGGGCCGGGTTCGGCGGGGGCCGGCGGGGGCGGCGGTTCCGGCGGCGGGGGCGGCGGTTCCTCCGGGACCTCGGGCGGCACGCCGGGTTCGGGCGGGACCGCCGGCGGCGCCTCGGCCGGCGCCCGCGCCGCCAGCGACGACTCCAGCGCATCGACCCACACCTCCGCCTCCTCCACCGCCACGGGCCCGAGTTGGCGAGGCGAGAGCGCCAGGCCCAGCAGCCCGCTCTCCAACCGCACCCGCCGCACGCGGGCCAGCCGCACGTCGTCCGGCGAACGGACGTCGAGACCGGTCACCGTCTGGCTGCCGAACCATGAGAGCGACCAGTCCGCCGCCGTCACCCGGACGCCGTAGCGCCGGCCGGCCTCCGACAGGACGTACCGGCGGATGGGGCCGAGCGAGAGGATTTGCGGCAGGAAGATGACGAGGAGGAGAAGGACGGCGACGACGGCGGCGGCCACCCACCGGCCCCAGTGGCGGCGCGGGCGGCCGGGCGCGGCGGCGGGGGGTTCGCCGGCCGGCCCTTCCGGTGGGCCGGAGGCCTCGGCGGTTGACGAGGGCCCCTCGCTGCCGCGACGGGATCCATCGTGCGCGGCGTCGGCACCGGCCTTCGTGTCTTGAGCCGCCCGCGAGTCCCCCTCTGCCGTTCGAGCCGACGCCGCCGCCTTCGTCTTTCGAGCCGGCCGCGGCGCCTTCGTCTTTCGAGCCGGCCGCGGCGCCTTCGTCTTTCGAGCCGGCCGCGGGAGCGGCCGGTCATCCCCATCCGCCGTGGCCTCCGATTCTGCCGTGGTCTCCGGCCCCGCGGCGGGGCGTTTCTTCCTGCGTTTCTTGTGCGGCCCGGGCCAGGGCGTCATCGGCCGGGCGGGGAGAGCCCGCCGGCGGGGGCGACGGGGCGGCGGCGCCGCTGCGGCCGGCGGCGCGACCTCCTCGGCCACCGGCAGGTCGTCCTCCTCGTCAACGAACTCCGCCACCGGCAGATCGTCCTCCGCCTCGGACGGGTCGAGGGCGGGGCGGTCGCGCGTCAGGTCCTCCGCCTCGGGCAGGGCCTCGGCGTCCTCCGCCTCGTAGGCGTCAGGCGAGGCGGCCTCGTCCGGCGCCGCGGCGTCGGGGCGCTCGGGGACGTCGTCGGGGTCGGGTTGGGTGTGCGGGTCGGTCATGGGGTTGGCATTCGTTTGGCGCTTCGGCGCGCTCCCCTTCGGGTCGCGGCTCAACGGGCTTGTTGCACGAACGTGCCCCGTCGCGGCGGAGGCTGCAACGCGAACGCGTGCGTGGCGGGTGCGGAGACCCGCCGCGCCACCTCGCCGGTTGAAAGCCCTCCTCAGGCGTCAACCCGCCGTGCCGCCGGTGGGACCGGGAATCTTCGTGCCGGGCGCCACGCGCTTCATGGACACATTATCGAAGTAGTACGTGCCCGGGGGCCAGTAGGCGTAGATCTTGAGGACCACGTACTCGACGGGGGCCTGCGTGTCGGTCGGGATCTCGACGATCCGCACGCCGCGCTTCCACTTGCCGGCCCCCTCGACGCACCGCAGCGCGAGGTAGGCGTCGTAGACGACGCGTTTACGGCCGGCCACCTCCGCCCACCCGCGGATGAAGAGTTTCGGGAAGAAGAAGTCCGTGCTCTTGCCCTTGTAGCGGATGGAAACCTTGTACGCCCGGCCGGGCGTGACGGGAATCGGCTCGGAGTCATATTTCACGCCGTAGATGCCGGCGACGGTGTCGTACTTGGGCCCCCTGGTGGGCGTCGGGTCGGGCGCCTCCTCGGCCGAGGCGCCCTCGCCGTGTTTCCTGCGCCAGGCCACCCACTCGTCGTGGTAGACGTCGGTGTTGATCTTGAGGCACTTGCCGCTGACGCCCCCCGGGGACCAGAACGTCGTAAGGCCGTCGATGCGGTCCCACCCCGCCGGGCTCGTCGCCCCCTTCTCGAACCCGCCGTTCGGCACGAGTTCCGGGCCGACGGTGGGGACCTTGGCGTCGGCCTCGGGCGTGGCCTCGGCGACGGGTGTCTTCTTGCGGCCGGTCAGGTCGCGGAGGATCTCGTCCTGGACGGGATTGATGAGTTGCGGCTGGGCGGCCCGGCGGGTTTCCTTGACGGTCAGGCCGTCCGGGTCGCTCGCGAGGTTCATCCCGCGGAAGTGCATGACGAGGCCCTGGCCGGCGGGCTCGACGCGGCCCCACAGGCCGATCTTTGCCGCCAGGCGGTCCTTGAGGACGGCGGCGACCTCGGCGGGGGACGTCTCGAGCGTCGGCATCTCGGTCCCCGTCATCGCGTCGCGGAGGCTCAAGGGATCGACGACGACCAGTTTCAGCCGCTTGGCCCGCAGGCGGAGGCGGTCGGCGAACGTCCGCCCCGCCTTGCCGCCGTCGGAGGAGGTGAACGGGAAGATGACGACGACGGTCGGCGCCTCGACGGCGGGGAGGCGGGCAGGCAGCAGGCCCACGAGGATCGCCGCCGCCAGCAGCCGCACGCCCACCCGGCGGGTGACGGCCTCGTGGCGTGGCGGCCCGGGCGGGCCACCACGCGGGACGCCGGGTCGTCGTGCCAGCCTCACCGTGCCGCGCATGATCGGTTCTTCCCAGGGGGCGCGCGAAGGCGTCAGTCTTCTCCGCGTCGGCGGAGGTCGGCGGCCACGCCGCGGAGGCGGCGGATCATCGGGTCGGGCGGGTGCCGGGCCCCCTCGAACAGGATCTCGGACACCTCCGCCCAGTTCGTCACGACGTGAACCGCGTCGGGCAGGGCCGCCAGGTCCGACGCCAGGTCCTCGAAATCCTCCGGGTCGTCGTCGGACCAGTCGACGGGCAGGATGAGGATGCTCGTCAGGCCGCGCTCGGCGTAGGCCCGGGCGTCGGAAATCTTATCGCCGATGCCCACATTCAGGTTCTTATATGTCTTGGCGAGCCCCGCCAGTTGCCGGGCCTTGTACGGGCCGCTGCCCTCGATCAGGCCGCCCAGCGTGCTCGTCAGCACCGGCCCCAGGGGATACCCGTGCCGGTCGAGCCAGTCCTTGCTCGTCGGGCCGAGGAAATCCGGCCGGTGCGTCAGGTAGAGGATGGTGTGCTTGCGGGCCAGGCGCGCCACGACCACCTTCGACCCCGGCATCGGCTTCGGCCCCGCCCCGAGCAACACCCGGTGGAAGCCGGACGCCACGAGCGTCTTGTCGAGGTCCACGACGGCGATGGGCGTCTCGGCCTTGCGGACGGCCACCAGCAGCCGCGTGGGCGGCACGTGGTCGTCCTCGTCCTCGGGCTGATCGACCGGTTTGACGCGGACGCGGATGCGGTAATTGCCGGGTTCCTCGGGCGCGGTCCAGCGGGTGAGCACGTCGCCGTCGGCGTTGCTCGTGACCTGGTCGATGCGGCGTTGGTCCAGGTGGAACTGGAGGCGGACGCCCTCGACGCCCTCCAGCCGGAACCCGCCGCGGAGGCTGGCGCGGAGGTCCACTTCCTCGCCCGGCGTGCAGAGGACGTCCTGGGCGAGCAGCACCCGGCCGAGTTCGTCGCGGACGCGGCGCAGCCAGTCGCCGAACCCCGCCCGGACGGGCCCCGCCGCCGCCAGGAGCATCGCCCCGGCAACCAGGACGGCGGCGGATTGACGGATGGCACGTTTCACGGTTTCAGGCTACGCCCGCAGGGGCGGACGGTCAACATCAAATCGGATTCAGGCGTTGACGCCTTCGCCGCCGCGCGGTAAGAATGCCCCAGCCGGGGGCGACGCCCGGTCGCGCCCGCCAACGGTCATTTCGACCGAGCCCCGGCCCGGCCGGCCGGGACGGGGCGAGCGGAGTGCTGTACTCCGAGTGCCGCAGGGAATCTCGCTGTTGGGCCCAACGACGAGATCCCTCGACTCGCTTCGCTCGCTCGGGATGACATCGTAAGGTGCGGCCGGGGCTCGGCCGAAATAACAAGGCGCAAGCACCCCCTGCCGCGAAAGCGCCGCGGCTCGGAACGAGAAGCGAGGTCTGCCGTGCCCGACACCACCCCCTTCGTCCATCTGCACGTCCACACCGAGTACAGCCTGCTCGACGGCGCCTGCCGCATCAAGGACCTCGTCGCCGCCGCCGTCGAACAGGGGGCCGAGGCCCTGGCCGTCACCGACCACGGCAACCTCTTCGGCGTGGTCCCGTTCTACAGCGCGTGCAAGGCGGCCGGCATCCGCCCCGTCATCGGGTACGAGGCGTACGTGGCGCCCGGGCGGCGGCAGGACCGCGAGACCGTCTCGGGGAACCAGGACGCCGGCTATCACCTGGTGCTGCTCGCGGAGAACGACGCGGGGTTCCGGAACCTCCTGCGCCTGGCGACCACGGCCTCGCTGGACGGCTTCTACTACAAGCCGCGCATCGACAAACAGTGCCTCGCGGCGCACGCGGAGGGCCTGATCGGCCTGTCGGCGTGCCTCCAGGGCGAGGTGCCGCGACGGCTCCTGGCCGGCGACACCGACGGCGCCCGCCGGGCCGTCGAGCAGTATCGCGAGATCCTCGGGCCCGACCACGTCTACATCGAACTCCAGGACCACGGCATCGCGGACGAGCGGCGCGTGCGGCCGATGCTCGTAGACCTGGCCCGCGAGATGGACGTGCCCCTGGTCGCCTCCAACGACGTCCACTACATCCGGGCCGAGGACACCGAGGCCCACGACGTCCTGTTGTGCATCAACACGGGCAAACTGCTGGCCGACGCCGACCGCATGCGGTATCCCGCGGGCGAGTTCCACCTGAAGACGCTCGAGGAGATGCGCGAGCGATTCGCCGACGTGCCGGAGGCGCTGGCCAACACCGTCGAGGTCGCCCGGCGGTGCGAGGTGACCCTGGAATTCGGCGCCCATCACGCGCCGGTCTTCCAGACGCCCCGGGGCGAGACGCCCGAGGCCATGCTCCGCCGCCTGTGCGAGGAAGGCCTCCACTGGCGGTACGACGCGGTCACGGACGCACACCGCGAGCGCCTCCGGCGCGAACTCGAGGTCATCGAGGGCAAGCAGTTCTCCTCCTACTTCCTGATCGTGTGGGACTTCGTCCGCTACGCGCGGGAGCGAGGCATTCCGTGCGGGGCGCGCGGCAGCGGCGTCGGGTGCATGGTGGCGTATCTGCTGGGCCTCTCGACGGTGGACCCGCTGGCCTACGGCCTGCTGTTCGAGCGGTTCATGGACCCCAGCCGCAACGAAATGCCGGACCTGGATATCGACATCTGCCAGGACGGGCGGCAGGAACTCATCCGCTACGTCCGCGAAAAGTACGGGGCCGACAACGTGGCCCAGATCATCACCTTCGGGACGCTGGGCGCCAAGGCCGCCGTCCGCGACGTGGGGCGGGTGCTGGACATGCCCCTGCCGGAGGTGGACCGCATCGCCAAGAAGATCCCCGCCCAGGTGGGCATGACGCTGGAGAAGGCCCTGAAGGCCGAGCCCGACCTCCAGGCGATGATGGACCGGGAACCGCAGGTCAAGCGTCTCATCGACATCGCCCGCCGCCTGGAGGGGGTGTCGCGGCACGCGTCGGTGCACGCGGCCGCGGTCGTCATCGCCGACGCCCCGCTCGTCACCTACGCCCCCCTCTGCCGCGTCGGCGACGACGTCACCACCCAGTGGGAGATGAACACCGTCGAGAAGGTCGGCCTCCTGAAGATGGACTTCCTGGGCCTCCGGACCCTCTCGACGATGCAGCGGGCCGTCGACATGGTCCGCGAGCAGCGCGGCATCGAGATCGACCTCGAGACCATCCCCCTGGACGACGCCGAGGTGTACGGCCTGTTCCAGCGGGGCGAGACGCGGGGCATTTTCCAGTTCGAGTCCGCCGGCATGCGGGAACTCCTCCAGCGCATCCAGCCCGACCGCCTGGACGACCTCATCGCCGCCAACGCCCTCTACCGCCCCGGGCCGATGGTCATGATCGACGACTTCGTCCAGCGCAAGCACGGGCGGGCCACGTTCACCTATCCGCACCCCGACCTGGAGGACATCCTCCGCGAAACGCACGGCATCATGGCGTACCAGGAACAGGTGATGCGGATCCTGAACCGCCTGGGCGACCTCCACCTCCGCCGGGCCTACAAACTCATCAAGGCCATCTCGAAGAAAAAACACAAGACCATCGCCGCCGAGAAAGAGACGTTCCTCACCGGCTGTGCCGAACACGGCATGGACGGCGATAAGGCGGCCGACATCTGGGAACTCATCACCCACTTCGGCGGGTACGGCTTCAACAAGAGCCACTCCGCCCGCTACGCCCAGGTGGCGTACCAGACGGCGTACCTGAAGACGCACTACCCGCTGGAGTTCATGGCGGCCCTGCTGACCTACGAGATGGGCGACTCCGACAAACTCGCCGAATACATGGACGAGTGCCGCCGCATGGGCATCGAGGTCGCCCCGCCGGACGTCAACGAGTCCGGCGCCCACTTTACCGTGGTCGACGAGAAGATCCGGTTCGGCCTGGCGGCCGTCAAAGGCGTGGGCGAGAAGGCCGTCGAGGCCGTCATCGAGGCCCGCGACCGTCTCGGCGGACGCTTCGAGTCCCTCTTCGAGTTCTGCGAGCAGGTGGACCTGGGGCACGTGAACAAGACCACCGTGGAAAGCCTCATCAAGTGCGGCGCGTTCGACTCGACCGGCGCCCGCCGGAGCCAACTCGCCGCCGTCCTCGAGAAGGCCCTGGCGGCCGGCTCCGAGACCCAGAGCGATTCCCGCAAGGGCCAGATGAACCTCATGGACGCCTTCGCCGAGTCCGCCCCCCCGCCCGACATCGCCCTGCCCGACCTCCCCGAATGGTCCGAGGACCGCCTCTCCGCCTGCGAAAAGGAATCGCTCGGCCTGTACGTCCGGCACCATCCGCTCGGCCAGCACGAGGAAACCCTCCGCCACTTCACCACCGTCGCCAGCGCCGACCTCGACCAGTTGCCGCACGATACCCGCGTCACCGTCGGCGGCCTGATCAAGAGCGTCCGGACCCTGATCACGAAGAGCGGCAAGAACGCCGGCTCGAAGATGGCCGTCTTCGACCTGGAGGACCTCGCCGGCAACATCGCGTGCGTCGTCTTCCCGCGGGATTACCGCGAGTACGAACCGCTCCTGGAGGCCGACCGCGTGGTCTTCGTGCGCGGCCAGGTGGACACCGCCCGCGAACAGCCGCAGGTCCGCGTCCAGGAGGTGATGGACATCGACGAGGGCCGGCGCCGCCTCGCTTCGGCCCTCGTCCTTCGGCTGGAAGAACCGGACACCGACGAACGCGTCATGCGGGCCCTGGCCGACGCCCTCCGCGCCCATCCCGGCACGCTGCCCGTCTACCTCCAGGTCCAGGGGCGGAGCGGCGCCAAGACCCTCATCCTCGCCGGCGAGACCTTCCGCGTCACCATGGACGCCGGCCTCCAACAGGACCTGGGCGACCTCCTCGGCGCCGAGGACCGCGTCCTCACCACCAACGGTCACGGCATCATGGTGGGAACGTAACGCGACGCTGGCTGCGGCGGGCGGGTCGGACCGCCTTGGCGCTGGCCACTGTCCGGCAGCAGAAGTGCCGACGTTGCGGGCGTTTGGTTGATACGGCGGTTTCAGAAAAAGGCCGCAGCCCCCGCCGTGTCCGCGTATCATTTGATGGAACGTATTGTCCGCAACGACGAACGTGGTTCCCGCAACAAGGAGCAATCACCGATGCAAACGGTCCTTGCCCGAATGGCGCTTTGCGTCCTTCTCGTCCTGGCTCTGACGATCGGCACGCCCCCAACCCTGCACGCCGGCGACATCGCCGCGCCCGACCAGGAAACCAGCGAGGGCTTGAAGTACTCGACCACGTGGTACGGCGCCTCGTGGCCGGGCGGGCCGAAGTGGGTGCAAAGCCACATCAGCCACCTTCACGTCTTGCCCGACGGGCGCATCCTCACGGCCAGCCCGTGGGATGAAGCGCACCGCGAACTGACGCTCTATTCGGCGGACGGAGAACTGCTGGGAGGGTACAAAGACACCCAGTGCCGGGTTATTGGCGGCGACGCAACGTACGTGTACGCGCCGTTCCGCGAGAAGGGCGACGACCGGCAGCGCGTGGGCATCGAACGGTTCCACGTCGATCGATTCGTCGACCGGCAGCGGGCGCACGGCGGCATCCCCTACAACGAGCGCTGGGCCGAGCCGGCGCCGTTCGAGGGCGGCGCGGGCCCGAACGGCAATCGGCTTGTGCTGGTCGACGACGTCGCGTCGGCCGTCCCGCACGCCGAGGACGACGGCCGGCGGCCCGGTCAGCAGTTGCGCGGCATTGCGAGCAACGGCCGAACGCTCGTGGTCGCCGAGGACCTCTCGCACCGCGTCCACGTGATCGACGCCGAAACGCTGCGCCCGCGGCATACGTTCCCGGTGAAATACCCCGGCCCCATCGCACTGGACGCGGACGAGCGTTTATGGATCATCGTCCGGCCCGAGCGGTCGGAAGGCTTCACCGAGAACGCGCAGGAGGTGGGCACGTACCGTATCGTGCAGTTCACGCTTGACGGCAAGCCGACCGGGCGCGAGGTCCGCGACGTGCTCGTGCCGAGCGACCTGGCCGTCGGAGGCCCGAACGGCTACCTGTACGTCGCCGACATCGCCCCCGGCCGGCTGAACGTGCAGGTTTTCGACGTCTCGGGCGACGGGCCGCGCCGCGTCGGCGAACTGGGCGAGCCGGGCGGCGTGTACGCGGGGCCGGTGCCCGGACGCATGGGCACGCACCGGTTCGACGTGCTCTCGGGCGTCGGAGTCGACGCCGAGGGCCACGTCGCCGTTTCGACGCGGAGCCGGGCGGGCAGTTTCCTCCGCCGGTTTTCGCCCGACGGCAAGACGATGCGCTGGCAGCGTTACACGGCCCAGTTCATGAATCGGACCGCCTTCGATCCTGCCTACGACGGCACGGTTGTTTTCGGTGGTCACGGCGGCACCAACCGGTTCGTGCTGGATTACGGCCGCGACGGAAGGCTGGACCAGTGGGTGGCGATCACCAGCGACCCCTTCCGCTTTCCACACGACTACCGCTGGCACCGGACCGATGCCGTCCGTTTCCCCAACGGCAAGTTGTATCTGGTGAGCGACGCGAAACGCTGGGGGACGTTGATCCTTCGGCAGGAAGCGAATAGCGAGATCTTCATCCCCTCGGTTTTCCTCAGCGCGATGGGCCGGGCGGAGGACTATCCGCCCCATCGCCCGATGGACCCCGACCGCCCCCGTCATCCCAACTCCCGGCGGGTGATGTGGCGCGACCTCAATGGCGACGGCCACTTTGGGCCTGGCGAATTCGTCGTCATCGAGCATGCCCAAAACCAAACCTCGTGGTTCGTCGACAGCGCCGGCGGCTTGTGGGAGTTCCGCGGACAATACAAGCGGCAACGGGACGACCCTGCCGGTTTCCTGCGGTATCCCCTGCAAGGCTTCGATGAACATGCCAACCCGATCTACGATTTCCCGATTCGTCATGCGGAGCACTTCGGTCTTCCGGCACCGTTTGCAGGAAGGGACCGGCACGACGGCGCGCCCGTCGTACAGCGATTCCACTACGACGCCGAGCACGACCGCATGTTCATCACCGGATACCCGCTGGATTACGACGGCCCGCGAGGCGCCGCCGGCGGTGCCCTGGCACGCTACGACCGCTTCACCGACCCGGGGCGCCGCAAATTGGTCAGCCTGATCGATCTTCCGATCAATCCCAACCGGAAGTACCACCATATTCAGTCGGTGGCGATGGTGGGCGATCTGGCGTTCGCCGGCCTGGGCCGGGCGGTCACCCAGGAGGCGTCCATCCTGGTGTTCAACACCCGGACCGGCGATGCCCTGGGCGCGATGTACCCGGGTGAAACACTCTGGGGCGAAACGAGTTGGCTCGACATCGCCTGGGCCCTGAGCGCCTTCGCCCGCGACAACGGGGAAATCATCGTCACCGTCGAGAACAACTGGAAGAATCTCCAGACGGTCTATCGCATCCCGCCGCAGAAACTCGTGCCCAAGACGCCGCCGAGCGGGTGGGAAAAGAAGAAACCGACGCCGCTGGAGGCGATCGATCCGGGGTTGAAGTAGACACCCTGGCGTTCACACAAACCGATCTCCCCTATCCGATGGAGAGTGCACACGATGACTCCGTCTCGCCCCATGAATCGCCGGGCCGCCCTTGTTCGGATGGCGCGGGCGTTGGCCCTGGCGCCGGTTTCGCGCGGGCTGGCGGACGAGGCCCAACCGATGCCGAACGTCGTCCTCATCTTCGTCGATGACCTCGGCTACGGCGACCTCGGCTGCTACGGCGCCGAGGACATCCCCACGCCGCACCTCGACCGCATGGCCGCCGAGGGCGTCCGCTTCACGGACTTCTACGCGACCGCACCGTTCTGTTCCCCCTCGCGTGCGTCGCTGCTGACGGGTTGCTACCCCTTGCGCGTCGATCTGCCCCGCGTGCTCCACCCGCACGAAAACAAAGGGCTCCGTCCCGAGGAGACGACCCTCGCCAAGGTGTTCAAGAGCCGCGGCTACGCGACGGCATGCCTGGGGAAGTGGCACGTCGGCCATCACGACGTCTTCCTGCCGCCGCGCCACGGCTTCGACGAGTCGCTGGTGATCCCTTACAGCCATGACATGTATCGCGGCGCGCCTTGGGCCGGGGGATTCGGCGCCGGCTGGCCCGATTACGTCCCGCTGCTGCGCGACGGCAAGGAAGTCGCCCGGTTGCGTGGACTGGACGACTTCTCGACGATGACGCGGCGCTTCACCGACGCGGCACTCGGCTTTATCCGCCGCCACCGCAAGCGGCCCTTCTTCCTCTACCTGCCGCAGCCCATGCCACACCTGGAAATCAAGGTGCCGGAACGCTGGCGCGGCGTCTCGAAGCGAGGGCCCTACGGCGACATCGTGGCGGAACTTGACGGCTCGGTCGGCGAAATACTGAGGGTGCTGAAGGAATTGGACCTCGACGGCCGGACGCTCGTGGTTTTCACCTCAGACAATGGGCCGGCGGCCATCTACCAGCGGCCCGAGTTCCCCGGCGGGTCGGCCGGCCCCTTTTCCGGACGAAAGGCCACGTGGTATGAAGGCGGCCTGCGCGTGCCGTGCGTGGTCCGATGGCCCGGCACGCTGCCGGCGGCCAAGGTGTGCCGCAAGGTAGCGACCGTCATGGATTTCCTGCCCACGATGGCCGCCCTCATCGGAGCGGAACCGCCCAAGCAGCCGATCGACGGCCACGACATTCGGCCGCTGTTGATGCAACCGGACGAGGCGCCAACGCCTTACGACGCGTTCTACTACTATCGCAACGAGCAGTTGGTCGCCGCCCGCGCCGGCGACTGGAAACTCTGGGTTCCGCGCAAGGAGTACGCATCCGACGGCGGCGTTCGGGAAGTTCGGCCGGCGGAACTTTACGACTTGCGCGACGACCCGGCCGAGAAGCACAACGTGGCCGACGAGCATCCGGAGGTTGTGGCCCGGCTTGGCGCCATGGCCGACCGCATCCGACGCGAGTTGGGCGATCGGGCGAAACACCAACCCGCCGCCGAAGTCGTCCCCGGCCCAGCCATCCGCAAGACGTTCCACCCCAAACCGGCCGGCTAAAGCGACATAGGGCCGAGATCCAGGGCACCGCCTCACCGTCGAGACGGGCCGTTCTTCTCCGAGCCGCGGAACACGAGTTGGACCTCCGTGGGGCCCAATCGGCGTCATGACGAATCGACGCCGCCGGCCAGGCCGCCTCCCCCGCCAGCCGATTTCCGAAACACAGTATCCTTTTCCCTTGACCCCTCGCCGGGAGGGGGACGCTCGGGCCATGCCCCGGCCGGCCTTGCCCGGCCGGGCGCTACGAACCGCGCGCTGTCATGCTGAGGA
>CAZNYC010000074.1:0-20645 GCA_964577175.1 uncultured Anaerolineales bacterium
TTATCTTATGAACGACGCTCACGGCGAGATCTCTCCGCTCGCCCCAGCCTCGCTGGCACCTCGTGCCGGAAATGACACACAATGCTTGACAGTACCAAGCGGACGCCTGCGCTTGCAGTGCGGCGCGGTGCTGCTATACTGGCCCGGTTCGCCCCATGCCGAACGAGGCACGAGACGATGCCATGACGTCGGAGACGCCAACCCGCCTGCCGGACCCGCACCACGACCCCGCCCCGTGGCTGGGTATCGGGGAGGTGGTGCGCCTGGCCGTCCCCACCGTCCTGAACACCGTCAGCGTGACGGTCATGCAGTTCGTGGACGGGTGGATGGTGTCTCGGGTGAGCAAAGAAGCGTTGTCGGCCCAGTTCATCGGGGCGGTGACCTCGTTCGTGCCGATCAGTTTCTTCTTCGGCGTGCTGGTGTGCGTGTCGACGTACGCGTCGCAGAACCTGGGCGCGGGTCGGCCGCGGCGGTCGAGTGTGTACGGCTGGCACGGATTGTGGCTGGCGTGGGGGGCGGCGGCGCTGCTGGCGCCGCTTATTCCGGCGGCGCCGCACATCCTCGGCCTGTTCGACCATTCGCCGGAGGTCACGCACCTGGAGACGCGGTACTTCCAGATTCTGCTGAGCGGGGTGGTGTTTGCCCTCTCGGCCCGGGCGCTGGGACAGTGGTTCATCGGCGTCCACCGGCCGTACGTCAACGTGACGGCCGGGGTGGTGGCGAACGCGGTGAACGTCTTTGCGAACTGGGTGCTCATCTTCGGGAAGTTCGGCTTCCCGGCACTGGGGCTGATCGGAGCCGGCATCGGGACGGTCATCGGCTTCTTCGTGGAGGCGGCGATCCTGGCCACCCTGTTTCTGCGGGAAGGGGCCGGCCACGAGTTTGCCGTCCGCGAGGCGCTCTCGCTCCGCTGGTCGGCGATCAAGGACCTCCTACGCCTGGGGGCCCCCATCGGCGCGATGTTCGTCGGCGAGGTCCTCATGTGGGCCATCTTCATGGGACGCATCGTCGGCGGATTCGGGACGGCGGCGCTGGCGGCGGCGGCGATCCTGAACCGGTACTGGCACCTGTGCTTCGTGCCGGCCATCGGCGTGGGGACCGCCGTCCAGGCGATCGTCGGACGCTATTGCGGGGCCCGCCGGCAGCACCTGGCACGGCGGAGGACGTACGCCGGCCTGCTCATGGTCGAGGCCTACATGGTGACGATGGGCGTGGTCATCTGGCTGGCCCGCGACACGCTCGTCGGCGTCTTCAACGAGGCGGGCAGCCCCGAGGTCCAGCGCATCGCCACCGACGCCGCCATCTTCATCGTGATCTGCCAGGCGTTCGACGCCATGGCCATCACCTTCTCCGGCGCGCTCCGCGGGGCCGGCGACATCCTTTGGCCGAGCGTCGTCCAGATCACCACGGCGTACGTGCTGGGCGTGGGCGGGTCGTGGCTCGTTGCCTACCTGAAACCGGAATGGGGCAGCCTGGGACCGTGGGGCGCCGTCTCAGCCTACATCGTGGTGCTGGGCATCGTGATGTGGGGCCGGTTCGCCAGCGGACGGTGGCGGTTGATGCGGGTCGTGGAGGTGCCTACCGTGCCCGTCCCGGACGAACCGCCCGAGACCCTGCCGCCGGCGTAGCGTCCCATGCAACGGCCGAAGGTTGACGCGCCACGCCGGAGAGCGCGGCGGGTCGCCGCACAAGCCGCGCACAACAGCGGACGTCCGGCGCGGTGGTTACGGAGCACCACCGCGCCATCCGTTGGTGCGGCCCCGTGCCGCTCTCCCAGAGCCGGCTTGACCCTGGCGGACGGGCGGCCTAGGATGCCCCCTCACCGCGGCCGCCCGGGTCAACAACGCATTACCGGCCCGCGGGGCCGGGGTTCCCACAGACCGGCATCACCACCGACGAGCCCATGGCACGGAAAGAACAAGGCCGGGTCCCGAAACGCATCCTCCGCGGGCGGATGCCGCGCCCCGCGTTCACCCTGGCCGGCCGCTCGTACCGCCTGGAGAAGGTCCTGAAGCAGGACTTCTTCGCCGCCACGGGTCGGTACGTGGGGCCGGACGGCGAGCGGGTGGTCCTGAAACACTACCACACGGAGCCGTGGCTGGCGTGCCCGCTGGAGTGGGCGGGCCGGTTCATGGCGGACCGCGAGGTCCGGCACTACCGGCGGCTCCAGGACACGGGCGGGGTGCCGCGTTTCCTCGGCCGCGTGGGCAAGAGCGGCTTCGTCCACGTATGGGTCGAGGGGACGGACCTCCTCGACCGCCGCGACCGCGTGCCGGACGACTTCTTCGACCGGCTCGAGGCGCTCGCGGCCGTCATGCACCGCCGCGACATGGCATACGTGGATATGAACAAGCCCGACAACGTGCTGGCGGCGGCGGACGGGCGGCCGATGCTCATCGACTTCCAGATTTCGTGGGCGCCGCGGCTGGAACGGGGCCTGCTGCGCGGGGCGAAGCGGCGGCTGCTCGCCCTCCTCCAGGAGGCCGACCGGTACCACGTACGCAAACTCAAACGGAAGTACCGGCCGGACCTGCTCACCCCCGAGGAACGCGCGGCGGCCAAGGAGCCGCCGTGGTTCCTGCGGATGCACCGCATCGTCGGCGCCCCGCTGCGGGACCTGCGGCGGAAGTTCCTGGAGTGGGTCGGGTCGCGGTAGGCAGGAATGGGCGCATGGGTGCAACAGACGCCCCGGCGGGTACGCAGACCCGCCGCGCCGAAGGCGACGTCGTGACCTTAACCGCCCGGCCGTGAACGAAGCGAACGGCCGGGACGTCTGGCGTGCGGGTGCGCACGCACCCACCCTGCGCTTACGGGCCGCCGCCGGCGAGGTGCTCGCCCAGGAGGCGGGCGGCCTCCTCTTCCGACACGTCGTACCAGCGGGCGTAGGCGTCGGCGACGGCGAACGGCATGGCGGACCGCACGTTCGCGCAGTAGACGGCGTCGGCGAGGTCGGCCACGCGGTCGAGCGCTTCGTCGTGGGCGGTCGGAACGGCCACGATGGACCGCGAGACGCGCCGGCCGGCCAGCGCCTCCAGCGCGCACCGCATGGTGAATCCGGAGGCGAGGCCGTCGTCGACGAGGATCGCCGTCGTACCGGAGAGGTCGGGCATCGGCCCGTCGCCGCGAAGGGCCTCCCGCCGGCGCGCGACCTTGCGACGCGTCTCCTCGATGCCGCGCTGCACCTCCTCCTCGCTCAGTCCCAGGTGCCGGACCAGGTCCTCGTTCAGGAGGACCGACCCGTCGAACGCGACGGCGCCGTAGCCCGCTTCGGGATTCCACGGAAGCGTGATCTTGCTGACGACGGCGACCTCCAGTTCGAGGCCGCAGGCCTCCGCCACCGGGCCGGCCACCGGAATGCCGCCGGCGGGAATCGCCAGGACCACGCCGTCACAGAGGTCGTCGTCGCGGAGCATCTCCGCCAGCACCTGGCCGGCGTCGCGGCGATCCGTGAAGACGGCGGTGCGGCCGCGCAGGTCGTCGCGTTCGACGAGTTTTTCGTTGGTCGTGGATTTCATGGTGGCACCCGTGGCGGGCGGGCGCGCAGCGCATCGCCGGCCCGCGGACGGTCGGAAAGGGGGCGGGACGGTCAGTCGACCTCACCCTTGACCCAGGCGCGGGCCCGGTCCTCCTCGTCCGGCTCGTAGTAACGGACCTCGGCGCTGGTGAACGGTTTGCAGAAGACGCTCATGCCCTTCTGCCAGGTCTTCTCGCCGACGAGGGCGAGGCGTTCGATGTCGCTGAAGTGGCGGGCGTCGAACTTGATGTCTTCCCACAGGGCGGCGGCGTCCCAGCCGTGGAAGTCCTTCATCCGGACCAGCATGTTGATCTTGCCGTGCCGGGCAATCAGGGCCTCCACTTTCGGGGCGAACTCGGCGTAGTCCTCCTGGCTGAGTTTGCCGGTCACGTGGACTTCGAGCACTTTGCCTTCCAACTGTTCAAGAATATCGACTGACATGAATTCTCTCCTCTCTTTGCCGCCGGTGGTTCCGGAAGCGATCGTGCGGTTGTCTCGTTTCTGTGCGGTTTACCTGCTGTGTTGCCCTTGCTCTGCGCTGCGTGACGCAGCATCGGTGGTCGCCCCTACGGCGCGGGGAAGCGGAACGTCGCCGCCACGGGTCCGGCGGCGGGCATCTCACCGCGGGGCATGGCGTGGACCGTCGCACCGCTCCGCAGGGCCAGGACGCCGGCGGCGTTCAAAAGTTCCTCGTCGTCGGCCTCGCGGCGGTCGTGGCGTTGGATGCGCCGGGCCTCGGGATCGAGGCGTCCCCAGACCTGCTCGTCGGTCGCCACCCAGAGGGTATCGACACGGGCGTCGAGGGCGGCCAGGGCCACCGTCTCCAGGTTGCCGGAGGCCCGGTCGCCCTCGGCGAGTTCGACGGCCCGGTGATAGCGCTCGGCGTCCCGCTCGAGGGTTTCGCGGAACCGGGGGCGGAGCGCCTCGGCCGCCCGGTCGCGGAGCGTGTCGGCGGCGACCCGGTCCGGGTTCCCCCGGATCACGTCATCGGCCAGGTGCGGATACTTGTTGAGATCACGGTAGATACCGATGAGGGGATCGGCGGCGGCGAGGACCAAGGGCGCCTCGCGGCCGTCCAGCCGCCGCATCACGCCGCGATGGACGGCCTCGCAGAACTCGCGGGCCCGTTTTTTCTCGAGCGCCTCGTCGCTCGCCCCGCCGTGACCGTGGAACATGGCCCCCCGCTCCTCGCCGTGGCCGGCCGGGACCTCCGTATGGAACTGGAGGCTCCGCTCCGGCGCCTCGTACTGCGCCAGGTCGTCGACGCTGTTCGGCGTATCCGGCGGGAGGTCGACTTCGCGGACGCTTCGCGGCGTGGCGTCGAGCAGGCGGACGCCGTGCTGGCTGAGCGCCAGGACATAGAACTGCTCGCCCTCGGCGAGGGCCGGAATAAGCGGCTTGACGTAGTACCGCGGGCCGACCAGGGCCAGCGCCTCGACGTCGACGGGCACGCGGTAGGTGCGAGGCTCGGTGTCGTCGACGAATGCGGCCAGGCCGCGGTCCTGGTGCTCCCAGAACTCGGCGTCGTCGATGAGGCGGCCGAGAGGTTTCAGACGCTCGCGGATGTCGGGCCGGCGGCCGCCGGTCTCGGCGAACTGCTCCTCGGCCTCGCGGAGCAGGTTCCGGAACCGGATCGGATCTTCCCGCGTATCCGGACCGCCGGTGTGTGTCGGCATGACGATGGATACGCTGCCCGGCGCTTCGTGTTTGGCAAGCGAGCGGAGTGTTTCCCGCGTCAGGTTGTCCATGGAACGATTCCTCCCTCGTGAGGCGAAGGCACCGGCGGACCACCACGGGGCTACCGGGCGGTCCAGGGCGGCCGCCCGACGGCGCCGTCGCCTTGGCCGCCCTGGTCCTGGGCGCTTCCGCGGCGGTACGGTCAGCCGACGGCCAGGGCCTTGTTCGACCGCCACAGGCCGTGGATGTTGCAGTACGACATCGCCATCAGCGTGCCCGGCTTCTCGGTCTTCATGACCACGGTGGCCGCGTGGTGCGTGTACACCGGCCCTTCATTGGCGCCGTCGGCCGATTCGCCGTGGACGGTGAACTCGACGTTAGCCACCTCGTAGGGAAACTTCCCGCCCTCCGGCAGGAAGTAGAGCCGGATCCAGCGGATGTGGTGTTCCGTGGTGTTGGGGTGGTCGACCTCCGCACCGACGCTGACCTTGACCTCGATCGGCTGGCCGGCGGTGGCCTGGTCGGCACACTCGATGACGGGCACGTGCTTCTCGGATTTGAAGTCCGCGGTCTGAATGAGTTCGGGTAGTTCGGCCATCGGATGCGTCTCCTGACTCTGTGGTTCCTGGGCTCGCGGACCGGCACGCGCCGGTCCAGTATTTCCATGATAGAGGGCCCGGCACCGGCCGTGCAACGGGGTCGCAAAATGACGGGCGGCACCGCCCGGCACGTTTGTCTTGCCCGGCGGGGCGTTTCCCGGTACATCGGGGTCACAACGCCCGGGGTACGCACCTGCATCGCGAGGCGACCATGATTCCGTTCATCGGGCTGTGCCTGGCCCTGTACGCCGGTTACCTGCTGCGGAGCAAAGTCCGCCTCCTCCAGTGGCTGTACCTGCCGTCGTCGGTGCTCGGCGGGCTGCTGGCCCTGGTGACGGTGCAGGCGGCGGCGCGTCTCGGCCACCCGCTGCCGGCCGAGTGGACCGCCGGCTGGGACACCCTGCCCGGCGTGCTCATCAACGTGGTCTTTGCGTGCCTGTTCCTCGGCCATCCCCTGCCGCCCGTCCGCGACCTGTGGCGGCGGGCCGGGCCGCAACTCGCCTACGGCCAGGTGGTGGCGTGGGGCCAGTACGTGGTGGGCGTCGGCCTCGTCCTGCTGGTGCTCGGCCGCGCCTTCGGCGTGGGGCCGATGTTCGGCGGCATCGTGCCGGTCGGGTTCGAGGGCGGCCACGGGACCGCGGGCGGGCTGGCGGCCACGTTCGCCGACCGCGGGTGGACCGAGGGCAAGGACATCGCCCTGGCCAGCGCCACGGCCGGCGTCACGAGCGCCATCGTCGTGGGGATGGTCCTGGTGAACTGGGCGGCCCGGCGCGGCCACCTGGCCGCCGGACGCGGCGCCACGGTCCCCTCGACACTGGAGCGGCGCGGCATCATTGCGCCCGACCGCCGACCCCCTGCCGGTCGCATCACCGTCTCGAGCGACGTCATCGGCTCGCTGACGCTCCACCTGGTGGTCATCGGCGTGGCCATTCTCATCGGCTACCTTCTGAAGGAGGCAGCGTGGCAGGTCGAGGCCTGGGTCCATGCCGACCTGGAGCCGCCGGTACGCAAGGCCACGGCCCTGTACGTCGTCGTGAAGAGTTTTCCGCTCTTTCCGCTGTGCATGATCGGCGGGCTCCTGGTCCAGGGCATCGAGCAGCGGTTCGACCCCCACCGGCTGATCGACGGCGGCCTGACGCGGCGGGTTCAGAACGCAGCCCTCGACTTCCTCGTGGTGGCGGCGATTGCGACCATCCGCATCGAGGCCGTCGCCGACCTGCTCGTGCCCCTGCTCATCGTCGTCGCCGCCGGCATCGCCTGGAACGTCTTCTGCGTCACGGTGCTGGCGCGCCGCATGCTGCCGGACGCCTGGTTCGAGCGGGCCATCGCCGAGATGGGCCAGTCGATGGGCGTGACGGCGACGGGGCTCTTGCTGCTTCGCGTGGTGGATCCCGATTACGAGACACCCGCCGCCGACGCCTTCGCCTCCAAGCAACTGCTGCACGAGCCGTTCATGGGCGGCGGACTGTGGACGAGCACGGCCATTCCGCTGCTCGCCGTCTGGGGCAGCCTGCCGGTCTTCGGCATCGCCCTCAGCGCGGTGGTAGTGTGGCTGCTCGTCGTCTTCGTGCCGAGATGGCTGCGGGGGACCCCGACACACGAGTGACGGCGGAGACGCTTGGCCTCCGCCGTCCCCGTGCCGCGACGGTCCGTCCGTGCGGCGGGACACGGCCGCGGGCTTTCGGCCCGCGGGGCCGGACGCGTCGCAGACCTCCGGCGGTTACGGCTGGACCTGCAGGTCGTTGTCCACCCACGTATCGCCGCCCTCGTAAGCGTTCTGGTGGCGGCGTCGCGCTCGGCCCAGGTGTCGACCCGTCCCGTCAGGTGGGCCACGCCGTTCTCGACGGAGACGGTAACCTGGTCCCTGTCGACGAACGGACTCCACCAGAGTTCGTCCTCGATGTCCGTCTCGATCTCGGAGTCGCGGGTGTAGGTGGGGCTCGGCTCGTAGTCGTACCAGGGGTAGTTATAGGGATGCACGTCCTCCTCGACGTACGGTTCGTACGTGAGGGGCTGCTCGCCGCCCTCGACGGAGATGTTGTTCCGGACGGCGACGATGCCCTTGGTGCGGGAGGCGACGTCGTCGGCGCGGCCCTTCTCGAAGTAGGAATCGACCGTGCCGTACAGCCGTGCCACGCCGTCGACCACACTGGCGGTGACCTCGAACCCCTCGATGAACGGGTCGCGGGCGAGGGCCTCGCGGAGGTTTTCGAGGATCTCGGCGTCCGTGAGGTCGCCGGCCGGGCGGGCCTTGAGCCGGTTCTTGACGCGGACGACGCCCACCGTGTGGCGTGCGACGTCCTTCGCCGCCCGCTTCGCCTTGACGTTGCCGACCCTCCCGCGAAGCGTCACCACGCCGCCGCGCACCTCGGGCGTGATCTCGAACGGCACCAGCCGCGGGTCCTATACGAAGGCGTCCGTGACGGCGTCGCGGATCGCCTCGTCGGGCCGGGGTTCGTACGTGTCTTTCCGCAGGTCTGCGTCGCGAGGCCACTTGGCGACCTCGAGGCCGCAGGCGTCGACGTCCTGGACGCCGGCCACCCGGGCCTCGGCGGCGGCACGGGTCTTCTCCGCGGCGCTGCCCACCGTGCCGGTCAGGCTGACCTCGCCGTTCGTCACGTCCACGCTGATGAGGGCGTCGTCGACCAGGGCGTCCCAGTGCAGCGCCCGCTGGATGTCGGCCTCGATGTCGCCGTCGCCGCGGTCGGTCTTGTAATCGATGTCGATCTGGTTGTCGATTTCCTCGACGCCGCGCACCCCTTTGGCCACCTGTTCGGCGAGATGGCGTTCCTGGAACGAGCCGACCGTGCCGGTCAGGGTCGCCTCGCCGTCTTCGACGGCGGCCACAATCTCGAACGATTCGGTGGCGGGGTCGGTGATCCAGGCGTTCTCGATGTCGGCCTCGATGGCCCTGTCGGACCGCGGCGTGCTCGGCTCCACCTCGATGCGGTTGATGACCGAGCGGGCGCCCTTGACCGTTTCTGCGATGCGAGCGGCCCGGTCGCTGGCGAGGAGGTTGTCCACCTGCCCCATGAGGGTGACGACGCCCTGGCGGACGTTGACGTCGATCCGGTTAAGCGGAACGGCAGGGTCGTACAGAAGTTCGTCCGTCACGGCCGAGGCGATGGCGGTATCGGTGGCCTTGCGTTCGGGGTCGGCGGCGAAGACGGCCGTCGACGCCAGGGCGAGGGCCGCGGCCGTCAGAACCAAGACCGCAACGCCGGGTCCGCTGACCACCGGTACGTTTCGTTTTCTTGTCAGTGCGACGGAGCAGCATCTCATGGTATGTTCCGTTCAGCGTCTTGCAATCTGGTTCTGGAGAGCGCAACCCTCACCTCCGGCCGCGGGTCCGGCGAAACGCCGCGCGAACCCGGCGCCGGAACACGAGGGCTCCCTACGAACGCAGGGTTACGTAATCTCGATCTGTTTCGGTTTCGAGGTTTCGCTCTGCGGAAGTTCGAGGTGGAGAACGCCGTTGTCGAGTCTGGCTTGGACCTGCGCTTCGTCGACGTCCGTGGGCAGCGTGAACGTCCGCTCGACCCGGGTGAACCGCCGCTCGCGAAGGTGCGACGTGCCCTTCGTCTCCTCGGGCGTCCGCTCCGCCGTGATGCGCAGCACCCCGTTGTCGATCGTCACGTCGATCTCGTCGCGGTTGAAGCCCGGCATCTCGGCGTCGACGACCAGCCGGCCGTCCTCCTCGTGGATGTCCACGGGGTAGGCGCCGGTCAGATCGGCGGCCTCGGTGGGCGTCTCGGTACCCCACGGCCGAAGGAAACGATCGAACAGGCGCTCGACGTCGGAAAGCGGTTCGCTCAGGCCTCGTCGTCTGCGAAGGGATACAGGCAGCATGGATAACCTCCTTGATCCGGCTGTCCGTTCAGCGGGCAGGCCGACCGGTCGCAGCCCGTCCTGATGATTGGGTGTGCTGGATCATTCCAGCGCTTTCCACGTACCGGGCATTCTGCGCGCGGCAGGGGGCGGGCACAATCCGCGTAACGGACATGCCGCCGGTGGGAGGCGATTGCGTTGGGAGGCGGGCAAATCCCCATCGATGGTCTCCGTCGGCGCGGACGGCGTCCTGCTCGCGAGGGGAGGCGGGACCGGCGGCATCGGCAGGCAAGGGCAGTTTGACCTTGGGTGGCAGCGCGGTGGTTCGGAGCGGAGCCCAGGAGTAACCACCGCGCTTCATGCAGCCTCACGTTTGGCGCGCGGCGGGTACGGAGACCCGCCGCGCAACTATCCAGGCCGGCGTTGCAGTATTCAGGGGGTGGGAAACGTCACAAAAGAAGTGGTGCGCGGGACAGGATTTGAACCTGCAAGGCCGTTTTTGTGGCCACCAGCACCTCAAGCTGGCGTGTCTGCCAATTCCACCACCCGCGCACAGGTTCCTCTTCCTTATAGAGTACCGCGAACGGGCGCGATGTCAAGCCCCTAGCCCACCTCGTCCACTTGACGCGGCGCCCGCCGCGATTTACGATGGCAGCGGCATGTTCACCGGCCTCATCGAAACCATCGGGCGGGTCGTGTCGGCCGACCGCACGGCCGGCGGGGTCCGCCTGCGCGTGGACCTCGCCGCCGCCGCCGCCGGCGTCCGGGCCGGCGACTCCATCAACCTGGGCGGCGCGTGCCAGACCGTCGCGTGCATTGACGGCCGCCTCGCGGATTTCGACACCGTGGCCGAGACCCTCGCCCGCACCACCCTGGGCGACTGGCGGCCGGGCATGGAGGTCAACGTCGAACGGAGCCTGCGTCCCGGCGACCGGCTGGCCGGCCACTTCGTGGCCGGCCACGTCGACGCCACTGGCCGCGTCCTCGAGAATCGGAACGGGGCGGGGGGGTGGATCCTCCGCGTCGAGGCGCCCGAGGCCCTGGCACCGGAGATCGCGCCGAAAGGCAGCCTCGCCGTCGACGGCGTCAGCCTGACGGTTGTGGAGGCCGGCCCGCCCGTCGTCGCGGTGGCGCTGGTGCCGACGACGCTCGCCGAGACGACGCTCGGCCGCCTTCAGCCTGGCGACCGCGTGAACCTGGAGACGGACCTGCTGGCGAAGTACGTCCGCCGGGCGCTTTCCGCCGCCCTCGGCGCGGAGGCTGCCGACCGTCGCCTCATGGCGGCCCTGGAGCGCGCCGGCTTCCTTGAACCGGAAGCCTGATTCAGGGACGGTGAGCGCCGTGGGTCTCCGCACCCACCGCGCTGCATGACGAGGTGTTTGCGCAGACCGCGGCGGGTGCGGAGACCCGCCGCGCACGGAGTCCTCCGTGCCCACCGCCCCCAAATCGCGCCTGGCCCTGACCGTCGGCGACCCCGCGGGCATCGGGCCGGAGGTCGCCGCCCGAGCCCTGGCGGACGATGCCGTCCGCGGTCTGGCTGACGTGGCCGTCTTCGGTCCGCCGGCGGAAAAGTGGGCCCGGCGGGCGGGCGTGCCGCTGCCGCCCCTCGACGCCGCAGGGCCGCTGGAGGAGTGGGACGGGCAGGTCGGGGGCCTCCGGCTCGTTGCCCTGGAGAGCGACCTTGCGGACCTCGCCGAGGCCGCGCCGAGCGCCGCGGGCGGCGAGGCGAGCATCCGCTACGTCCGGGCGGCCATCGACGCCGCCAAGCGCGGCCGGGTCGACGCCATCGTCACGGGCCCCATCTCGAAGCACGCCGTCCGACTGGCCGGTTACCCCTGGCCGGGGCACACGGAACTGCTGGCCGAGGCGTTCGGCGCCGACGAGGTGGCCATGATGTTCGCCGGCGGCCCGCTGCGGGTCGTCCTGGTGACGATTCACGTGCCGCTGGCGGAGGCCATCCGGATGCTCTCCGCCGACCGCATCGTCACCACGTGCCGCCTGGCCGATGAGGCCCTCCGCGGGCGGTTCGGCCTGGCCGAGCCGCGGCTGGGTGTGTGCGGTCTGAATCCGCACGCGGGCGAAGAGGGGCGGTTCGGCTCCGAGGAACGCGACATGATCGAGCCGGCGCTGGCGCGCCTGCGGGTCGACGGCGTCCGGGCCGAGGGTCCCCTCCCGCCCGACACGGCGTTCCACCAGGCGCTTGCCGGGCGGTTCGACATCGTCGTCGCCATGTACCACGACCAGGGTCTTATTGCCGTCAAGACCGTGGCGTTCGAGGAAAGCGTGAACGTCACACTCGGCCTGCCGGTCGTCCGGACGAGCGTGGACCACGGCACGGCGTACGACATCGCCGGGCGGGGCGAGGCCGACCCGCGGAGCATGGTCGCGGCCGTCCGCCTGGCGGCCGAGATGGTTGAACGCGGGGAAGCATAAGAGGCCGCACCGCGCGAAACGCCCATTTAGCCGCCGGCCCCGGCCGGCGCGTTGAGCCGTTGGCGGCACGTGCCGAGTAAACTCGGCGGCTAAATGGGTGCTGCACAATGCACCCATGCCCCACGTCCCCACGAAGACCGAGATTCGCGAGGCCCTGGCCGAGGCGGGGCTGCGGCCGGACACCGTCCGCGGTCAGCACTTCCTCGTGGACGGCAATCTCATGCGGCTGCTTGTGGCCGAGGCCGACCTCGAGCCCCCCGATACCGTTCTGGAGGTCGGCGCGGGCGTGGGGAACCTGACGGGCCTTCTGGCCGCCGAGGCCGGCCGGGTCGTCGCGGTCGAGGTGGACCCGCACGTGGCGGAAGTCGCGCGCGACCGCCTCGCGGAGGTGGAGAACGTCCGCTTCCGCGTCGCCGACGCCCTCGCCGACAAGCATCACCTCAACCGCGGGGTCACGGCGGCCGTCGCGGAGGCGCGCCGGGCGCTCGGCGGGCCGTGGAAACTCGTCGCCAACCTGCCGTACCAGGTCGCTACGCCGCTCGTCGTGGACCTCATCCTGGACCCGGATCCGCCGGCGCGGCTCGTCTTCACGGTCCAGAAGGAGGTGGCGGACCGCCTGGCGGCCCCGCCCGCCACGCGGGCGTACGGCCCCGTCGGCATCCTGGTCCAGGCGTTGGCGGAGGTGGAGGTCCTGCGCCGCCTGCCGCCGGACGTCTTCTGGCCGCGGCCGGCCGTCCGCAGCGCCATGGTCCGCATCCGGCCGAGCGAGGCGAAGCGGAACCGGGTGGCGGACCTTGTGGCCCTGCGGCGGATGGTGACGGGGCTCTTCGCCCACCGCCGGAAACGGGCCGCCCGCAGCCTCGCCCTGGCCGAGCCGTCGGGCGGCGGGGCGCAAGCCTGGGCCGACCGGCTGGAGGCGTGTGGCCTGGACCCGTCGGCACGGGCCGAGGCGTACACCGTCGACGAGATCGTCCGGCTGGCGGGGGTTCTGACGGAGGAGTGAGGCGGCGAGCGCCCCGGCAAAGGGCACGGTGGCGCGAGACCGGCCGTGGCACGTGTCCCTCAGATGCCGCGCGGGAATCCGCTACCCCTCGTCGTCCGGCATGAGGTCCGGCCGGTGCTCGCGGAACCACGCCAACGTCTCGCGGAGCGTCTCCTCCGTGCTGCCCTGCGGTTCGTACCCCAGGAGGTTCCGGACCTTGTCGATGCGGTAGGTGAGCGGCACGGTCATAAACTTCAGGCGCATCTTGTTCAGCAGGGGCGGCTGCTTGCTGCGGCTCAGGGCGTGGAGGCCCTCGAAGAGCGGGCAGACCATCCGCGCCAGCCATGTGGGCACGTGGGTGGTCGGCATCGGGTACCCGGTCTCCTCGCAGATGACCTCGACGAGGCGCTCGCGCGTGATCGCGTCGCCGTTGGTGATGAGGAAGACCTCGCCGGCCGCCTTCGGCTCGACGGCGGCGCGGTAGAGGGCCTGGGCCAGGTTCTCCACGTAGACCATAGACATCGGCTGCCGGCCGGCGCCGATGAACTTGAACTTGCCGGCCTTCAGGTTGCCGAGGATGCGCGGCAGGACCTGCCGGTCGCGCGGGCCGTACACGTACGGCGGCCGGAGGATCGCCGCCTTCAGTCCCCGCTCGCGGATGAACTGCTGGATGACCTCCTCGGCCCGGATCTTCGTCACGTTGTAGTTGTCGCCGGTGTGGATGACGGGGGCGGACTCGTCCAGGTCGCGCTGGGCCTGCATGCCCAGGACGATCATCGAACTCAGGTAGACGAACCGCTTCAGGCGGCCGCAGGCGATGGCCGCCTCCGCCAGGTGCCGCGTGCCCTCCACGTTCACGCGGACCATGTCCTCCAGGCGGGCCCAGTCCGACACCAGGGCCGCGCAGTGGAAGACGTAGTCGGCGTCTTCGAGGTGGGGTGTGAGGGTGCCGGCGGGGTCGCCGACGTCGCCCTCGATGAGATCGACGCCCCACTCGCGGAGCAGGGCGGTGTCGCTCGTGGGCCGCACCAGGGCTCGCACCCGCCACCCCTCGTCCAGGACGCGGCGCGCCACGTGACTGCCGATCATCCCGGTTGCACCCGTAACAAATGCCAGCGGCGAATCGTGATCCGACATGGGGCCCTCTCGCTGAAGTTCGCCCGCCATTGTAGACCGGCGGGGTACCCCGTCAACGAGATTCGCCGGCCGGCGCCCCACCCGCAAAATTGCTTGCATCGCCGTCATCCGGGTCGCAAGATACTTCTGCCATACGATTGTTCCGGCGGCGACGTCAAAGACACGACGCTGCCATCCCTTCCTGCTTTTTCGTGGGGCGGACACATGGCGGGCCGACGCGCCATCACGCTGACCGAGATGCTCGTGACCGTCGGCAGCCTCGCCTGTCTCCTCGCCGCCCTCGTCTCCGCGGTCACCACTACGAAGGATACGGCCGAGCGGACGGCCTGTGCGGCCAACCTGTCGCAGATCGGCAAGGCCCTGCTCGTGTACGCGGCGGACCACGAGGGGCACCTGCCCGACTGCGGTGCCGCTTCGTCCCTGGGCGGCGCGGTGCCCGACGACGGCCGGCACGTCGCCAGCCGGTTCGACGCCCCCGGCACGTGCAACTGGCCCCGCGTGCGGGCGGTCGGCAATCAGGCCAACCTCTGGCTCCTCGTCCGCGAAGGGTATGCCGACGCCGGCATCTTCGTGTGCCCGGCCACGGCGGACCGGCCGAGCCTGAACGGCGCCCGCGTCTCGGCCGTCATGGCGTTCGTCGCGACCGACCCGGCCACCGGCAGACCCGTGCCGGACGAGGCCCGCTTCTTTCGCCGCGTCGCCGCCGGCCGGTGCTCGTACTCGTACCAGAACCAGTTGGCGCATCCGGAGACCGACCCGGCGGTGGCACGTGTGGGGGCGGCCACGACCAACCGGGCCCTCCATCCGCCCGACCTCGCCGTCTGCGCCGACCGCAACCCGTACACGCGGCAGCCGATGACGCGGCAGCCGATCGTCTCGCCCGAGTCCGACCCGGAAGCGAACAGCCTGAACCATCACGGCATGGGGCAGAACGTGCTGTACCTCTCGGGTGAGGTCCGATGGACGGACACGCCGCGGTGCGGCGCCCGCCGGGCGGACGGCTCCCGCGACCACATCTACCGTCCGGACGAGGGCAGTCCGGCGGATCCGCTGAACCTGCCCCGGTCGCCCGCCGATTCGTTCCTCGTGCCATGACCGCCCGCCGGCGACAGTACGCCGCGCTGTGTCGCCGGGCTCCCGGCATGACGCTGCTCGAGGTGCTCATCGTCGTGGCGATCCTCGCGGTGCTGGCGGCCCTGCTGGTGCCGGCCGTCTTCAGCGCCCTCGGCGCAGCCGACAGCCTCGCCTGCCGGAACCGCCTCCGCACCATCTGGCAGGCCTACGAGGCGTATCTGGGCGATTCCGGCAACGTCTGGCCGCCCGTCATGACGGGCGAGCGGCCGGACCGGCTCCTCGCCGCCATGGGCGAGGCCACGGGCCTGGCGCCCGCGCCCGCTCGGCCGGCCGCGAACTGGGGCCAGCCCGGGCCGCACTGGTCCGTCGTCCTCTGGCCGTACGTCAACGCGCTGGGCGTCTACACCTGTCCGTCGGACCCGAAGCGGCACCTGCGCGGCGAAGCGGTGACGGGGCCGGAGCGGGCCCGCGGCGTGGCGTTCCTCGACGCCCCGCCCGAGAGTTACGCCCTGAACGTCATCCTGTTCCGCACCGCCGACGCCCTTCGCCGCCAGGCCGGGTGCACATGGGGGACGGCCGGCGACGCGCCGGACCTGAGCAACCTCCAGGCGTGCACGACGGTGGCGGAGCAGCGTCGGCAGTTCCCCCGGTGGCCCAGGCTCATCCTCTTCTTCTGCGGGGCGGCGGGCCAGACGGTGGGCAGTCAGTTCAACGTGCCGTTTCGGACGGGCGGCCTCGTGGAGCGGTGGGAGTGGCATCCCCGGCCCGCGTCCGGGCCGTTCGTGGACGAGGACGGCATCGGCTCGAACTACCTCTTCGCCGACGGCCGGGTGGAGTACCGCGACCGCCTGCCGTCGCTCGTGGAATGGGGGTATGACCTGGGCACCCGGCCGGGGGAGGCCGGGGAGGCGCCTTGACGGACGGGAGGTGCCGCCGGCGGTTCCAATAAACGTTTGACCGCCGGCCGGTCGATGGTATACTTCGATGCAGGGCCAGCCTGCCGGATGCCCCGCCGGGCCGGGCCAGAAGGTCGCCCGCGTGTCGGCGCACGGACAACGAGACGGTCAGGCCGCTCTCGCCCAAGGTCCGGGTGCCGCACGCCCCGGTATCGTGGTAACCGTCGTCGATGGAGGGCTCCGGGCGTAGGCCAGGCCAAACGCGCAACCGACCCGGGGCCGACGGCTCCGGGTTTTTTTGTGGGACGTGGCGGCCGGCCCGGCACTTCGCGCGGCCGCAGCATCCCCATGATACGAAGGCACGAACCATGACACGCGTGTTCACATACGATACGACGCTGCGGGACGGCACCCAGGGCGAGGGGGTCAGTCTCAGCCTCCAGGACAAACTCGACATTGCCCGCCGCCTCGACGGCCTCGGCATCGATTACATCGAGGCCGGGTACCCCGTCAGCAACCCGAAGGACGAGGAGGTGTTCCGCCTTCTGGCCGCCGAGCCGCTGACCCGCGCGACGCCCGTCGCGTTCGGCATGACCCGGCGGGTGGGCCTGGCCGCCGAGGACGACCCCGGCCTCGCGGGGGTGTTGGCGGCCGGCACCGAGGCCGTGGCCCTCGTCGGCAAGGCGTGGGACTTCCACGTCCGCGAGATCCTGCGGACCGACCTGGACGAGAACCTGGCGATGGTCCGCGACTCGGTCCGCCTTGCCAAGGAGGCCGGCCGAACCGTCTTCTTCGACGCCGAGCATTACTTCGACGGCTACAAGGCGAGCGCCGATGCCGCCCGCCGCGTGCTGTCGGCGGCGCTGGAGGCCGGCGCCGACTGGCTCGTCCTCTGCGACACGAACGGCGGGTGCCTGCCGGAGGAGGTGGCCGGGATCGTCGAGGCCACCGCCCGCGAGGTCGGCGGGGCGCTCGGCATCCATTGTCACAACGACACGGGCCTGGCGGTGGCGAACTCGCTCGCCGCCGTCCGGGCCGGGTGCACGCAGGTCCAGGGCACCATCAACGGGTTGGGGGAACGGTGCGGCAACGCGGACCTGTGCGTGCTGATCCCGGACCTGGAACTCAAGATGGACCGCGAGTGCCTGGGGCCGGAGCGCCTGACCCATCTGACGGATGTCTCGCGATTCGTCTACGACGTGGCGAACCTGCTGATGCCGCCCGGGCAACCGTACGTGGGGCCGGGCGCGTTCGCCCACAAGGGCGGGATGCACGCCTCCGCGGTGGCCCGCGTGGAAACGTCGTACGAACACGTCGATCCCGCCCGCGTCGGGAACACGCGGCGGATCCTGGTGAGCGAACTCTCTGGGCGCGGCACGATCCTGGCGAAGGTGGGCGGCACGCGGTTCGAGACCGACGCCGCCCTACAGAAGACGGTCCTCGAGGAGGTCCAGCGCCGCGAGAACGCCGGGTACCATTACGAGGCCGCCGAGGCGTCGTTCGCCCTGCTTGTGCGCCGGCTGGCGGGCCTGGCCGAGCCGTTCTTCGACCTCGACCACTACACCGTGGCTATCAAGAAGGACGACGACCGCGAGGCGGTGACCGAGGCGATCGTCAAACTCTGCGTCGACGGCACGTGGCAGCACACGGTGGCGGAGGGCGACGGCCCGGTCAATGCCCTCGACGCCGCCCTGCGAAAGGCCTTGAGCGCGGCCTACCCGAACCTGTCCGGGATGAGCCTCACGGACTACAAGGTCCGCGTCATCAACACGGGGGCGGGTACGGCCGCCAGCGTCCGCGTGGTCATCGAGTCCCGTGACCGCGACGAACACTGGGGCACGGTGGGCGTGTCGGAGAATATCATCGACGCCTCCTGGCAGGCCCTGGTCGATAGTTTCGAGTATAAGTTGACCAAAGACAAGGAACACGGAACCGAATAGGCAACAGGCAACGGGCAACAGGCGAACGGCCAAAAGGCAGGCATCAGGCAATCGATAGTCGGCATTAGGAAACAGCGAACGGCAACGGCGAACGGCGACCAGCGACAGGCAACCGCATAGTTAGCCGCCGGGCTTGCCCGGCGCGTTTCAATCGAAGGAGTTCAGGGTGACACCACCGACCCCCGACCCACAAGCCGAGCCGCTGCCGAAGCAGTACGACCCCTCGTCGGTCGAGGACCGTATCTACCGGGCGTGGGAGGAGGGGGGGTACTTCCGGCCGCAGCCCGACGCCCCCGGCGAGCCGTACACCATCGTTATCCCCCCGCCGAATGTGACGGACCGCCTGCACCTGGGCCATGCGCTGAACAACGCGCTCCAGGACATCCTCATCCGTTGGAGGCGGATGCAGGGCCGGCGGACCCTCTGGCTGCCCGGCACCGATCACGCCGGCATCGCCACCCAGGCGGTCGTCGAGCGGCGGATGCTCGAGGGGGAAGGCAAGACCCGCCACGACGTCGGCCGCGAGGGACTCGTCGAGCGCATCTGGGCCTGGCGAAAACGCAGCGGCGACCTCATCCTGGAGCAACTGAAGCGCGTCGGCTGCTCGTGCGACTGGTCGCGCACCCGATTCACGCTGGACGAGGTCTGTGCCCGGGCCGTCCGCACGGTCTTCTACCGCATGTTCCGCGACGGGCTCATCTACCGCGGCCTGCGGCTCGTGAACTGGGACACGCATCTCCAGACCGCCGTCGCCGACGACGAGGTCTACCACGAAACGGTCGCGGGGCACCTGTGGCACATCCGGTACCCGGTGCAGGACGCGCCGGGTGAGTTCGTGATCGTCGCCACCACCCGGCCGGAGACGATGCTCGGCGACACGGCCGTCGCCGTCCATCCCGACGACGAGCGGTATCGGCACCTCATCGGCGGTAACGTGATCCTGCCGCTGCTCGACCGGCCGTTGCCGGTCGTCGCCGACGGGCAACTCGTCGATCCGGCGTTCGGGTCGGGGTGCGTCAAGGTCACGCCCGCCCACGACCCGAACGACTACGAGGCGGGCCTGCGAAACGACCTGGAGGTCATCAACATCCTGACGCCCGACGGCCGCATCAACTCAAGCGGCGGGCCGTACGAAGGGCTCGACCGTTTCGAGGCCCGCAAGCGCGTGGTCGAGGACCTGGAAGCCCAGGGCCTGCTGGATCGCGTCGACCCGTACCAGACGGAAATCGGGCACAGCGACCGGTCGAAGACGCCCGTCGAACCGTACCTGTCGGACCAGTGGTTCATCGCCATGGGCGACCTGGCCGAGCAGGCGATGGAGGCCGTGCGCGACGGCCGGGTCCAGTTCCATCCGGACCGGTACGCGAGTTCGTATCTCGATTGGCTTTCGCAGAAACGGGACTGGTGCATTTCGCGTCAGTTGTGGTGGGGGCACCGGATTCCCGTTTGGAAGGGCCCCGTCGACAGTCCGCTGCTCGATGCCGGGCAGGTGGCGGCCGCCGACGCGGAGGCGCCCGCCCTCTGGGAGCAGGAGATCGCCGGCACGCAGGTGGCCGTCCGCCTGACCACCGAGGGCGAGACCCGGGTGGTCTTCGTCGCCGTGCCCGACGGCGGCGAGGCCGCCGAGCGCGCGCTCGAGGAGGCCGGCTTCGTCCGCGACCCGGACGTGCTGGACACGTGGTTCTCGTCGGCCCTCTGGCCGTTCTCGACGCTCGGCTGGCCCGGGGAGACGGACGATTTGCGGGCGCACTATCCCACAGACGTCCTCGTGACGGCCCGCGAAATCATTACCCTGTGGGTCGCACGGATGGTCGTCATGGGTCTCTACAACCGGCCCGTCGAATCCCTCAAGCCGGACTACGAGACCGGCCGGGACGACGTGCCGTTCTCCGATGTCTACATCCATGCGATGATCCAGGACGGCGAGGGCCGGCCGATGAAGAAGAGCCTCGGCAACGGCGTGGACCCGCTCGACGTGGTCGCCACGCACGGGGCCGACGCCCTCCGTTTCACGCTGGCCTGGATGACCACCGAGACGCAGGACGTGCGGATGCCCGTCGAGACGGACCCCGAAACCGGCCGCAACACGAGCCCCAAGTTCGACCAGGGCCGCAACTTCTGCAACAAGGTCTGGAACGCCGTCCGGTTCGCCCTGATGAACCTGGAAGATGCGGAGGGCGCCCGGTTTGACGCGGAGCGCCTGCGGCTGGAGGACCGGTGGATCCTCTCCCGCACCGAACGCATCGCCCGCAAGGTGGACGGAGAACTGGAGGCGTTTCACTTCCAGGCCTCGCTCATGGCCCTGTACGATTTCTTCTGGCACGACGTGTGCGATTGGTACCTGGAGGCCGTCAAGCCGCGCTTGGACGAAGCGGCCGAGCGGCCCACCGCTCAGCGCGTCCTGGCGTTCGTGTTGGACCGGGCGCTGCGGCTCCTGCATCCGTACGTCCCGTTCATCACGGAGGCGGCGTGGGAGGGGCTGAGCGCGACCGTCGCGGACCACAGTCTGCCGGGCCTGGCGGAGGCGCCGACGAGCGAACGGCTCATCGCCGCCGCGTGGCCGGA
>CAZNYC010000075.1:0-6767 GCA_964577175.1 uncultured Anaerolineales bacterium
GAATCTCGGCATTTGTCATTCTGAGGAGGCCGCAAGGCCGACGAAGAATCTCGCCTTGGTCGTTGTTGCTTTCTTGTCTCCGCCGTTCTTTGCGGCGTTGCGCCCCTTCTTCGCGGGCTGCGTAGCCCGCTTCGCAGGGCGGAGCAGGCTTGGCGGGAGGCTCGTCGTTGCCTTTATGCCTTTCGCACGGCGAGATTCCTCACTCCGCTCGGAGTGCAGCGCTTCGGCCCCGCGCGCGGGGCCGAAGAATGACAGGCTTGACCGCTTCCTGCGGCCCGCGAGCGTCGAAAAAAGAAACCGCGGGCCGCACCGGCGAGGGCGCGACCTGCGGTTTCCGAATGCCATGCCGGCCGGGGTTACTCGACCGGCCGGACGTTCTCGGCCTTGGGCCCCTTGGGCCCCTGGGTCACGTCGAATTCGACTTCGTCGCCCTCGGCGAGGGTCTTGAACCCGTCGCCGGCAATGCTGCTGTAGTGGACGAACACGTCGCCGCCGCCACCCTCCTGCTCGATGAATCCGTACCCCTTCTGGTCATTGAACCACTTCACTTTGCCTCGAGCCATGAGACCGGGCTCCTTCACCTTCCCGGATGATTCGTCCCACAGGTTCCCGCCGGGAAGAGCCATCAGAACCCGGGGCCCGGACCGCCTGGGGCGGTCCGTCGCGGGCGGACCCCCTCCGGCCCACGTGCCGGCGGCTACACGCCCGCATGATATGCGTTCAGCGTACCGCCCGCGGGGGGTGTGTCAATACAATTTCCGGGGGCGGCGCGCGGGCGCAAGACGGCCCGCTCCTGGCCGTGCCACGGCCGGTCTTGCCCGGGTGTGCGGTCAGTCTGCGCGTCGCGGCTAAGAGCCTATCCGAATACCCCCTCGTCGGCCCGAGGCCGAGCGAGGCGGCCGCAGGCAAGGAGGGCGAAGCAGGCAACCCGTCTCCGGGTTGGCGATGCAGCCCGACGCCGTCTGCGGTCGCCGCAGCCGGCCGAAGCCAGAGGGTGATTCGGATAGGCTCTAAACAGGGCGCTGTTGCCGTCGCTGTTCGCCGCTATTCCGATTTCCGGTTTGCGGTTGCCGGGGATACGTTGACTCCCCCTGCCCTTCCCGCTACCGTGGGGCCATGCGGATTATCGGCGGCCAGTACCGACGGCGGGCGCTTCTCGCCCCCCACGGCCGGACCACCCGGCCGGTGACCGACCGCGTCCGCGAGAACCTGTTCAACCTGCTCGGACCGGACGCCTGCGCCGGGGCCGTCGTCCTGGACCTCTTCTGCGGCTCCGGGGCGCTCGGCCTGGAGGCCCTCAGCCGCGGGGCCCGGGCCTGTACCTTCGTGGACCGCGACGGGGCGGCCGTCGCGGCGGTCGAGGAGAACTGCGAGCGGCTGGGCGTCGAGGGGCGCATCCGCATCGAGCGGCGGGACGCGCTGCGGCCCGGCCCGTGGATCGCACCGCCGGACCCTGAATCGTATACGCTCCTGTTCGTCGATCCGCCGTATAAGATACCGGCCGCCGAGGAAGGCCGGCGCCGGCTCGCGGCCGTGGCGCGGCGCCTGGTGGACCTCGGCTGTGTGGCGCCGGGGGCCCTGGCGATGCTCCGTGCCGAGCGCGGCACGGACCCCGGCGTGCCGTGGGAGGGCTTCGACCTCTTGGACGAGCGGACCTACGGCACGACGACGTTGCATTTGATGACGTATCGCGCGGCGGATCTCCGTACCCGCCTCGCAGGCCCGCCCGAGCGCGGTGGGTACGGAGACCCACCGCGTTTCTCCGGGACCGACGCGCCGGGCAAGACCGGCGGCTGACGATACGGCGTCCGGCCGTCGCGGTCGGTGCCGTTGCCGGTTGCCCGATGCCTGTTGTCTGAGTGAACCATGACCCGACTCGACGCCACCGGCCCGACCTCCCGCTACCGCTACCTGGACCCCGACACGCTCATGCGGCTGGGGAACCTGAACGTCGTGGCCCGCAGCGCCGTCGAGGGGTTCATCTCCGGCCTCCACCGGAGCCCGCACCACGGGTTCTCGGTCGAGTTCAGCGAGCACCGGCCGTACGTCCCCGGCGACGAACTGCGGCACCTGGACTGGATCACCTACGCCAAGACCGACCGCTATTACATCAAGCAGTACGAGCAGGAGACGAACCTGCGGTGCTGGATCCTTCTGGACTGCTCCGGTTCGATGAATTACGCGGGGGCGGGGGGGCTGACGAAACTGGAGTACGGCTCGTTCCTGGCGGCGACGCTGGCGTACCTGATGGCCCGCCAGCAGGACACGGTGGGCCTGGTGGCGTTCGACCACGAGATCCGGCTCCACATGCCGCCGGGCGGCTCGCCCGCCCACGTCAACGAGATGTGTCACCGCCTGGAACGCCTGGAGCCGGGCCGGGTGACGAACCTCGGCAAACCGCTGCACGACCTGGCGGAGATGATCAGCCGGCGGGGCCTCATCGTCCTCATCAGCGACCTCTACGACGACGAGAACGAGGTGGTCCGGGCCCTCAGGCACTTCCGGCAGAAGAAGCACGGACTGATTCTGTTCCATACGCTCGACGCGGCCGAACTCGAGTTCCCGTTCAAGAAACTCACCCAGTTCCTCGACCTGGAGACCGGCGACCGGTACCAGGTGGACCCGTCCAGCGTACGGGACGCGTACCTGGAGGAACTGCGGGCGTTCATCGACCGCTACAAACGGGCGTGCGCCGAGGGCGACGCCGAGTACGTCCTCACCGACACCAGCGTGCCGTACGACTTCCTCCTGCGGTCGTACCTGACGCAGCGGCAGCGGTTTCGGTGATATCATAATTACATCCAATGACATTGCGTTGTCATTCTGAGGCCTCGCTTGCGAGGCCGAAGAATCTCGCCGCGGGAAAGGCGACAAGGCGAGATTCTTCGTCGCGGCTTTGCCGCTCCTCAGAATGACAACGTCGGGGCACACATGGACTTCCTCAGCGCATGGTGGCCGGCATGGGTGGCGGCGGGGGCCGTGGGCGCGGCCATCCCGGTCGTCATCCACATGATCCACCAGACCCGCGCGCCGGAAGTGCCGTTCCCCACGCTGCGGTTCCTGCGGAGCGCGGCCGAGCGGACCGCCCGGCGCCGCAAGGTCGAGAACCTCTTCCTCATGATTCTGCGGATGCTGCTCTTCGGGCTGCTCGCCTTCGCGCTGTCGCGCCCGTTCCTGTCACGCGACTTCAGCCTGCTGGGCGAGCAGGCGTCCAGCGCCGCCGTCCTCGTGCTCGACAACTCCTACTCGATGAACGTCCGCGGCGAGGCGGGCACGCGTTTCGCCCGGGCCAAGCAGGAGGCCCGGGCCATCCTCGAGAGCCCGTTCAAGCCCACCGAGGCCGCCGTCCTGCTGACGAACCCGCGCGGCCGGCCGCGGCCCGACCGCCTCTCGAGCGACCGGGCCGCCCTCTTCCGCCGCATCGACGACGCCCGGGTCTCGACCGGCCGGGCGGACCTCGTCTCCACCGTCCGCCACGCCTACACGCTGCTGGAGAAGGCCCGCTCGGCCGAGCGGCGCCTCTGGATTCTGACGGACCGCCAGGCCCGCTCCTGGAAAGGGCTGGAGGACCTGGAGGAACCCGCCGCCCATCCGGACATCCCCGTGGCCGTCATCCGCCCCACGGAACCGTCGGTCGCCAACGTGGCCGTGACGGGGGCCGAGGTGGTCTCGCGCGACCGGACGGTCGGCATGCCGGTGCGTATCGACGTGACGGTCGCCAACACCGGCCAGTCGCCCGAGGAGCAGCGCAGCGTCCTCCTGTTCGTCGACGACGCGAGCCAGGCGCGGGCGAAGCAGGTGGTCCGTCTCTCGGCCGCCGGCACGGCGGGCGCCGTCGAGACCGTGTCGCTCGCGCACGTCTTCGAGCAAGCCGGGCCGCACGAGGTCCGCGTGGCGCTGGAGGGCGAGGACGCCCTCCCCGTCGACGACGCCCGCCGGCTGGCGCTCACCGTGGCGGACCGCGTGCCGGTGCTGGCGGTCCGGCGGACGGCGGCCGACGTGCCCGTGGACGATGCGAACTTTTACCTGGTTCGCGCGCTGGACCCGGTGGGGGCGGAGTCGGACTTCCCGTGGGCCATCCGGCCCGAGGAGCGGACCGCCGACGCCTTCCCGCCCGCGGACCTGGCGCGCTACGCCGTCGTCTTCCTGAACAACGTGGGGAGCCTGACGGCGTCCGATGCGAAGGCGCTGGCAGACTACGTGGCGGCGGGCGGCACGCTCGTCGTCTTTTGCGGGCCCGAAATCAGCGCCGAGACGTACAACCGCCTGCTCGTCGACGGCGTGGCGCGGGAGGGCGGCCTCCTGCCCGCCCGCCTGGGCGAACGCGTCGGCGACGCCGTCCTCAAAACCACCGTTGAGAAGATCACCCAGGTCCGGGCCGGGTCGCCGTACCTGGAAGACCTGGTCCACTCCGCCGAGATTTACCAGGACGTGCTCGTGTACGAGTATTTCCGGACGCCGGAGGCGCCGAACGAGGCGGTGCTCGCGCGGCTCTCGAGCGGCGACGCGCTGCTGCTCGCGAAGCCGTTCGGCCGGGGGCACGTGCTCCTCTTCACCACCAGCGCCACGACCGACTGGACCACCCTGCCCGTCCGGAACCTCTTCCTGCCGCTGATGATGCGCATCGTGCACCTCGCGCGCGGCACGAAGGACGAGCAGGTCAACCTGCTGGCCGGCGAACCGTTCGAGATCAACCTGTACCCCGAGGTCCGCGAGAAGGCCATCGTGGAGGTCACCGGCCCCCTCGGGCCGCAGGGCGAGACGGCCTCCGAGCAGCCCGAGACCGAGGCCGACCCGGCCCGCGGCCTCAACCGCCTTCGGTTTGACAAGACGTGGAACCTGGGGCATTACACGTACCGCGTGGCGACCGGCGAGGGACCGGAGGGCGTCTTCGCGGCCAACCCGGACCCGCAGGAATCGCTCTTGGCAGAGATGGACGCCGAGACGCTCCGCGAGGGGCTCGGCGCCCGCGAGTGCCATGTGGCCGCCAGCCTCGAGGACCTCGTCGGCCGGTTCGCGTCGGGCGCGCGGCGGGAACTGTGGCAGTACTTCCTGGCGCTGTGCCTCGTGCTGGCGGTGGCCGAACCCCTCATCGCGAACTGGATGCGCCCCGAACACCGCCGCGACCGCGCCCACGCCACGCCGACGAAACGGGAGGCGAGGTAACGGCGGCCGCGAGCCACAGGCTGCAAGCCAACGGCGAAGGCACGCGCTCCGCTGCGCGTCGCGGCTCAACGGGCACGCTGTCACCCTGAGCGAAGCGAAGGGTCTCGCCGTGGTCTTTGCCGTTGCTGTTGCCTGTTGCCTGTTGCCTGTTGCCTGATATCTAATGCGGATCCCTTGATGCCCAACCAACGCCAACTTGCCGAGGACGTGATTCAGCGCCTGCGCCAGGCCGGGCACGAGGCGTACCTGGCGGGAGGATGCGTGCGGGACCTCCTGCTCGGCCGCCCCGCCCGCGACTGGGACGTCGCCACCTCCGCCACGCCGGAGGAGGTCCTCGCCCTCTGGCCCGACGCCCTCACGGTCGGCAAGGCGTTCGGCGTGGTCGTGGTGCGCGACGGGGCGGTCCAGGTCGAGGTGGCCACCTTCCGGGCCGAGAGCGGGTACGCCGACGGCCGGCACCCCGACGCCGTCACGTTCACGACCGCCGAGGCCGACGCCCGCCGCCGCGACTTCACCGTCAACGCCATGTTCCTGGACCCGGCGACGGACGAGGTACACGATTTCGTCGGCGGACGGGAGGACCTCGCGCGCCGCCTCGTCCGGGCCGTCGGCGACCCGCGCGACCGTTTCGCCGAGGACCATCTGCGGATGCTCCGGGCCGTCCGCTTCGCCGCCGAACTGGACTTCGACCTGGACCCGGCCACCGCCGACGCCGTGGGCGACCTGGCCTGGCGCATCGAGAGCATCAGCGGTGAACGGGTCTCGGCGGAACTGGAGAGGATCCTGACGACGCACCCCGCCGGGCGGCGGCGCGGCATGGAACTGGCCGATCGTCTCGGCCTGCTGGCAGTGCTGCTGCCCGAGGTCGACGCCACCCGCGGCACGGAGCAGCCGCCGGATTACCATCCGGAGGGCGACGTCTTCGTCCACACGCTGCTGTGCCTCGCGCACCTGCGGGAGCCGACCTACGAACTCGCCCTGGCGGCCCTGCTGCACGACGTCGGCAAGCCGCCCACGTGCCGCATGCGCAAGGGCCGGCTCACGTTCTACGGGCACGCGAAACTCGGGGAGGAGATGGCCGGCGAGGTCTGCCGGCGGCTGCGGCTCTCGACGTTCGCGCGGCGGCGCGTCAAGTGGCTCGTCCGCCGGCACATGACGCTCGCGAACTGGCCCCAGCTGCGGGTCGCGAAAGTCAAGCGCCTCTTCGCCGAGCCGGGACTGGAGGAACTCGCCGAACTCTGGCGGGCGGACTGCCTGGCCTCCGGCGGCACGGCACACGGGTACGAGGCCCTCATGGCCCGGTACCGCATCGCGCGGGAGGAGGCCGTCCGGCCCGAACCGCTCATCACCGGCCGGGACCTCATCGCGATGGGCCTCGTGCCCGGGCCGGCGTTCGGCCCGATCCTCGACGCCGTCTACGACGGCCAACTCGAGGGAGAGGTGACGACGCGCGACGCGGCGCTCCGGCTAGCGCGGCAACTGGCGGAAGAAGAGGGCGGCGCATCGAACGAGGAAACGTAGGCCGCGGCGCGCCGCGGCCTGCCTGCTGGCGGAAGAAGAGGGCGGCGCATCGAACGAGGAAACGTAGGCCGCGGCGCGCC
>CAZNYC010000075.1:6867-20059 GCA_964577175.1 uncultured Anaerolineales bacterium
CTGGCGGAAGAAGAGGGCGGCGCATCGAACGAGGAAACGTAGGCCGCGGCGCGCCGCGGCCTGCCTGTCTCACACCTTCCGCACGAGCAGGCAGGCGTTGTGGCCGCCGAAGCCGAAGGAATTGGAGACCGCCCCGCCGATCGTCATTTCGCGGGGCTCAAGGGCCACGTGGTTCAGGTCGCACTCCGGGTCGGGGTGGTCGAGGTTGATGGTGGGCGGGGCGACGCGGTCGCGGATCGCCAGGCAGGTGGCGATGAACTCCACGCCGCCGCTCGCCCCCAGGAGGTGGCCGATGCTCGACTTCGTGCTCGAGACGGCGATCGCATCGGCGTGATCGCCGAACACCTGCCGCACGGCCTTCACCTCCGCCACGTCGCCGAGCGGCGTGCCCGTGCCGTGGGCGTTGATGTAGTCGACGGACTCGGGGCCCGCGCCGGCGTCTTCGAGCATCTTCTGCATGGCGGCAGCGGCGCCGCGGCCTTCCGGGTCGGGCTGGACGATGTGGGTGCCGTCGCCGGACATGCCGAAGCCGGTGATCTCGGCGTAGACGTTCGCCCCGCGTGCCTTGGCGTGCTCGTACTCCTCCAGGACGATGATGCCGGCCCCTTCGCCGAGGACGAAGCCGTCGCGGTCGCGGTCGAACGGGCGGGAGGCGCCGGGCGGGTCGGCGTTGCGGGTCGAGAGGGCCTTGTTGGTGCAGAAGCCGGCCAGGCCCATGGGGGTGAGGGCGGCCTCGGACCCGCCGGCGATCATGACGTCCGCCTCGTCGCCGACGATGGTCCAGAACGCCTGGCCGATGGCGTTATTGGCCGACGAGCAGGCGTTGGCGACGCCGGCGTTGGGTCCCTTGACGCCGTAACGGATGGAGATCTGGCTCGCCGCCGCATTGATCATGAGTTTCGGGATCATGAACGGCGAGACGCGCATGGCGCCCTTGGTCATGAGGCGCTCGTGCTGCTGCTCGAACTCCGAGAGGCCGCCGATGCCGCTGCCCACGATGACGCCCGCGCGGAACGGGTCCTCGACGGAGGCGAAGTCGAGGCCGGAATCGTCGACGGCGCCGATGGCGGCGGCGACGGCCATCTGGCTGAAACGGTCCTGGTGCCGCGCCTCGCGCTTCGACATGTAGTCGGTGGGGTCGAAGTCCTTGACCTCGCCGGCCACCTGGACGGCGAAGTCGGAGACGTCGAACGCCTCGACGCGGCTGACGCCGGACTCGCCGGCGAGCAAGCGGCGCCAGAACGCGTCCACCCGCCGACCGAGCGACGTAATCAGCCCCAGACCGGTAACCACCACGCGGCGCCTCATCGTTACAGATGCGCCTCCACGTACTCGATGGCCTGGCCGACCGTCTGGATCTTCTCGGCATCCTCGTCGGGGATGCTGATGTCGAATTCGTCCTCGAATTCCATGACGAGTTCGACCGTATCGAGCGAGTCGGCGCCCAGGTCATTGACGAACGACGTCTCGCGGGTGATCTGGGACTTATCGACCCCCATCTGCTCGGCCACGATTTCCGCCACACGTTCCTCGATGGTCGCCAAAGTCTGTCCTCCCTACGCAAACGATTCGTGAATGGGCCGGTGCGGCAACGGCGGCCGGACCGGCCGGGCACGCCCCTCCTGCGGGTCCGTCACGGGGCCATCCCGCCGTCGACCGGCAGGACGTGGCCGGTGATGTAAGCCGCCTCGTCGCTGGCGAGGAACGCGACCGCCCGGGCCACGTCGGCCGCCTCGCCCATCCGTTTCATCGGAATGGCCGACAGCGCCGCCTCCTTCGCCTTGTCCGACAGGACACGGGTCATCTCCGTGTCGATGAACCCGGGGGCGACGGCGTTGCACGTCACGTTCTTGCGCGCCAGTTCCCGCGCCACCGTCCGGGTGAACCCGACCACGCCGGCCTTCGAGGCCGAGTAGTTGGCCTGCCCGGGGTTGCCCACGAGGCCGGAGACGCTGGCCAGGTTCACGATCCGCCCGCCCTTCTGGCGGACCATGTACCGGGCGGCGTGCTTCGTCATCAGGAACGTGCCCTTCAGGTTCACCTTCAGGACGAGGTCCCACTCGTCGGCGTCCATCCGAAGGAGCAGGTCGTCCCGCGTGATGCCGGCGTTGTTGACGAGGATGTCGATCCGGCCGGCCTCGTCGACCACCTCGTCGATCATCGTCTCCACGGCCGCCTCGTCCGTGACGTCCACGGCATAGGTGCGGACGGAGGCGGCGCCGTCGAGGGCGTCGGCGGCCTTCCGGAGGGCGTCCTCCAGGACATCCACCAGGACGAGGGCGGCGCCGCCCTCGGCCAGGGTTCGCGCGATCTCGAGCCCGATGCCCCGGGCCGCTCCGGTCACGACGGCCGTCTTGCCCTCGAAGTTCATCCGTCCTCCCGAATGTCTTAATCCTGCCTGTTGCTCCACGGTGTCATGCTGAGCGAAGCGAAGCCTCTCGCCGTGCGAACCCCAAGACGGCCACGACCACGGCGAGATTCTTCGTCGCCCTTCGGGCTCCTCAGAATGACAAACTTACTCGCCGGCCAGTTTCTCGATGTCCTCCAACAGCACGGCCGGACAAGACCGGCCGTGGCACGTCTGGCCCTGTGCCCAGTGACACGGCGGCAGACTTACTCGCCGGCCAGTTTCTCGATGTCCTCGACGGTGCCGACCGTGACGGCGGCCCGGCCGACCTTGCGGTCGGTGCGCTTGAGGAGGCCCGTCAGCACCCGGCCGGGCCCGATTTCGTAGAACCGGTCGAACCCATCGGCCAGGAGCCGCTCCATCCCCTGCTGCCAGCGGACGGGCCCGTCCACCTGCCGGGCCAGGAGGTCCGGCACCTGGACCGGCCCCTCGTAGTAGTGTCCCGCGACGTTGGCCACCACGGGAAACGCGAGGTCCCGGACCCGCAGCCCGTTCAGGTGGGGCGTGAGTTTCTCCCTCGCGGGGGCCATGAGCGGCGAATGGAAGCCGCCCGCCACCGCCAGGGGCACGGCCCGCTGGGCGCCGTGGTCCTCGGCGATGGCGGCAACCTTCTCGCAGGCCGCCTCCACGCCACTGACGACCACCTGTCCGGGACAATTGTAGTTGGCAGGCCAGATTATACCGGCGTCGCGCGCGGCCTCGCAAATCTTTTCCGCCTGGGCGGCATCCACGCCGATGAGGCTGACCATGCCGGACGCCTGGGCCTCGCACGCCTCCTGCATCGCCTGGCCGCGCCGGTGCGTAATGCGGACGGCGTCGTCGAACGCGAGGGCGCCCGCGGCCACGAGGGCCGTGTATTCGCCCAGGCTGAGGCCGGCGGCGGCCTGGGGCGCCAGGGCCTGCCCCGCCTCGGTGGTCCGCATCGCCGCCAGGGCCGCCAGGCTCGTCACGAGGATGGCCGGCTGGCTGACGTCGGTGGCCGTCAGACGCTCTTCCGGGCCCTCGAAGCAGATCGCCGAGAGCGGGAAGCCGAGGAGGTCGTCCGCCTGCTCGTACAGGGCGCGGGCCTCGTCGTAGGCCTCGGCCAGATCCTTGCCCATGCCGACATACTGGGCCCCCTGGCCGGGGAAGAGAAACGCCGTCTTGCCCATGGTGGTCCCTCCCTCGCGGGTCTCTCCCGAAACGGGGCGACAAGTGTACCGGGAAACGGGCGGGCGTCCAGCCGAAAACTGGGGGAGCGGCGCTGTTCGAGCCGGCCGCGGGAGCGGCCGGGCATCTCCATTGGCGGTGGCACGTGTCATGCCGGATGCGGATGACCCGCTGCTTCCGCAACGGGCTCGAAAGGCGGCCGGCTTGAACGGTTCGGCCTACTCCATCCGGAAATCGTCCGGCATCATCCCCTTGCGATGGCCGCGCATCCCAATCGGCTTGGGGTCGTACTGGCCCACCAAGTCCACGTTCGACTCGGCAGGGATCTTCTCCTCCCTCCCGACGCACCAGTACAGGGCGTTGACGCACAGGCGGCGGAAGCCCTCGTCCTTCAGGTCGTGGGCGTGGCCCATCGTGGTGGTGAAGACCCGGGCCTGCCTGCCGCTCGTGCCCGTGAAGTGTTTCGTCCAGGCCACGGGGATGGCCTTCTTCTTCTCGTTGGGCGGGGAGTCGGGTTCCATGCCGGCGAGCGGCTGGCCGAGGACGATCGTCTTGCAGTCGCCCTCCAGTTCCGTCAGGCCGTAGACGTCGCTGGGACCCCAGACCTTCTCGATGCCCCGGACGATGGGGTGGTCCTTGGCCTCGGGCGGGATGATGCCGAGGGTGCTCTCCCGCTTGTGGGCGCCGTAGTGGCTGATCCAGGTTTCGCCGAAGACCATCCGCCCGTAACCGCCCTTCGGGTCCTTGCTGCGGAAGGAGTACTTGGCGTACGGGTTGTCGCTCTTGCCACCGTAGTTGAAGGCGTGGGTCGAGGTCCTGAGGCCCATCATCGGCCGGCCGGAGTTGGTGTAGTCCATGAGGTGTTTCATCTGCTCCGGCGGCAAGGCGCGGAAGCGGAGGAACATGACCATGAGGTCCGCCTCGTCCAGGAGGTGCACGCCCGGCATGTGGTCCTTGACGGACGGGTCGATCTCGCCCGTCTTGGGGTTGATCGCCCAGACGACCGTGCACTTGAAGCCGTGGCGCTTGGCAGCGATCCTGGCGAGTTGCGGCATGAGTTCCTCGCTGCGGTATTCGTCGTCGCCGGCGAGGAAGACGAGGTGCTTGCCCTTGCCGGGCCCGTCCCCGCCCTCGTAGGTGACCCAGGGATGCTTCTCGGCGGCGGTGGCGGCGGGCGCGGCGTCGGCGGCCAGGTCCTTGATCCGCAGGTTCCGGAACTCGACGTGGGCCCCGTGGCCGAGGAACCCGATGCGGCCCTTCTTGTTGTGCAGGCCGGGATGCGGGCGGCCGTCGAGCGTCTTCTCGGGATCGATCGCCCACACGTCCGCGTCGACGATGGTGGTGCCGTTGAGGATGACCCGGATGCGGCCCTGGCGGGCGATGACCTCCTGCTGGTTCCATTCGCCGACGGGCTTCAGATGGCCTCGCTTCGCCGGCACCACGCCGTAGACGGACCCGTGGTACTGGTACGGCTTGAGTTTGGCGTACTTCTCGGCGGTGTCGTCGAGGATCTGGAGTTCCATGGCCTGGAAAGCGGCGTGGGCGTTCGGGGCCATGCGGATGCCGAGGCCGTTGTTCGCCCCGGGCGTGAGGCGGAACTCGAACTTCAGATGGAAATCGCTGAATTCGTCCTTGGTCCACAGGTTCCCGCCGCCGTCCTTCTTGCAGACGATGACGCCGTCGCGGGCGACGTAGCCCTTGGTGGCGCCCTCCCAGCCGGTGAGGTCCTTGCCGTTGAAGAGCGAGACGAACCCTTCCTCCTTCTCTTCGGCGGCCGAGAGGCCGCCGGCGGCAAGGGCGACGGCAACGAGAACGACGAGCGGACGGATGCGGCGGGTGGCGGTCATGGCACGGGTCTCCTGATTGAACGGAACCTTACCCCTGAGTCCGTGGATTATACGAGACGAGGCGATGCAACGCACGAAAAGAAGGGTGCCTTGTGTGGCCCGGCCGGCTTGCCCGGCCGGGAGGGCATACCGACCCGGTTGGACAAGCCAACCGGGCCACACAGGCGAAACACCCGGCCGGGCAAGACCGGCCGCGGCACGCCGCGGGCGGTTTGCTTGACACGCCTTCCGCCGGCGGCTAGGGTGGCACCGCATGGGGAGCAACTGCACGCACCGTCGTCCGGGGCGGGACGACTCCATTTCAGGGAGACCACACATGAAACGCCGTGACATGCTGAGGGCCGGTGCCGCCGGCGCCGGGCTCGTCGTCCTTCGGTCCGGGATGCTCCTGGGAAAGGACGCGCCCAGCAACAAACTGAACGTGGCCTGCATCGGCGTGGGCGGCCGGGGCGGCGCCCAGGTGGGCGGCGTCCGGAGCGAGAACATTGTGGCCATGTGCGACGTGGACGAGAAGCGGGCCGGCAAGCGCTTCGCCCAGTTCGACAAGGCCGGCAAGTTCCACGATTTCCGCCGCATGTTCGACAAGATGGAAAAGCAGATCGACGCCGTCGCGGTCAGCACGCCGGACCACACGCACTTCCATCCGTCGATGTGGGCGCTTCAGCGCGGCAAGCACCTGTACTGCGAGAAGCCGATGGCCCACAACGTGTGGGAGTGCCGACAGATGATCGCCCTGGCCCGCAAGAAGGGCCTGGCCACCCAACTGGGCGTGCAGCGGCACACCATCGGCAACATGCACCGGGTGGTGGAACTCGTCCGGAGCGGGGCCATCGGCGAGGTCAAGGAGGCGCACGCCTGGGTGGGCGGCAGCCGGGGGATGCCGGGCGACGCCAAGGAGTTCCCGCCCGTGCCCGACCACCTGAAGTGGGACCTGTGGCTCGGCCCGGCCGAGGACCGCAAGTACAGCCCCGCCTACGTCCCGTACAAGTGGCGGTTCTGGTGGGACTTCGGTACCGGCGAGACCGGTAACTGGGGCTGCCACATCCTCGACATCCCGTTCTGGGCGCTCGGCCTGACGGCCCCGACACACGTGGACGGGTCCGGGCCGGAGATCCATCCCGAGCAGACGCCCAAGAGCATGCAGACGCGGATGGAGTTCCCCGCCGTCGGCAAGCGCGGGCCCGTCACCCTGCACTGGAGTCACGGCGGGCCGAAGGCGTTGAAGGACAAGGGCCTGAACCTCAAGGGCGCCAACAACGTGCTGATCGGCACGAAGGGGACGCTGATCTGCGGGTTCGGCTCGCGGCGGCTGCACCCGGAAGAGGAATTCAAAGACTTCGAGCCCCCGGAGAAGTCCATCCCGGATTCGCCCGGCTTCCACAAGGAATGGATCCGGGCGTGCAAGGGCGGCGAGCCGGCCACGTGCAACTTCGATTACAGCGGCCCGCTGGCCGAGGCCGTCCTCCTGGGCAACGTGGCCTATCGCGCGGGCGGCGGCTTCGACTGGGACGCCGAGAATCTGAAGGCCACCGGCAACCCGAAAGCCCAGGCGCTCATCCGCGAGGCGTACCGCAAGGGATGGACGATGAAGGACCAGGGACTGAAGGAGGTGTGAGCCGATTGCCGTGTTCGTTACTGTGCGATCCTGCTCTGTGACGATGTCATTCTGAGGCTCCGTTTGCGGAGCCGAAACGCTGTACTCCGAGCGGAGTGAGGAATCTCGCCGTGCCGGCAGCGTCAAGGCGAGATTCCTCGTCGCGGCCCGCCTCCGGCGGGTAAACGTCGCTGCTCCTCACAATGACGGACGGGGATGCTGCTGTTGGCTTGTTCAGTGGCCCGCGCGCACGTGGCCGCGAACGAACCGCATCCGCGCAAACGTATGCCAAGGAGAGAAACCATGGCAGGTACCATGACACGCCGCAACATGCTCCTCGCCGGCGCCGCCGGCGCGGGCCTGGTGGTCCTCCGGTCCGGCATCGTGACCGGCGCCGACGCCCCCGGCAACAAACTCAACATCGCCGGCATCGGCGTGGGCGGCCGGGGCTGGGCGGACCTGAACGGCGTCAAGAGCGAGAACATCGTCGCCCTGTGCGACGTGAACGCCAAGAACCTGGCCAAGGCCGCCGACAAGTTCCCCAAGGCCGAGACCTACGTCGACTGGCGCAAGTGCCTGGAGCAGAAGGACCTCGACGCCGTCGTCTGCGCCACGACCGACCACACGCATGCCTTTATATGCACGTGGGCGATCAACCGCGACCTGCACGTCTACTGCGAGAAGCCGATCGCCATCACGGTGGAAGAGGCCCGGCTGGTCCGGAAGAAGTACATGGAGAAGCAGGACAAACTCGCCACCCAGATGGGCACGCAGATTCACGCCTCCGACAATTATCGCCGGATGGTCGAGATGATTCGCGGCGGGGCGATCGGCACGCCCCAGGAAGTCCGCGTCTGGTGCAGCCGCAAGCCGAAGGGCGGCAGTTACCTCCCCGCCGCCGGCGACCCGCCCGACCACCTCAACTGGGACCTCTGGATCGGCCCCGCCCCCATGCACCCCTACAACTCCGGCTACATGGGCGGATGCCTGGCCTGGAACCGATTCTGGGACTTCGGCGCCGGACAGATCGGCGACATGGGCTCCCACATGATGGACATGGCCTACTGGGGCTTCGGCCTCTCCCTGCCCACCTCCTGCAAGGCCAAGGGCTCCGAGCCCAAGAGCACCGATACCTGCCCCACCTGGCTCGAGGCCGAATGGGATCACCCCGCCAACGACTGGCGGCCGGCCGTCAAGGCCTACTGGTACGACGGCGGCAAGAAGCCCGGACTGCCCTCGAAGACCTTCGACCGCGAGCACCTCTTCAAGGGCGCCCTCTTCAAGGGCGAGGAGGGGTACCTGCTGGCCGACTACGGCTTCCGCATCCTCATGCCGACCAGCGGCGACATGACGCACTACACCGCCCCCAAGGGGAAGGACGACCTCATTCCGCCCTCGCCCGGCCATCACAAGGAATGGATCATCGGCGCCAAGACCGGTAAGCCGACCCTCTGCAACTTCGATTACTCCGGCGCCCTCATCGAGGCCAACATGCTCGCCCTGGCCGCCTACCGCGCCGGCAACGCGCCCGGCAACAAACCGCTCCAGTACGACCCGGCGACCGGCAAGGTCACCAACTGCCCCGCCGTCGCACAGTACCTCAAGAAAGAGTATCGCGACGGGTGGGTGCTGGACGGATAGGAATTCGGACTTCGGATTTCGGATGGACGGATACCGCGCGGCGGGTCTCCGCACCCGCCGCGCTTCTTCTTTGCGCGCCAGGTCCGCCGCCAGCGGGCCTCCGTCCCACCCTTATCCTGATACCCAAAACGCCACTTAATTTGACTAAAGGCCGTTTCTGAGGTATAGTACGATCTGAAGTGTCGTGTAAGCACCCGGGGCCGAAACCGTGCGCCAGGCGTGCGGGGCGGCCCCTTTTGCTGCCGTGCACGACCCTGCGCCCACCGCCGGCGGCGGGACGGAGCCGGCCGTTACCTCCGGCGGGGGGGGCAGCCCACCAAAACGACCACGCCGGCCGCATGCCGCCGCCGGCGCAGGGCGATCCAGGACCGTCCCCGCTCCGTCCGGCGGGGCACGGGGGGACGTTTCAGACCGGGGAGAGAACGAACCATGCATCCGTTTTCCCGACTCACGACCGTCGTGCTGGCATTGATGGCCCTGCTGGCGGCCGCACCCGACGCCTCCGGCCAACTGTTTCAGGCCGATTGGGCCGGCGCGGGCCCCGGTTACTGGGACGACCCGGCCATGTGGAACTGGCCGGGCGGCGGCGCCCCGCCCGAGGGGTATCCCCACGACACGTGGGCCGACATGTACGACTGCCGGCTGCTCGCCGGCGGCGACATGGCCGTCCTCCGCGACGACGCCGGCGTCTTCGACGTCATGCTCGCGCAGGAACTGAAACTGGTCGACGACGCGACCCTCACCCTGACCGCCCACGTGGACGACGGCTTTCTGCCGGGAGCCGCCTGGCACACGATGTGGCCGCACCGGTATCCGCTGGCCATCAGCCAGAACGGGCTGCTGCACGGCACGGGGGAGGTCCGGGCCCTCGGCGCCGGCATCATCGGCACCGTCAAGGCCATCGGCGTGGGCGAGGACCTGACCTTCGCCGTCGACGACATCTTCCTGGACGGCGCCGGCGGCGCCCGGCTCGAGGCGCGGGACTACGGCTCCCTGACCGTCCAGTGCAACGATCTCGAAATCGTCTCGGGCGGCCAGCAGGGCACCATCCGGGCCGTCGACAACGCCCGCCTCCGCCTGAGCGGCCACATTCACGGCACGGGTGACCCGATCCTGGCCGACACCGGCTCCACGCTGGAACTCGACGGGGCAAAGGTGGAGTACGGCAACGCGCTGCGCGTCCAGAACGGCAGCCACGCCGACATCCGGGACTCCTCCGTCCTGACCACCGACGTCAGCGTGGATCACGGCAGCACGATGCACGTGTACAACTCGACGTTCTACGATGCACTGCTTCCGGGCGGCCCCGACGTCACCGTCATGAACTCCGGCGGCGGGTTCAGCCATCTTGCCGTCAAACAGGGGTACTCCCACATCGGCAACCTCAACGTCCAGGAAGGCTCCACGCTGACCGTCGAAGCGGCGGGCCACCTGGAGGTGGACCACATGGACCTGGGGCCCAGCGCCGTCTGCACCGTCTCAGGCGTTATCGAAACGCTGTCGCCCACCTCGTGGAGCGGCAGCAGCGGGAACGTCGTCCTGGCGGGCGGCGAGATTCGCGGCGGGTTCCAGAGCGACGTGCCCCTCTCGGGCTACGGCACCATCGCCACCAGCGAACCCGGGCCGACGTACCCGGGCCTCCAGTTGCAGGCAGACCTGGCGGTCGAGAACGGTGTCCTGGAACTGGCGCCCGGCGCCTTCCTGGCCCACGAATCGCCCGTGACGCACAGCGTGAAGGTCTTTGACGGCGCCGAGTTCTTCATCAACGACGCCATGTACTTGAACGAGCATGGCCAGGTAGGCGTGAAGCACGGCGGCACGCTCCGTCTGTACGAGGCCACTCTCGACGGCGGCGACGGCGAAGTCCGGTTGGGCATCCCCGGCGGCAGTTCCATATGGGATGCCTCGTTGGTCGCCACTGGCGAGAACGAGAGCGAGTACGATCTTGTCCTGCTCGACGGAGGCTCTGTCGCCTCCATCCAGTGGGGCGAGACGGAATTCGGCGGACTCGCCAACGCCGGCGAGATCTCGATCCTGCCCGGCGCCTCGCTCCTCATCGACGTCGAGGACGCCCCCGGTGCCGACCGGTTCGAGAACACCAACGAGATCGTCGTCGGAGGCCGCCTCGAGGTTCGCCTGAACAACGAAACCACCGGCACCAACGAGGGGCTCATCGAACTGTACGACGACGGCGTCTTTCACCTCTGGGGCAATCTGGAGGGCGAGGGCGACATCCTTGTCGCCGACGACGGCACGTTCCATCCACACGATTGCGAGTACGTGGGCGGCGGCCAGAGCATTCGTCTCGAAGGCGGCACTCTCCGCGGCGCCATGTACACCGACCACGCCGTCGGAGGTTACGGCACCGTGACGGGCGCCTTCCTCGTCGAGACCGGCGGCATCACGGCCGACACCTTCGGCGAGACCCTCCTCATCACGAACGCCCAGGTGCAACTCATCGGCGACGAACAGGACGGCGGCCTGACCGCCGCCGAAGGCGCCATCCTCAAGATCGAGGACGCCGGCGTCATGTCCCCCGACGACGACGACCCCGGCAACATGCCGCGATTCCGCGTCCGCGGGCCCGCCGGCGCGGCGCCGCCCTCCGACCCGTCGCCCATGACGATCATGTTCCTCCGCGACGCCTCCGTCAGGCTGCCCGGCCACGTGGGAGCCGGCGGAATACTCGTCGCCGACGGAGACACCGAACTCCTCGGTGTCGAGGTCCACAACCGCGGCCAAATGGTGGTCTGGGACGAAACGGCGATGGTCCGTCTGGACGTCGGCACGATGGATCCTTTCACCGAGGCGGAAGGCGGCGGCGAGGCCCTCATCACGCCCGGCGCCACCCTCAGCGTTCAGAGCGTCGGCGTGTTCGACGGCACGCAGGGCGGCCAGGGCCTCCTGCGGGTCGAGGGCGATCTCCACTTCCGGAACTGGGAGTCGGAGATGGGCTACGATTGTACCCTCGAGGGCAACGGCATCGTGGAACTGGCCGGCGGCGTCATCAGCGGAGAGGCCACGGTCCTCCACAACATGCCGCAGAGCATCCACGGCCACGGGCGCATCAGCGCCGCCCTCGTCAACTCCGGCACCGTCTCGGCCGACACGCCGGGCGCCTGGCTCCGTCTCGACACGAACGACAAGGTCAGCGACGGCCTGATCGAGGCCACCGAGGACAGCCTCCTCGCCCTCGATGAGATCCGCCTCGACAACTACGGCACGATCGATATCCACACGGACGCGCGCCTCCTCGTCGACGCCTCCATCCTCGACTGCCACGACACCGGCACCCTGAACGTGGACGGCGGCGCGAGCCTCGAACTCCGCCGCGGCGGCGCCATCGTCAACTGCCCCGCCATGGCCACCGGCCTCGGCAGCACGATGCTCGTCGGCGGCGTCGGCCAGACCACCGCCCCCGACCCGGACGTGGCGTACAACGAGTTCGCCCTCCCCGCCATGGACCACGCCGGCACCCTCACGGTCTACGACCCCGTCACCACCGGCCAGGCCGCCCCCGACACCGGCCACACCGTCCTCACGGTGGGCGGCGATTTCGACACCTCCGGCCAGGTCACCGTCGACGCCGGCAGCACGATGCTCGTCCAAGGCCCGTACACCCAGTCCGACGGCACGACGACGGTCGACGGCCTCATGGTCGCGCTCGGCGGCCCCGTCGTCATCGACGGCGGGACGATGGACGTCAGCGCCGCCGACACCGGCACTCTCGACCTCACGGAAAACAACCTCGTCGTCGACTACGAGCGGGGCGCGAGCCCGTTTGACCAAGTCGAGGCCTGGGTCGTCTCCGGCTACGGCGGCGGGACGTGGGACGGCACCGGCATCGCCTCCAGCACGGCCGCCGGCGACGGAATGCCGACGGCCGTCGGCGTCGGCGACAACGTCGACCCGCTGCTCGGCCTGGAGGACCTCGAGGGCGAACCGCTCGACGCCGACGGCACCGACGTCCTCGTCAAGTTCACCTGGTACGGCGACGTGAACCTGGACGGCGTCGTCGACGCCGCCGACTACGCCGTCATGGACCAGTCGTGGAACGGCGGGAGCCAGTCGCCCGCCGGCGGTGGGGATTGGCGGTGGGCGTGCGGGGACGTGAACTACGACGGCACCGTCGATGCGGCCGACTACGCCCTCATCGACCAGGTGTGGAACAACTACGGGGGCCAGACGCTGGACGCCGGTGCCCCGGCCCCGCTGGGCGGAGCGGCCGTCCCCGAGCCGGCGACGCTGGCGCTCGTGGTCCTCGGGGCGGGGGCCATGCTGGCCCGTCGGCGGTCGTAGTACTACAACGCTACTTCCCGCGCGGCGGGCCTCCTGGCCCGCCGCGCACGGCCGGGATTCCCGTTTTCACGGCAAGGGCCTCTCCCGCATACAATCTCACCATGAAACGCACTGGCGGGCAAGCCGCCAGTGGCATCCCGCCCTTCGCCCCACCCAAGGACCAGTGACGAAGGACAAAGACCTACGCCGTAACCGCCTCCGCCACCAGGTCGCCCACCTCGCGGGTGGTGTAGCCCATGCGGCCGGCGGCCATGC
>CAZNYC010000076.1:0-19975 GCA_964577175.1 uncultured Anaerolineales bacterium
TAGGCCGCGGCGCGCCGCGGCAATGACCTTATTGAGTCCGGCAAAAGCAATTCGAGGGTGTCATTCTGAGGCCTCGCTTGCGAGGCCGAAGAATCTCGCCGTGCGAAAGGCGACAAGGCGAGAGTCTTCGTCCCGGCCCGCCTCCGGCGGGTAAACTTCGCCGCGCCTCAGCATGACAACCGTGAAGGTTTGCGGATTCAACTTTGAAACGCAACACCTCGAGCCGTTCTTTTTACCGAAGTCAATAGCAATCCGCATTCCCAAATCGTTCACCGCTTCCACGGCAGCAGATCGGGGGGCGGGGGTTCGGTCAGCGGCACGCCGAGGCCTTTCAGGGCCGGCGGCGGCAGGGGCGCCCGGCCGGGCTGGATGACGATGTCCGGGGCCTTGTAGTCATCGCGTTTCTTCTCGGGCGGCGGCAGGTCCGCCCCGCCCGGGATGTACCCCTTCTTCGACGCATCGAGGCGGATCTCGCCCGCGTCGCGCATCACGTGGAATGTGGCCGAGAGTTCCGCCCGGTACGACCCGTCCTCCTGCGTGACCGCGTAGGACGTGAGGTACTGGGCCCCGACGGGGCCACCGAGGGTCGCCCGCAGCCGCACCCGCGCCCCCGGCACGCCGCGGCCCGTGTCGGCGTCGATGACCCGCCCGCGGACCTCGTAGTAATTGGGCTTCCGCGGCCGGGGAGGCGAGAAGAGACAGCCGGCGAGCAGTGTTAGCACCACTGCGATGCACACCGCAACGGCACGCGAGGCGCAAACGCCGCGGCGAACCGTGACCAATCTGGAATCTCGAATCTGCAATCTCAAATCCAACGTGTACTTTTGGCCTGTTCTTGCGGCGCAGTGGGTCTCCGTACCTACCGCGTCCGAACCACCGTCGTCCCGGCTGCGCGGCGGGTGCGGAGACCCGCCGCGTACGATGGCGTGCCGCTTTACTTACGTTTCAGGGCCACGATCCATCCGTCCGCGCCGCCGCCCGGCTCTTTCTGTCTCGCCTCGTGCGGCACGACGCCGCCCTTCGCCTCGCCGACGACGACGACCGCGTTCGGTCCGAGGGCGATGGCAGCCGTCCTCCCACTGCCGAAGGCCGTCGCGTACTGCCGGGTGAACGTCTCGTCGAACACGCAGAACCAGGCACCGGCCGGCTCGGCCGCCCCGAACGCGCCTTCGGAGACCGGGCATCCGTACGCCGAGGCGCCGCCCACGTAGATGTTACCGGCGGCGTCGGCGGCGAGGGCCCGCGGCCGGATGGTGTTCCCCCGGTTGTTCGACAGGCGCGCGAGCAGCAGCGTGCCGCCCTCGCTCGCGCCCGTTCGGGGGTCGAGCCGGCCGACGTACGTGATGTGGTTCGCCCGCGTGTTGAACGCGTGCTGATACTTGTCGCCCTTGACAAGGTCGGCCTTCGCGTCGAGGTCCTGGGGCCGGCGGGACCACATCGTGTTGCCGCCCGCACTCTCGCCGGCGACGTAGAGATTTCCGTCCGGACCCATCGTCAGCCGGTAGCCGCGCGTGTCGGCCATGAGACCGCGGTCGTCCACTTCCTTGCCGCCCCAGCCGTACGCCTTCCAGGCCCGCTCGCCGCCGTCGTAGGCGTAGACGAACGCCACCTGCACGGGGTTGCGGTGGCCGCGATTGTTGTCGAAGCCGGTCACGAAGACCCGCCCGGTGGCGGGGTCGCAGGCGACGTCCTCGACGTACCCGCCCTTCACCTTCCAGGAACCCCGTGTCTTACCGCCGGCCGCCACGACGGTGACCTGCTTGTCGGCGAGGACAACGGCCGACCCGTCCGGGCCGGCGGCGACGCGGGCACGCTTACCGCCCGCCGGGTTCGCCCAGAGGATCTTCTGCGCGTCAGGCGAGAGGGCCACCACGCCGAAGGCGCCGGCGGCCAGCACCCGCCCGTCGCGCGCGAGGGTCATGTCCGTCACCGCCCCGTCGGTGCGGCGGCGGGAGAGGACCTTCTGCCCGTCGGCGGAGAGACGGATGAGCGCGCCCTCGTCCTCCGCGTCGCCGCCCACCAGGATCGAGCCGTCCTCGAGCACGACGGCGGCGGCCAGGCGATCGTCCTCCGCCCCGCCCAGCCAGGTGGAGAAGACGACGGTCTCCCCGCCGGCCCCGAGCGACATCGTCGCAGCGACGAGGACAACGCTGAATGCAAGGACCGTGATGCGCATGGGCTTTCCCCTATTCCGCGCGGGCCGTTTCCACCGCCTCGCGGAACCGGCGGGCCAAGTCCGTGATGACGGCCCAGTCGCCGTCCGCGACGGCGGACTTCTTCACGAGGGCGGACCCGGCCGCGAGCGTGACGGCCCCGGCCCGCAGGAAGTCGCCCACCGTCTCCAGGTTCACGCCGCCGGTGGGCAGCAACTTCAGAAACGGCATGGGCGCCAGCAGCGCCTTGATGTACGACGGGCCGCCCAAACTGGCCGGGAAGACCTTCACGATATCCGCCCCGAGCGCGTGGGCCTGGAAGACCTCCGTCGGCGTGTACGCGCCCGGGATAACGACCGTGTCGCTGTCTTGTGCCACCTCGATGACCTCCGGCACGAGGACGGGCCCGACGACGAAGCGGGCGCCGGCGTCGATGGCCTCCGCGGCCTGGCCGGGTTCGGTCACGCTGCCGACGCCGACAAGGACCTCCTCGCCCACCTCGCCGGCGAGGCGGCGGATGCCGTCGATCGCGCCCGGCACGGTCATCGTGACCTCGCAGATGGGAATGCCGCCGGCCGCGAGGGCGCGGGCGATGTCAAGCAGCCCCTCCGGCGACGGGGCACGCACCACCGGCACGAGGCCGACGGTGCACATTCGTTCCAGGACGTCGTCGTGGGTCATGGGTATCTCCGCTCGGCGAAAAGGCATAGAGGAAGCCGATGACGGCACTCTACCAGAAGCGGGCGGTCACGCAACTACTTTGTCATGCCGTCGAGCAGCCCGCGGGCCTCGCGGGCCTCGGGCGTGTCGGGGCACTCGGCAACGACCTTCTCGAGGAACTGGCGGCCCTTGTCCATGCGGCCGGCCCGCATGTAGTTCGTGCCGAGGCTGAGCCACTCGCGGGCCTTGTCCTGCTGCCGGGCCCGGCGAATGCGGGCCATCAGTTCGGCGTCCTGCTCCAGGCGGCGGCGGGCGGCCTCGGCGTTGGTGCCGACCTCCGTCCCCTTCCCCGTCTCGGCCACTCGGGCGTAAATGGTGTGCGCCTCGGCCAGGAGGTCGAGGCGGCGGGCCTCTCGCTCGGAGGGGCTGAGGGACCGCTCCGCCACGTCGGCGGCGTCGACGCCGTCCGGCAAGGGGGGCCCGGTGCGCAACGCAGAGGACCCCGACAGATCAGGCTGCCCCGCCGCTTCCGCGGCGGGCTCGGGGGCGGGCTCGGGGTCCGATTCCGCGGGCTTCGTCTGGGCGGCCTCCTCGCCCTCGCCCCCTTCGTTGTCGCGGACGTCGTCGAGATCGACCTCGGCGGCGAGGGCGGCGGCGCGGGTCTCCAGGGTCTCGGCCCGGGCGAGTTGCCCGGCCAATTGCGACTCGCGGAGCCGGGCCTGGAACGCCGGGTCCGCCTGCAGTTGCCGAAGCAGCGAGCCCGCCTGTTTGGCGGGCGGCAGGCCGAGGTACGTGCGCGTGATCCGTTTCAGTTCCAGGAGCCCGGCCCGTGGCGCGTCGCCGGTCACCAGGTCGCGGGCCACGTCGAGTTCGCGGGTGCCGGCCTCGGCGAGTTTGACGAGTTCGTCGGCGGCCTTCTGCGGATAGGGCGAGTCGATGCGATAGCGCCGGCCGATGTCGTACGCCCGCACGAGGAACTTGACGGCCTGGCCCTTCTTGCCGGCGGCGAGGGCCTCCATGCCCGTCTTGTAATCCTCCTCGGCCTTGCGCTTCCACTTCTCGTGGGTGACCTCGGGGTCTTCCTCAACGGTCCCGATGCCGACGCCGGCACCGCCGACCGTGCCCCCCCTGCGGATGCCGGCCGCCGAGGCCGCCGCCGAGAGGACCAGCGCCAGCGTCATCGCCAGGATACGACGTGCGGTGTTCATAACCACCTCGCGTCTCTCGGCGACCTTCAGTCGCCGGCTCAACAACGGCACGCGCGAATCCTACAGCCGTTCGATCAGCGTCTGGGTCCGCAGGATCGTCCGCTCGGCCGGGAACCCGTGCCAGGCGTGGACGAGCAGGCCGCGCCCTTTCGGTTCCGGGACGGCATAGGAGAACGCGCGGGCCCGTCCCTCGGAGGCGCCTTCGGCATACACGTGCCCGCTTCGGGCGGAGGCGAGAAGTTCCTCCGCCTCGCGGACATACCGGCCGGGCGAGCACGTGTCCACCTGGTACGCCATCTGGTACAGCAGCGTACCGCGGGCCTCCACGCGGTGTTCGCGGTCGCCGGACAGGTCGGTCGAGCGGGCTAGGCCGCGGCGCGGCAGTTCGAGGTCCTTGCGGGCAACCACCTCGGTGACGGCGTCCGGCCCGTCGATGAAAACGACGACGTGTCCGCCCGTGATGAGCCATATCTGGCCGTCGAACGCCAAGCCGTCGAAGGCGCGATCGGCGCGGATCTCGAAAAACTCCGGGTGCAGCGCCCGCAAATAGACGCTGAGCCGAAGGTCGGAAACGGCGGTGTGTCGGCCTTGGGCGGCCATCGTTGCACGTCCTTTGCAGTCCACGGTCATTATACTTGCCGGGGGCGGCGAGGCCAAGCGTGCGTCCATGCGGTACCGCATGGACGCGGCGGGTCTCGGTACCCGCCACGCGGGCGTGGGAAAGGCGTTTCGAGCCCCCCATGGCCACCCACCATGGGGCGGCCATGTCACCCGCCGCGGACCGCACGGCCCCTTTCCACGCTGCGCGGGGAGATTGCCGCTAAAGGTGTCGCCCGTTCGGCCGATAAGAGGGTGGGAACGTGTACACCCAGACTGGGGGATTCATGCCTCACACTGCGACCGTCGCGTCGATCCGCGACACCGACTTGAGCAAACGCCGCCTGGAACCGATCCTGACGATCGACCAGTACGAGACCGTGGCCGCCGCCGCCCGCATGATGGCCGACTACGAGGTCGGCTGCCTCGTCGTTCTGGGCAACAACCGGCAGGTGGCGGGCATCGTGAGCGAGCGCGACATCATCACCAAGGTGCTCGCCCGCCGCGCCGACCCGAACCACCTGGCCGTCTACCGCATCATGAGTCGGAAGGTCATCTCCTGCCAGATGCACACCCGCCTGGACCAGGTCCGGCGGATGATGTCGGCGCACAACGTGCGGCACATGCCGGTGATCGAGGACGGCGCCCCGCTGGGGATGGTCTCGATCCGCGACCTGCTGGCGTACGAACTCCAGGAGTGGCAGTCGATCGCGACGGAGCAGTCACAGATCCTGGACGACATCGAGCGCACGCATCCGGACGTGGTCCACTGGCGGCGGGACAACAGCGGACGGGTGGTCATCAACTGACGCGCGTCTCGCGCCCACGCGACAACGACAAAGCCATGTCGCGCGGGCGGCGGTTGCGTCTGGCAAGAGAAGCCTTCGTCTTTGTCATTCTGAGGACCGGCGACGCCGCGACGAAGAATCCCGCCTTGTTCCCTTTCGCACGGCGAGATTCTTCGGCCTCGCAAGCGAGGCCTCAGAATGACATCTGCCCTCCATTTCTACCGGGCGCAATAACTGCCTACCGGGCGGCGGTGGACGAGGCGCCCTCGCGGGCGGCGCGGCGGCGGGCGAGACGGCGGAACAAGTCCGCGAATGAGAAATACCGGCCCGGGCACCGCGTGTCGTCCACGTCGCCGTGACCGATGATGCGCGAATCGGGAACCTCGAACCGGGCCGACAGATAATCCACCAGCCGGACGAGCGACGTCATCTGGGCCTCTGTCGGCCGCTGCGCCTCGAAGTTGCCCACCAGACAGATGCCGATCCCGACGTTGTTGTACGTTTCGTCCTGCCCCACCTTGCAGTGGGCCCCGTGCTTCTGCTTGGGCCAGCGGCTGCCGACCTCGATCCGCCCGTCGCCGGAGTACGTCCCGTTGCCGATGACGAAGTGATAGCCGAGTTCGTCCCACCCGTTGTGGTTGCGGTGCCAGCGGTCGAAGACGGCGGCGCTGCCCTTGTGCGTGGCGCTGTGATGGAGGACGATGAACCGCCACGGACGGACCGCCCCGTGGACCTCCCACGCGGCATCGTGATCGGGCAGCGGCGGCGGCGTGGGGCGATGGACGGCCGGTTTCGGCCGCGGACGCGCACGCGACACCGGTTTACGGATGGGTTCGTAGACGAACGCTTCTTTCGCGGTGACCGTCGGCCTGCGCGTGACCAGTTGATGCGGTTTCGAACAGCCCACCACGGTCGCCAGGACCAGCAGGACAACAAGCAGGAAAGCGGCTCGCAAAGACACGTCACCTCCGGGGGTTGGAATTCGTCGATTGCACCGAGGTTCGTACGTGCAGCAGACGGCGCCAGGCCTCGGCGTCCGCCTCGCCGGCCGGCGGCACGCGGCTTACGGATATCCCCAGGCGCTCGACGGCGGCGGCCAGAGCGTCCGACGCGACCACGGCGCCGCGCACGGCCGGCCAGACGCCCTTCAGGCCCTTCAGCCGACCGTACGCCCGCCCGGGCGTGACCCAGAAGGCCGGTCCCGGCGGCGCCCCCCACTGCGACACCCGGCTGCGAATCACATCATACGTCCGCGGCTCCGCCGACACAAGGTACACCACTTCCCGCATGCCCGCAAGGGTCTTCAGCACGTCACGTATCCCGAGGAGCGCATCCGGCGGTTCGGCCGCCGCCGCCTCATCCGGCCGACGCCCGGCCCAAGCCTCCGGCACGACGGCGGCGGCGTCGACCCAGAGGACAGGCGTTTCCCGCGGACGGATCCAGGCCGTCCCGTGCGCCACGAGGTGCAGCCGGGACCGCGTCTCCGGTACCCCGACCTGGAATCGGTGCGGGCCCGCCACCAGGCCGGTCGGGCCCTTCGGACGGGTCAGACCGCTGCCGCTGATGTAGGCCCACCGCGTCCATCCCTGGGGGAAGCGGACGACGGCCCATCGCAGGTCGCCCGGCCGGCGGCCCGTCGGCCCCTCGAAAACGGCCCGGATGCGCGGCGGGTGGCCGCCCTCCGCCCCGATGCCGTCGAGGGTGGTCACGTGAATGACCGGCCGGCCGGCGAGGCACTCGGCCACACCCTGCCCGAGGACGACCGCGACCGAGCCGGCCAGCACCAAGGCAATGAGCGTCACCAGGATGTAGGCGACGTACCGGATCACGGCAGGACCTCGCTCCCGTCAGGAATGTCGGCAAGGCGGCGGGGGAATCTTGGGGATTTCCGCGCCCGAGCCGACTGCGGGAGCATCGCCTTGCGTTTCGAGCCGGGACGGGGGGTCCCGGTCATCATCACCCGTCGTGGTACGTGCCACGGCGGATGGGGATGCCCGGCCGCTTCCGAGGCCGGCTCAAAAGGCGGCTCGGGGACGGCGGGTTGGAACGGCCAGCGCGCCTCACGCCCCGATGTTGCCGATGGAGCGGAGCCGCTCGACCCGCTCGGCGATGGGCGGATGGCTGGACCACCACCGGCCGTGCGACTTCCGCCCGCCTCTGCGGGCCATGCGCGGCTCGTGGATGAAAAGGTGGGCGTTGGCCCCGTTGGCCTGCGGCATTTCGTGGGCGTTCGACTCCAGCGCCTCCAGGGCGGAGGCCAACCCTTCGGGATACCTCGTCATGCGGGCCGCGGAGGCGTCGGCGAGGAACTCCCGCTGCCTCGACACCGCCATCTGGATGAGCCGGGCCAGGATCGGCGCCACGATCGCCAGGACGATGGCCAGGATCAGGATGATGATCTGGAGTCCGCCTCCGCCGCTGCCCCGCCGCCGCCGGCCGCCGCCGAACCACATCGCCCGCATCCCGATGTGGGCCAGCATGACGATTGTGCCGACGAGCACGGCCATAAGCGTCATGAACCGGATGTCGTAGTTCTTGACGTGCGAGAGTTCGTGGGCCAGGACGCCCTGCAACTGGTCGCGGCTGAGGCGCTCGCGCAGACCGCGCGTCACGGCGATGTGGGCGTGCTCCGGGTCGCGGCCGGTGGCGAAGGCGTTCATGGCCGGCGTCTCGATCACGTGCAACTCGGGCATCGGCAGGCCGGAGGCCAGGCCCAGTTCCTCCACCACGTTGTAGAGTTCCGGGTCGTCGGGCTTGGCGATGGGCCGGGCCCGGCTGAGGGCGAGCACCGCCTTCGGCCCGGAGTAGTAGCCCACGAGGCCCGTTACCAGGGCGACGGCCAAGGCGATGGCGATGCTCGGGATGGCCGCCCGCGGGTCGCCCCACAGGGCCCAGCCCAGGACGCCGCCCAGAATGCAGATGAACAGGACGAACAGAATCACGAGGATGACGCTGTTGCGCTTGTTGGCCGAGATGAGGGATTCGAATTGGGCCATGGGTTCACCGGGTGCGCGCGGCGAGCCCGGAGCCCCGCTGCGCTAGCAAACGAACAGCAAAGATTCTAGAACTTCACCTCCGGCACTTCGCGGGCCTCGGGGTCCTCGATCTCGAAGAAGTCGGCCGGCTTGAACCCCAGCATCCCCGCCACCATGTTGGCCGGGAACTGCTGCTGCCGCGTGTTGAACGTCTGGACGGTGTCGTTGTAGTACTGGCGGGCGAAGCCGATCTTGTTCTCGGTCGAGGCCAGTTCCTCCTGAAGCGCGAGAAAGTTCTGGTTGGCCTTCAGGTCCGGGTACGCCTCCGAGAGGGCGAACAGTTGCCGCAGCGCCCCGGTGATCATGTTCTCGGCCTGCTGCTGTTCCTTGACGCTGGAGGCGTCGATGCCCTGCTGGCGGGCCTGGACGACCCGCTCCAGCGTCTCCTGCTCGTGCGAGGCGTAGCCCTTGACCGTCTCGACGAGATTCGGGATGAGGTCGTGGCGGCGCTTCAGTTGGACGTCGATCTGGCTCCAGGCGTTCTGGACCTGGTTGCGGAGTTTCACGAGGCCGTTGTAGGTCAGCATCAGCCACCCGCCGACCGCGAGAATCCCGCCGCCCACCAGCAGCAGGAGAATTAACAGTATGAGAAGCCCTGCCTCCATGCTCGTCTCCTTTCGATGTGCTGCAGCCACACGCGCGCCGACGATTATAGCCCGCTCGGGCGGCGCGTCAACGCGAAGGTCGTTCCGGTAGCCTGTACGCTCCTGCAGCGAGGCTTATTCATGCCACGGCCAGAGCCAGGCCGTAATCCGCCAGCGCCAGGCCCGTCGGCAGCGCGTGCCACCAGTCGCGCGGCGTCAGGGCGACGATGGCCACCGTATAAATGAGGTCGACGCCAGCCGCGATGCCCAGCAGCGGCCACGCGAGCGAGGACCCGTACTCGGCCGACAGCGCCACCGCCACCGCGAGGCCGAGGTTCAGGACCATCCCGAGGTTCGTCTCGAGCAGGTTCAGGATGAGCCGGCGTCGCCAGTACCCCGGCGGCGGGTCGCATCCCGGTACGATCCGCCCAAGGCCCAGCACGGGATACAGCAGCGGATGAAACGCCACGCTCACCGCCGCCGCCCAGAGGAAGAAGGTGGACACGACGCCCTCGCTCCCATGAACGGCGCGGCGGGGGCGGAGACCCGCCGCGCTCCCTGACCGCACCGCATCCGGCGCGATGGGCAAGACTGCCCGCCGCGCTGGTGACTCAGCGCCCCGGCTTGATGTCGACGCATTTCATCTGCTGCTGGTCGCGGATGACGAGGTACCCGTCGGAGAGGGCGAGCGGGCCCCAGATTTCCTTCCCGCCCAGCAGTTTGACGCTGTCGAGCGACTTGAACCCGTCGGCGGACGGCTCCACGATGTGCAGGTCGCCTTTCGCACCGTCCATGATGTAGATGAGGTTGTCGGCCGTCAGGATGAATCCGCCCTTGGACAAGTTCGGGTTCCGCTCCGTCTGCCAGACGATGTCGCACTGCAGGTCGAAGCAGACCAGGCCGTCGCGCCGCTCGTTCGTGTTGCACAGGGCGTACACGTGGCCGTCGTGGAAGAGGCCGGGTTGGATGTGCGAGCCGACCTTGTCGATCTTCGCCAGTTCCTCCACCTCGAAACCGCCGGCACCCTTTGTGACGCGGATGACGGCGCTGCCCGCGTTGTATCCGCCCGTGACGAAGAAGCGGCTCTCCGGCAGCGCGGTCATGGGCGGCACGAGGATGCGGCAGCGATGGTCGTATTTCCACAGGAGTTTGCCCGTGCCGGGCTCGACGGCCCGCGGCCCCTGGCGGTTGACGATCGTGATCTGCTCCACGCCGCCGATCGTCCGGACCATCGGCGAGGCGTAGTCCATCGGCCCGACGGGGTCCGACTCCCACTTCACCGAGCCGGTGGCAAGGTCAAACGCCGCCACGCCCACCTTGTCCGCCTGCGGCGCCACGACGACCGTGTCCTTGTAGATGAGCGGCGACTGGGCGACGGACCACGTCGGCTCCCCCACGTCGTAGTCCTGCAGGATGTTCTTCTGCCAGACGGGTTTGTGCGTCGTTCGGTCGACGCAGTGGAAATGGCCTTTCGGCCCGACGATGTAGATGTACGTCTCGCCGACGGCCGGCGTGCACCGCGAGCCGGCGTGGCTGATGCGCCCGGGCGCGGGGTAGCCGAACGTCCACACCTCCTCGCCGGTCTTGAAATCGAAAACGCGGAGGACGTCGGCCTGGCCTTTCTGGCGGTCCAGGATGTGAACGAGGCCGTCGCGGATCGCCGCCCCGCCGTAGCCGGGCCCCACGTCGACGGTCCAGAGGACCTTGGGCCCGCCGTCGGGCCACTCGCGCATCAGGCCCTTCTCGGGCGAGGTGGCGTCGCGGTTCGGGCCGAGGAACTGGGGCCACTCGGCCGCCGGCACCGGCACGGCCAGCCCAGCCAGAACGGCCAGTACGAATCCGATTCGCTGCACGGTGGTCTCCTTTGTTCTGGTGGTGATCCGCCCCCTGGGTGGAACCGCGCCGTGGCGCATAGGAGACGGTCGAAACTTGCCCGACGGCGCGGACGCCTCAGGACGCCTCGTCGCCCTCGCCGGCGTCTGCCGCGCCCTGCATCGGCACGGACTGGTCGCGGACGTCGGGTTCGATCTTCTGCTCAAGTTTGACGAAGCCGGCCATGACGGCGAACGCCGCCAGCGTGGCGAGCAGCGCGAGGCCGTACTCGCCCGCCCCGGCCGCCACGCCGATAGCCGACAGGCTCCACAGGCCGACGGCCGTCGTCAGGCCGCGCACCGTCGGACCCTCGCGGAAGATCACGCCGCCGCAGATGAACCCCGTGCCCATGAGCGTGCCCTGGACGACGCGGATGATGTCGCCGCCATCCATGCCCAGACCGATCAGCGTAAACGTGCACGAGCCCAGGGCCAGCAGCATGTGCGTCCGGAGGCCGGCGGACTTGTCCTTTTTCTCCCTCTGCCAGCCGATGAGGGCCCCGCACCCCCCCGCCAGCAGCAGACGCAGCAGCATCTCGCCGTAATGCCAGCCCCGTTCGACGAGCCACGCCGCCTCGTCGGGCACCTCGATGACCGTTTCAGTCATTGCGTCCTCTTGCCGTCGCGCTCGTCTCCGTCCGGGACTCGCATGATACGCGGGCGAGGCCGGTGCGTGCAACCGTTTCGCGCGCCGCCCCTTGCACGGGCCTCCCTCGGCGCGCCATCATGGAACGGTGAAAGGAGGACGCCATGCCCCGAGCCGCCCGCCACGGCCCGTCCGTCTGGGTCGCCGCCGCCCTGCTCGTACTCTGGGGCGCGATGGGCACCGGCTGCCGACCCCAGGACGACGCGCCTCCCGAGCCCCCCGAATCCCGTGAATCCGCCGAGACCCCGAAGGAGACCACCATGGCCTTTACGCTAACCAGTCCCGCATTCGAAAACAACGGCCGCATTCCCCAGCAGTATTCCGGTGAGGGCAAGGACGCCAGCCCCCCGCTCGCCTGGACGGACCCGCCCGAGGGCACGCAGGCGCTGGCCCTGGTGTGCGACGACCCGGACGCCCCCGTCGGCACGTGGGACCACTGGCTCATTTGGAACATCCCCGGCAACACGCAAGAACTGCCGGCGGGCGTCCCGACGCCCGAGACCGTCGCGGACCTCGGCGGCGCCGCCCAGGGCAAGAACGGATGGGGCAACGTCGGCTACGGCGGCCCGATGCCGCCGCCCGGCCACGGCGACCACCATTACAACTTCGTCCTCTACGCCCTGGACGCCAAACTCGACCTCGCCCCCGGCGCGGGCAAGCAGGCCCTGATGCAGGCGATGGAGGGCCACGTCCTCGGCAAGGCCGAACTGACCGGCCTCTACAGCCGGTAGGGCACTTCGGCCCCGGGTTGTGGCGCGGTGGTTCTCTGCAACCACCGCGCCAGACCACGTAGCGCCGGATGCGGGGCGGGTGCGAACACCCGCCCCGCCTGCACGTTTGGCACCTTGAAGCGCCGCCCGGGCGCGGTACACTCGTGCACATGACCCCTGACGCCGACCGCATCCTCTCGAACCTCCGCGAGGTGGAGGAACGCATCGCCGCCGCCGCCGCCCGCGCCGACCGCGACCCGCACGGCGTCCGCCTCGTCGCCGTCACGAAGACCGTGCCGGTCTACGCCGTCCGCACGCTCCTCGCGGCCGGCCAGACGGACATCGGCGAGAACCGCGCCCGGCAACTCCGCGACCGCAGCCGCGAACTCGAAGGCTCGGGCGTCCGCTGGCACATGATCGGCCGCCTCCAGCGGAACAAGGTCAAGTACGTCGTGCCGGCGTGCACCATGATCCACAGCGTCGACTCGCTGCGCCTGGCGGAGGAGATCGAGAAGCGCGCCGCGGGAACCGAGACCACCGCCACCTGCCTGCTGGAAGTGAACGTGGCCGGCGAGGAGCAGAAAGGCGGCGTCGGACCGGAGGAGGCCGTCGCCCTGGCGTCCCGCATCGCCGCCCTGCCCCACGTCCACCTCGTGGGCCTCATGACGATGGCCCCGCTCGTCGACGACGCGGAAGAAACGCGGCCGGTCTTTGCCGCCACGAGGGAACTGCGGGAGCGCATCAACCGCGAGTCCGACCTGCCCCGCCCCCTCGCGGACCTCTCGATGGGGATGACGCAGGACTACGAGGTGGCCGTCGAGGAAGGCGCCACGATCGTCCGCGTCGGCTCGGCGCTGTTCGCGTGACGCAATACCACACTTATTGAGCGAAACTGAAGCAATGTCCTCATCGCGCCAGGCTGTCATTCTGAGGCTCCGCTTGCGGGGCCGAAGAATCTCGCCGTGCGAAAGGCATCAAGGCGAGATTCTTCGTCGCGGCTTCGCCGCTCCTCAGAATGACAACCCCGTACATTACTTCTACCTGGATCAGTAGCCGCCCTGCTTGCAGGGCGCGTGTCCGTTTGCGACGCCACGCGCCGACCAACGTCGGCGGTCAACCACGTCACCCCCCGAAATACCTCCGGACCACGTCGCGGTCCTCCGGGCGGACCTCGTCCGGCACCGCCGGGACGGGCGGTCCTTCCTCGCCTCCCGCCGTCCCGTCGCGGGGAATCTCGCGAGGGGATTCGGGTCCGTCGGCGCCCGCCGGCGGCGCGCCGGCGTCCACCCCCTGCCCCGCGGCCACGGCGGTGTCCGGTGCGGCGGGGAGTCCCATCGCCCGGCGGGCGCGGTCCACCGCGTCGACGGCGTCAGCGACGGCGGCCTCGCCCTGTGGACCGAGAACGCGGACCATCGTTTCCGCCAGCCGGCGGAACGCCGGCGCGGCCGCAGGTTCGCCTTCCTCCGAACGAACGGCGCGGGCGGCATCGGCGAGCGCATCGGCGAGGTCCGCGAGGCCGCCCGCCCCGGCGCGCGGGACGGCCGCATCGAGCGTGTCGCCCAGGCGCTCGCGATCCTCCGGTCCCATGCGGATCCCGCGGCCGCCGCCCGTCAGACGGTCGCCGAGGTCGGCCGCGGCGGCGTCGGCCCCGGCGGCGTCGCCTTGGGCGGCGGCGCGGGCCATCTCGCGGACCTCCTCCACATCGGCCGACGCGAGTGTCCGTTCGACCGTCTCGCGGCCCCGGCGGGCCTCGGCGGCGGCGCGGTACACGGCTTCCGTGCCCCGGTCGGCGTCCCGCTGCCGCGCGCCCGCCCGGCGCAGGTCCGCCACCGCCCGGCGGACGGTCTGCCGGACGGCCGGGGCGAGAGATTCCTCCGCGGCCAACGGTTCGAGGGCGCCGGCCGCCCGCTCCGCCGACGGCCGGTCCACGGGCGGCCCCGCCAACGACGGCACCAGCGCCAGGGCCGACAGCGCCACGGCCGCCACGAGCGCGGTCCGTCCGCGCCGGCCGAGCGTGGCAGCCAGCGGGAGCGAGCGCGGGTCCAGTTCCTGGGCCGCCCGCCGGGCGTCGGAGAGGAGGCGGACCTCCATGGCTAAAATGGAACTCGGCACAGGTACCGGCTCGGACTGCGCGCGGTGGGTCTCCGTACCCACCGCGCCGCGATGCCCGGCGGCGTCTTTGCGAGGCGGGTGCGGAAACCCGCCGCGCATGACGCGCTGAGAAGACGACTCCTGGAACCTCTTTCGCTCCAGGGCCGTTGCGAGACGGTCGTCTAGACGAGCGGCGCGGTCGGCGGCGCGGGCGGCCTGGTAAAGGCTCACCCCGGCCGAGACGCGGACAACGAACCCCGCGGCAAATCCGCACGGAAGCAGCGCGAGGGCGGCCGCGGGATGGGCCAGCATCGGCGGCAGGAGGCGAGGCAGGAGAATCCGAAGGGCCGTGACCACGAGCGCCGGCGCCGCCGCGACCACCACGCCCGCCAGGCCCGCCTCCGCAGCGCGGACGGCGAGCAGGCGTCGGCGGACGCGGCGAAGGGCGGTGATGAGCGGGTCCATGGCGCCTCCACCGTATTATACGGACGAGATGGTGGAGATACCCGCGATCTTACGATCGCGGCTCGGTGAGGCGTCAATACTGCCGCCGGCGGCGGGAGGAGGGGATGTCCATCTCCTCGCGGTACTTCGCGACCGTCCGCCGGGCCACGTCGATACCCTGGGCCTGCAAACGCTTCGCAATCGCCTCGTCGGAGAGCGGTTTCCGTTTATCCTCGGCGTCCACGATGCGTTTCAGATGGACGCGGACGCGGTCCCACGACATCTCCTCGCCGTCGGCCGTCTCCGTGCCGCCCATGAAGAAGTCGCGCAGGGCCCAGATGCCCCACGGCGTGTCGGCGTACTTGTCGGCGACGGCCCGCGAGATGGTACCGACGTGCAGGCCCACGTCGTCGGCCACCTGCTGCATCTTCAGGGGCTGGATATGTTCGGGCCCCTCGTCGAAGAACGGCCGCTGGTGCCGGACGATGGACTCGGTCACCCGCCGGAGCGTGTCCCGCCGCTGCTGGATGGCATCCATGAGCCAGCGGGCAGAGCGGACGTTCTTGGCGACGAACTGGCGGGTCTTCTCCTCCAGGTCGCGCTGCTTGAGCATCCGACGGTACGCCTTGCTGATGTAGAGTTCGGGCGTGTCGCCGCCTTCGATGGTGACGACGTAATCGCCGACCTCGTCGTCCCAGCGGATGTGCACGTCCGGGATGATGGGCGGGGTGCGCTGCGGACTGATGACGGCGCCGGGCTTCGGGTTCAGCCGCTGGATGCGTGCGACGGCCGCCTGGATCTCGTCGATGTCGGCGCCGAGGGCCTTGGCCATCCGCGGGTACCGGTTCGCCTCGACGTCCTTGAGATGGTCGCGGATGATGCGAACCTCCAGGGCGTCGGCCGGCAGGAGGCCGGGACCGCCGCCGTAGACGGGATCGGCCGCCAGTTGCAGGAGGAGGCACTCGGTGAGGTCGCGCCCCCCGACGCCGGCGGGCGCCACCCGCTGGACCCGGCGGAGGGCGTCCTCGAGTTCCTCTTCGGTGGCGGCCGGTTCGACCTCGGCGCCGAGATCCTCCAGCGCCCCCCGCAGGTACCCGTTGTCGTCGAGGTTCCGGATGACCGCCTCGCCGAGCGTCCGCATACGGGGCTCGGCGTCTTCAAGGTGCCACGCATCGAGCAGGTACTCCTGGAGGGTCTGACCGTCGTCGGGCGTGTTCTGCATCGCCTCGACCTTCGGGTCGGGCCCGTCGGCGACGGGGCGTCGGCCCCCGCCTCCCGTTTCCTCGAAGTAATTCTCCCAGCGGTCGACCATGTCGGAGAGGCGCTGGAAGTCGTCGGGCCCGCCGTTTTCGTCGACGACGAGGTCGCGTTCGCCCTCGGCGGTGTCGGTGGAGGTGGAGGCGGCCTGGGCGTCGGCGCCGGCGGGGGGCTCGTCCGGGTCGCTCTGCCGCAACTCGATGACCGGGTTTTCGACGAGTTCCTGGTCGATGCGTTCCTGGAGGGCGGCCAGGGGGAGTTGCAGGATCTCCATCGCCTGGATCATCCGCGGTGCCAGGACCATGCGCTGTTCGAGCCGCTGCTGAAGCGATGTGTCGAACCGCATGGTTACGACCCCAGTTCCTGCCGGTCGCGGAGGGCGTCGGCGAGCATGGCCGGGTTCGCCAGGTCGAGGCTCGCCCCCGTGGGCAGGCCGCGCGCAGGCCGCGTGACCCGCACGCCGGTGCCTTTCAGATGCTCGGCCACGCAGAGGGCGGTGCCGTCGCCGTCCGCCGTCGGCGCCAGGGCGAGGACGGCTTCCTCGATCTCGCCCTCGTCGAGTCGGCGGCGGAGGCCCGCCAGATCCAGCCGCTCGGGCCCGACGCCCTCGGCGGGCGAGAGCAGCCCGCCCAGAACGTGATACAGCCCATTATACCCGCCCGCGGCCTCGATGCGGATGACATCCCGAGGTTTTTCCACCACGCACAGGCGCGTGCGGTCGCGGCGGGCGCTGGCGCAGATGGCGCACGTGTCGCCCTCGGCGAGCGAGCCGCACGTGGCGCACCGGCCGACCTTCGTCTTGACGTCGCGGACGGCCTGGGCCAGGGCCTCCGCTTCGTCCGTCTCGGCGTCGAGGACGTGGAAAGCGATCCGCTCGGCGCTGCGCCGGCCGATGCCGGGCAACTTGCCGAGGGCCGCCATGAGGCGCTGGAGGCTGTCGGTGTAAACGTCCATGGATAAGAGCCGTACCTGAGTGCCTGAGTACCGCGCAATACATGCCTTTTCGAGCCGGCCACGGAAGCGGCCGGTCATCTTCATCCGCCGTGGCACATGCCAAGGCCGATCCTATGTGACCCGCCGCTCCCGCGGCGGGCTCGAACACCCGGGTGCCACGGCGGGTCTTGCCCCGCCGTGATCCGCCTCTCCAGGAAGCACGGCCGGACGAGGCCGGCCGTGGCACGGTGGCGTGCGTCACTGGCCGAGGAGCGTCTCCAGGCCCGGGGGCAGCGGCAGGCCGCCCAGCAGGCCGGACATCCCTTCGCGCTGGAGGTCGCGGGCCTTGTCCATCGCCTGGCCGACGGCCGCCTTGACCATGTCCTCCAGGAGGTCCACGTCCTCGCCGGCCACCTCCGGGTCGATGGAGATGTCGAGCAGTTCCAGCCGCCCGTTGACCTTCGCGGTGACCATGCCGCCGCCGGCGGAACCCTCGACGGTCTTGCGGCGGAGTTCCTCCTGGACGGCCTGGAGCCGTTCCTGAAGGCCACCGAGGTTCTTCATCATGGACATCATGTCGCCGAGTCCGGCCATGGGATCCTGCCTCCCGTGTTCTCGTGTGGGTCCCGGTGATTTCAGCGTATGCTTGTGCGCGGCGGGTCTCCGCACCCGCCGCGGGTGTGTGGCCCGGTTGGCTTGTCCAACCGGGTCGATATGCCTTCCCGGCCGGGCAAGCCGGCCGGGCCACACGCGAGACAGATGCTCGCGCCTCAGCGGTCGCAGATGCGGCCGTCGAAGATCTCGAGGGCCTTGCGGACGGCGTCGTCGACGTTCGCCTCGGCGGGTTCGGCATCGGCGGTGGCAACGGCGGTCGGCGACGGCTCTCTAGGTCTTTCGGCGGGACTTACGTCCGGCGCTTCGCGTTTTTTTTTTCGGTCCCTCGGCCGGCGCCGGCGGAGGCGCCCGAGCCGCTCGCCGCGCCCGCCTTCGCGGCCGGCCCGGCGTCCGCCTGCGGCGCCGCACCGCCGCCCTGCCCCGTCGCCGCGGCCGGAGCCGAACCCGCCATCGACCGCTGGAGCGATTCCAAGTGCGCGAGGACCTGCGGCAGGGGCTCCATCTCGGCCAGCGACGCCATCCGCACGATCGCCAGTTCCGCCACCGGACGCGGGTCCACGGCATACCGCGCCCGCGAGCGAGCCTCCGTCAGGTACCCGAGGCACGCGACGAGGGCGGGGACGGCCATCTGCTCGGCCACCTCGGCCATCCGGTCGCGGTCCGGGCCGAAGGCATCGAGCAGTTCGGCGTCCTGGGCACACGTCTTGACGACCAGGAGGTCCCGCACCTGGCGCATCAACTGTTCGAGGAGGGCTCCGAGGTCGGCACCGGAGGCGAGAAGTTCCGCCAGCCGCTGCAGGGCCGTGCCGGCGTCGCCCCCGGCACACGCCGCGATGATGTCCAGCACCTGCTCGCCCCGCACCGCCCCGACCGTCTGGCGGACGGCGTCGAGCGTCACGGTGCCGTCGCCGACGGCGATGGCCTGGTCGAGCAGGGTCATGGCGTCGCGGACGCTGCCGCGGCCCTCGCGGGCGATGGCGCGGATGGCGTCGTCCTCCGGCGTCACCTTCTCCTGCTTGCAGACGGCCTTGAGGTGCTCGGCGATGGTGGCGGTCGGCACGGCCCGGAAATCGAACCGCTGGCAGCGGGAGAGGATGGTCGCGGGCAGGCGCTCCGGCTCGGTGGTGGAGAAGATGAACTTCACGTGCGGCGGGGGTTCTTCGAGGATCTTCAGCAGCGCGTTGAACGCGCTCCGCGACAGCATGTGGACTTCGTCGATGTAGTAGATCTTGAAACGCGACCGCGCCGGCCGGTAGTGCGCGTTCTCGCGCAGGGTGCGGACGTCCTCGACGCTCGTGTTCGAGGCCCCGTCGATCTCCAGCACGTCGACGTCGTCGCCGCGATGGATGGCCTCGCAGATGTCGCACGTGCCGCAGGGCTCGGCCGTCTGCCCCGCCTCGCAGTTCAGGGCGCGGGCGAGGATGCGGGCCACGGTCGTCTTGCCCACCCCCCGCGTGCCGCAGAACAGGTACGCGTGGGCCACGCGGTCGTGCGCGATGGCGGACTTCAGGGTCTGGGCGATGGCGTCCTGCCCCACGACCTCGTCAAAGGTCTTGCATCGGTATCGCCGGGCGAGGACCGTGTAGGGCATGGAACGGACACCTCATTTGTGATTTCGGATTGCGGAATTCGGATTGACGGCAACAGCAGGTGCGCCGGGAACGTCGGCCGGACGCCGAGGCGCATACCCAAGCCGATGTTCGCCGACCCGCTTGCGGGCCGTGAATCCACACTCCGCATTAAGAATGGCCGTGCACCTCCCTTCGACAGGCAGCGCCCGTCGGCAGGCGGCCGCCCAGGCTCCGGCCAGACAGCCCCACGGCGCATGGGTCGTCCGGCTTAGGGCTGCTGCCTTCCGGCCCTGACCCGGTTCACCGGTAACCCATCGCATGGGATCCGACCTTCAACGCCCGGCTTGCCGTCTCCGTGCGCACGCCGCAAGCCTCCGGGAGGAATTCAGCCCTGCTGTAGCGGGTTGCAGGTACAGGGGACCGCTGACCCCCCGCCTAGCACGGCCAATCTCCGGATGTCTGCGGCTCCGGGGCCGACCGCGTGCGTTTGCGGGTCGGCCTCCGCAAAGCCAGTATATCAGACGGGCGCGCCAAAGCAAGGCGTCGACGCCCGCGGGGGAGCACCGAGCGTTTCGCAACTCGCACGCGCCGGTGCTTCGGCCCACTCGCGTGCGTCGTTCCACCCCGCCGCGTATGTGTGACCCGGTTGGCGTGTCCAGCCGGGTCGATAGCCCTTCCCGGCCGGACGAGCCGGTCGGGCCACATGGCGGGTTCGGCGCACGGCCGGGCAAGCCCGGCCGTGGCACGTGGCGCGAGAGGCACGGGCGTCGTTCGAGCCCGCGGCGGAAGCAGCGGGTTATGCTCCTCCGGCA
>CAZNYC010000077.1:0-19179 GCA_964577175.1 uncultured Anaerolineales bacterium
ACCACGAAGGGGCGCGGTGGGTCTCCGTACCCGCCGCGCGGCAGCCGAGTAGCGCTGCAGGTGCAGACATCGGCCGCCCGGCACCGAAGGTCCGTGGGGACGCAAGCGTGGCCATGCCACCCTCCCTAAGCCGCGAGCCCCGAGCCCCGAGCCCCGAGCCAGAAGCTCCAAGCAACGCCGTGGCGGGTTCGTCCCGGCCGGGTTCGGCGGCCGAGACGATCCCGGTTGCTGTCGGCCGAGCCGATCGGCCGGCACAGCGCGAGGCCGTTGCCCCGGTTTCCTTCCCGCAGCGTGAGCGTACGTCGGCACGTCCGCTCGTGAGCGCGATCGGCGAGAGGGTGCCCGCCTGGCTCGTCGCCCTCGTCTGGACGGCGGGGGCCGCGGTCGTGGCGGGACGGGCGGCCGTGGCCCGCGTGCTGCTGGTGCGGCTGCGGCGTCGGCGGGCGCCGGCCGACGCGGTGCTGCGGCGGCGGGTGCGGAGCGTGGCGGAACGGGTCGGCCTTCGCCGGCGGGTCCGGCTGGTCGAGAGCCGCGCGCTGGCGGCGCCGCTGGCGTTCGGCGTGGTGCGGCCGACGGTCGTCCTGCCGCGCGCCTTCGCGCACGATTTCGATGCCCCGGCCCAGGAGGCGGTCCTCGCCCACGAACTGGCGCACCTGGCGGCCCGGGACCCGCTGTGGCTGCTGGCCGCCGACGCGGCGACGGTCCTCCTGTGGTGGCATCCGCTGGTGTGGATGGCGCGGCGGCGGCTGTCGGCGGCGTCGGAGGCGGCCGCCGACGAGGCCAGCCTCCTGGTCGACGACGGCCCGCAGCGCCTGGCGGACTGCCTGCTCCGGTGGGGCCGGCGGCTCCGCGGACGCCGGGCCCTGGCGTACCTGGGTGTGGGCGGGACGTACCGGTCGGGCCTCGGCCGGCGGCTGGTCCGGCTGGTGGCCTTGCGGTCCGAGAGGCCGCGGACGGGCGGCCGGTGGCCCCGCCGCCTGGTCCGGACGGCCGGGCCGATCCTGCTGGTGATCCTTGCCATGTTGATGACGGGCTGGGTCCGCCCCGGCCCCCGCGAGAAAGGAGAGGAAACGATGGGTATTCTCCGAAGTGCGTGGACGAAATCGATTGCCGGGACGGTGGTCCTGGCGGTGCTGGCGGTCGGCCCGGATGCCGCCGTCGCCGACGAGCACGGTGAAGAAGAGGGCGGCGAAGTCCGCCACGTCGAGCGGGAGCGCGAAGGCGAGGGCGAACGCCGGCGCGAGGGGGACCGTGAACGCGAGCATCCCGAGGCGCGGCACGAGGGGGAAGGCGAACGCGACCATCCCGAAGCCCGCCGCGACCGTGAAGGCGAACGCGAGGGTGACCGCGAACGCGAAGGCCGACGCGGACCCGACTGGGAAAAGACCGTCGACCGCGCCCTTCAGCGGTGGGCGGACCTGCGTCGGCTCAAGCGCCTGGCCGCCGAGCACGGCAGCCGCGGGCAGGTCAAACTCGTCGAACAACTGCTGAAGGAGCAGGAGCGGCGGTACGAGCGGCTCCTCCGTCGCAAGCGGGGACGCGGTGATGACGACGAAGGCGAGGAGCGCGAGCGGCACCGCGACCGCGACGACGATGACGAGGAAGGCGAAGAGCGCGAGTGGCACCGCGACCGCGACGACGACGATGACGAAGGCGAAGAGCGCGAGTGGCACCGCGAACGCGACGACGATGATGACGAAGGCGAAGAGCGCGAGTGGCACCGCGAACGCGACGACGATGACGAAGGCGAAGGGCGCGAGCGGCACCGCGACCGCGACGACGATGACGACGAAGGCGAGGAGCGCGAGCGGCACCGCGAACGCGACGACGATGACGAAGGCGAAGAACGCGAGCGGCACCGCGACCGCGAGGGCGAGGAAGGCTAACGCCCGGCCATGAGCGAAGCGAATGGCCGGGACACCCCGGCCGGGCAAGACCGGCCGGGCCACACGGGTGGCGCGCCTCAAGGCGCGGGGTAGCCCGTGAAGAGTCCCTGGTACCGCTCGCCCCCGCCGCGGGTCTGGCTGCCGCGCGTCTCCCGGACGACGGGTTTGTACCGTGCCCAGTAATTCCGCCACGTGCCGGAGAAGCCGGCCTCGTTGATGATGACGGACGGGTGTCCGCCGGTGCCGCTGTTGGCGTAGAAGTACCCGCCCAGGAGTTCGGTCCGGCCGCCGTCGGCGGTGAGGATGTTGGCGCCCTTCTGCTCGGTCTTCATGCCGACGATGCGGACCCGCCCGCCGCGGTTCTCGAAGCGGGCCTCGCCCTCGCCCGTCTCGAACTCGGTGTTGAGTTGCCAGAACCACGCGTCCTGGTTGCGGATGCGGTACCGCGACTGCGTGTCCTCGGCAAAGAGCGGCCCGGCGCCCGGCTTGTTCGTGTAGGTCGGATTCGCGTCGCGGACGACCAGCGCGGCGGGCGAGGCGTGATGCAGGCGGCCGGTGTGGCAGCGGTCGATGACCAGGACGTGCCGGCGGTCCGGATGGTCGTAGACGAGCACGTGACCGTCGTATCCCTTGTGGGCCGCCAGGCCGCTCGCCAGGCCCACGAGCCGCACGAGGCTGGCGCGGGCGTGGACGGGCGAGCGGACCTTGCACGCCATCCGGTTGGGGAAGTAGAGGGTCCGGGCGCCGGCGTCGATGGCGGCCTGGACGGCGGGGGCCCAGTCGTCGCCGTCCTTGCGGTCGGCGAAGTCCCGGACGTTGACCCAGCGTTCGGGCGGCTCGCGGGGCACGTCGGGCGGATCGCGCCGCGGCAGGTCGAGGCCTTTCTCCGGCGACTCGAACAGGCTCGTCCGGTTGCCGAAGACGACTTCCTCCACGCGCGGGCCGGGCACGGTGCGCTCCGCCTCCGGCTTCTTCTCGTGCGTGTAGTGGATGGCCTTGGCGTACCCCTGGACGGCGAGGTTGCGGTACAGGCCGTACCCGCCGCGCAGACGGATGGCGGGGACGCTCGGGTCGCCGCCGGCGAACTTGCCATCGACGAGGACGATGAGGCCGCCGGCATCCAGGACGGGGACGCGGTTGCGGCTGGTGAGGCCGTCGATCCAGAGCATCTGGTTCCGGTTGTAGATGCCGGCCTCGCGCTGGCCCTCGAGCGTCAGGTTGCGGAAGGTGATGGAGTACTGGCCGACGATGGAGTAAACGCCGCGATTGAACCCGCGGATGGTCACGTCGCGCACCAGGCCGGGGCCGGGCCAGTTGTCCGCGAGGGCGAGGCCGGCCCAGCCGCTGCCTTCCGGGGCGCGGAGGACGACGTTCGCCACCGACCCCTGGTTGTTCGTGTGCCAGGCGAAAGCGACGGCCCCCGGGTTGCCGCGCCCGACGTCGATCGTCACGCCGTGCAGATAGTTGTCCATGACGTTGCCGGCCTTGCCGGTGGCCTCGGGCGTGAAATCGTGCCACGAGGCGGTGACGGCGGCCTTGGGTCTGGCGGGGTCGCCGTAGCCGGGGCAGCGGTTCTTCAGGCGGATGACGGTCCGGTCGGGCCCGGCGCCGTGGACGAAGAGGAACCGGGTCCAGCGGATCTCGTCGCTGATGAGGTACTCGCCCGGGGGGACGTACAGCGTGTAATCCTTCAGCGGCACCTTGTTCGCCAGGTGGCGGAAGGCGTCGCGGAAGGCGCGGGTGTCGTCGGTCCGGCCATCGCCGGCGGCGCCGAAGGCGCGCTTCAGGTCGATGGCGCCGGCGTCCTCGGGATAGACGACGGACTGCGATTCGAACGAGATGTTGCGGGCGGGCGTGTCGCGGGCGCGGAGGAACCGCGTGCGGGGCAGGGCGCCGGCCGCCAGGCGGACCTCGTCCACGTGGCCGGCGAAGCCCTTGCCGCCGGGCCGGTTGCCGATGAGGAGGGCGGCCTTATCCCAGGTAAGGGCGTCGTCGGCCTCCTGCGCGCCCTGCTGAAAATGGTCGAGCCAGTAGGTGAACCGGCGGGCGTCGGCGTCGTACACCAGGGCCACGTGCCGCCAGTACGCTTCCCCGGTGATGCGGCCGGAGCCGAGGTAATAGCCGACGTTCCATCGCCGGCCCTTGCCGTCCGGTCCCTGCCACAGGGCGCCGAGCCAGGTGTAGTTGTGCGAGGTGTCGGTCACGAGGCCGGCCTCGGTCTTCGCGCCGCCCGTGTCGGAGACGACGGCGATGGGGATTTGTCCGGCAAGGCCCGCCGCCGGGCGGACGAACGCCTCCAGGGTGAAACTCTCGAGGCCCCCGCCGGGCAGGGGGATCTTGACGTGGGCGGCGCCGCCCGCCGGCTCCAGCGCCAGGGAGGCCTTGTTCTCGTGCGACCGGCCCGTGAGGGGATCGTAGACGAACGGCCCGGGCGTCTCCTCGGCGACGGTCACGCGAGCGCCGCCCTCGGCCACCGCCGTGCCGGACGGGGTGCGGGGCCCGGCGGCGGAGGGGATCGTCCCGCCGGCGGCGTCGGCGCCGGGCCGGGCCTCGAAGCGCCAGTGGCCGACGACCTTCGGCGCCCGGGCGGCGCCGGCGGCGGTCGAGGTGATGAGGATGAGGAGGGCAAGGGGCGGGGCGACGCGGGTCATGGGGGTCTCATAAGGTTTCTGGTTCAAGCGGAACACATGAGCGTTTGTCATTCTGAGGAGCGGCGAAGCCGCGACGAAGAATCTCACCTTGTCGCCTTTCGCACGGCGAGATTCTTCGGTCCCGCAAGCGGGACCTCAGAATGACAGGCGGTCGTTACGTCACACGGGCCTTTTACACCTCCGGCATCGGGGCGCGGGGTTTGCCGTCGGGGTCCTTCTCCGGCACCTGGTACATCTTCAGGAGGCGCTTGAGTTCGGCCATCAGCCGGCGTCGGACGTCGGCGTAGGCGGGGTCGTCGTAGAAGTTGCGGTTCTCGCCGGGATTGGCGCGCAGGTCGATGAGTTCCCACTCGTTTACGTCGGGCTCGTAGAAGTGGATGAGTTTGTACCGGCCGTCCGCGACGCCGTAGTGCCGGCGGACCTTGTGGGCGCCCGGGAACTCGAAGTAGTGGTAATACAGCGTCTTACGCCAGTCCTCCGGGGCGGCGCCTTCGAGCAGCGGGACGAGGCTGCGGCCCTGCATGTCGTCCGGGACGGGGGCGCCGGCCAGGTCCAGGAACGTCTCGGCGAAGTCGAGCGGCGAGACGATGTCGGCGTTCGCGGCGCCCGGCTTCACGACGCCCGGCCACCGGACGATGAGCGGCGTGCGGAGCGACTCCTCGTAGATCCACCGCTTGTCGAACCACCCGTGCTCGCCCAGGTAGAAGCCCTGGTCCGAGGAGTAGATGACGACCGTGTTCTCCGCGAGGCCCGACGCATCGAGATACTCCAGAACGCGGCCGAGGTTGTCGTCGATCGAGGCGATGCATCGCAGGTAGTCCTTGATGTACCGCTGGTACTTCCACCGGACGAGGTCCTTGCCCTCGAGGTCCGCCTTGCGGAACGCCTCGTTCTTGGGTTCGTAGGCGGCGTCCCAGGCCTTGCGCTGCTCGGGCGTGAGGTTACCGGGGGCCTTGAGTTTGAGGTCGCGGGCGTTCATCGTCTCGGCGATGGTCATGTCCTGCGTCTTCACGGGCGTGGGCCGGTTCTCGTACGACTCGAGGAGCGAGTCGGGTTCCGGGATGTCCACGTCGTCGTACATATTCAGGTGCTTCGGTCCCGGCTGCCAGTTCCGGTGCGGGGCCTTGTGCTGGTACATGAGCATGAACGGCTTGTCGGGGTCGCGGCCGTCCTTCAGCCAGTCGAGGGCGAGGTCCGTGATGACGTCGGTCGTATAGCCGGTGTGCTTGACGCGGCCCTCGTGGCCCTTGCGGAGCATGGGCGGGTTGTAGTAGGGCCCCTGGCCGATGAGGATCTCGTAGTGGTCGAAGCCGCGCGGGTCCTGCTTGTGCCCCAGGTGGTATTTGCCGATGATGGCGGTCTGGTACCCCGCCTTTTGGAGCATGGCGGGCAAGACGGGCTGGTCCCAGTTGAACTGGTTGCCGTTGCGCCAGAAGCCGTTGATATGGCTGTACTTTCCGGTCATGACGACGGCCCGCATCGGCCCGCAGATGGAGTTGGTGACGTAGCACTCGCGGAAGCGCATGCCCTCGCGGGCGAGACGGTCGATGTGCGGCGTCTGGTTGATCTTCGACCCGTAGGCGCTGATGGCCTGGTAGGCGTGGTCGTCGGCGTAGACGAAGAGGATGTTGGGGCGCTTACCGGCCGCGCTCGCCGTCCGGCGGGCGCCGGCGTCCAGGCAGGCGGGCAGGGCCAGGCCGGCGGCCCCGATGCCTGCGGCCTTCAGGAACGAGCGGCGATTGATGGCATGTGACATCGTATGGCTCCTTTCGGGGTCCGTGTTCGAGCCCGCCGCGTCGTACGCGTTTAGCGTTGTCATTCTGAGGCCCGCTTGCGGGCCGAAGAATCTCGCCGTGGCCGTTGCCGGGTTGCCGTTCGCACGGCGAGACCCTTCGCTTCGCTCAGAGTTTGTGACCTTATTGCTGCATGGCTCAGAGACGTGCCCCGACGCCCTCGAAAACCGGGGTCCCAAGCGCCCAAGCCCAATAGAGTCACAAACTCTCAGGGTGACACCTTCTGCCTCCACGCTAAACCGTACCGAGCGCACGTCCGCGGCTCGGGCGCGGTGGGCCGGGAGGCCCACCGCGCGGAATACATACCCCGACCTTACGTTCGGGGCTCGGGTCCGGTCAACTCGAAATTCGAAACGCCGCATGGACCGCCCCGTGTCGGCCCTTGTGGGTGAGGACGTCCAGGGCGGTGGCGTAATCCTCCAGCGGGAAGAGGTGCGTCAGGAGTTTGTCGGCCGGGAAGACGCCCTCGGCCATCAGGTCCTGGACCACCCGGTACGTGTGCCGCCGCTCGCCCCGCCAGTGCTCGATGCCGCGCCCGTGGCTGCCGGTGACGGTGAGTTGCTTGTGCGGGATGGGGTCCCAGTCCACCCACCGGGGGTGCCCCATGCCGACGAGGACGACCGTGCCCTGGGGCCGGACGAGGCGGAGGGAATCCTCCACGGTGCTGCGTCCGCCGACGGCGTCGTAGACGAGGTCCACGCCGCCCATCAGGAGAGGTCGGCCCCAGTCGCCGCGGACGATGCGCAGGTCGTACTTCTCGGCGAGGCGCTCGAAGTAATCCGCGTCCGTGAGGTCCGCGCGGTCCCAGACCTCGTCGGCCCCGAGGTGGAGGGCGAGCGACTTCTGGTGCGCGTACCGCGCGATGGCGAGCACGTGCCCCTTGAATCCCCACGCCTGCAGGAACGCGATGACCGAGAGGCCGATGATCCCGCAGCCGAAGACGAGGACGTCCTGGTCGGGGTCGGTGGGCGGCCGGCGAAGGACCGCGTGGACGCCGGCCGAGAGGGGGTCTACGAGGACGGCCTGCTCGTCCGAGAGGCCGTCCGGCACGGGCACGAGTTGCGAGGTATGGGCGAGGAACGAGTCGGCCCACGACCCGCCCACCGCCCCCGAATGGCCGACCGAGAACCCCAGGTCCTCGCCCGCGCGGGCCTGGCTCCAGCAGGCGCAGAACTGGCCGTCACGGCAGGAAGGGCAGGGCGGCAGGCCGCGCGCGGCGCACGCCAGGACGGGGTCGACGTTGACGCGGAGCCCCTCGGGCACGTCGCCGGCCGCCGGGCCGCGCTCGATTACCTCCCCCACGTTCTCGTGGCCGAGGACGACCGGTTCGATGACCAGGTTCTTGGCGAACGAGTCCGGCGGATTCTTGAGGAGAATGAGGCTGACGTCGCTGCCGCAGACGCCCCCCAGGCGCGGCCGGACGCGGACCCAGTCGTCGCCGGGCAGGGGGGGCTCGGGCAGGTCCCGCAGGCGGAGGGTGGACGCCCGGCCCCAGTAGATGCTTCGCGCGAACCGGCCGAGCGCCTTGCACAGGAACCATTTCGGCGTGCTGATGTGGAAGGTGATGGCGCGCATGACGGCGTCCCCGTTGCGTGGCGCTCGTCCGCTATTCTAGACGCTGCCCGCGGAGGGTCAATGGGAATGCGGGGGAGTGCGGAGTGCGGAGTGAAAGGCAAACGGCAACGGCAAAAGGCAGCCCCACGCAAAGGCGCGAAGCCGCAAAGACGGCAACGGCGAAAGCAGGTCAACGGCAACAGCGACGGCCGCAACGCCCCTCTTAGCCGCGACGCGGAGCGGAGCGCGTGCCCGGTGCGCGACGCCCATGCTTTCGCAACGGCGCGAAAGCATGCCGTCCGCGTGCGACACGCGGCGGGTGCGGAGACCCGCCGCGCTCAATCGCTCACGTTTTCGGAAAGAACTCGCCGTACAGCGCCCGGACGGCGGCGTCGGCGTCGGTGCCTTGGACGCCGAACATCATGCTGACCTCGGAGGCCCCCTGGTTGATCATCTCGATGTTGACGCCGGCCTCGGCCAGGGCTTTGCAGGCCCGTGCGGCGGTGCCGACCGCGTGCCGCATGCACTCGCCCACGATCATCACCAGGGCCAGCCCCCGCTCGACCGCGACGTCGTCGACGGCGAGTTCGTCGCGGATGCGGCGGAGGATGCGGGTCTCGGTGCCCTCGTCGAACTCGTCCTCCCGCAGGATGACGGAGATGTTGTCGATGCCGGAGGGCGTGTGCTCGTACGAGAGCGCCTCGTCTTCGAGGATCTGGAGCACCCGTCGGCCGAAGCCGATCTCGCGGTTCATCAGGTATTTCGACAGGGTGATCTGGCAGAAGCCGCCGTCGGCGGCGATGCCCGCGACGTACCCGGGGCACCCGGTCCGCTCGTGGACGATGCGGGTGCCGGCCCCCTGGGGGTTGGCGGTGTTCTTGATGCACACCGGCACGCCGGCGTGGAAGACCGCCTCCAGCGCCTCCTCGTGGAAGACGCCGAAGCCGGCGTAGGAGAGTTCGCGCATCTCGCGGTACGTCAGTTCCTGCAGGGGGTGGGCGTCCGGCACCAGCGACGGGTTCGCGACGAAGACGCAGTCGACGTCGGTGAAGTTCTCGTACACCTCGGCGCCGACGGCGGCGGCGAGGATGGAGCCGGTGATGTCCGACCCGCCCCGCGGAAACGTGACCACCGCGCCCTTCGGCGAGTGGCCGAAGAAGCCGGGGAAGACCGTGACGCCGGCGGCGTCGGCCAGGCGGGCGAGGTTGTCGTACGACTGGGGCAGGACCCGCGCGTTGCCGTGCTCGTGCGTCAGCAGCAGGCCCGCCTCTTTGGGAGAGACGTAGCGGGCCTCGGCGCCGCGTGCCCGGAGGGCGGCCGCCACCAGGCGGGCGCAGTTGTCCTCGCCGGCGGCCTTCATGGTGTCGAGGAACTGGTGGTGATCGTCCGCCGGTTCCGAGAGACGGGCCGCCAGGTCGGCCTCGATGCCCGAGAGCACGTCCGGCGGCAGGTCGAGGGCGTCGGCGATCTCGCGGTACCGCGTGACGATGGCGTCGAGTTCCTCTTTGCCGGAGACCCCCGCCAGGCGGGCCTCGGCGCAGGCGATGAGGAGGTCCGTGACCTTCGTGTCGCCCTGGTGCCGGCGGCCGGGGGCCGAGACGACGATGAGCCGGCGGTCGGGGTCCGAGAGGACGATGTCGCAGACCTGGCGGACCAGGTCCGCGCTGGCGAGCGAGGACCCGCCGAACTTGGCGACTTTCACGGGGGGCTCCTTTGATTCGGTCGGCGCGCCGCCGTGTGGCCCGGCCGGCTTGCCCGGCCGGGATGCCATACCTCCGGGGCGGGCAAGCCGCCCCGGCCACACGCGCTTACGCCTTCAGGATACCGCGCGCGACGAGGTTCTCGGCGATCTCGACCACGTTCAGCGCGGCGCCCTTCCGCAGGTTGTGCGCCACGCACCAGAAGGCCAGGCCGTTCTCGACGGCCGTATCGCGCCGCACGCGGCCGACCATCGTCAGGTCGCGGCCGGGACCGGCGTCGACGTCGAGCGGCACGGGGTAGGTGCGGCGGCCGTCGTCGGTCGGCTCGTCCATGAGGAGGACGCCGGGGGCGGCGCGGAGGGCCTCGCGGGCCTCCTCGGCCGAGAGCGGCCGCTCGGTCTCCACCCACACGGCCTCGGCGTGGCCGTCGAACGTCGGCACGCGGACGCAGGTGGCCGAGACGGCGAGCGAGTCGTCGCCGAAGATCTTGCGCGTCTCGCGGTCCATCTTGAGTTCCTCGGTGGTGTAATCGTCGTCCTTGAAACTGCCGATCTCCGGCACGCAGTTGAAGGCGATGGGCCGGCCGTAGACGCCCGGGTCGAACGGGATGTTCCGGCGCGACTGCAGGGCCCCCGGCGTCTGCGCGGCGAGTTCTTCGGGCCCGCGGCGGCCGGTGCCGCTCGTGGCCTGATAGGTGGCCACGTGGACCCGCCGGATGCCGGCCGCCTCGCGAATCGGTGCCAGGGCCACCACCATCTGGATGGTCGAGCAGTTCGGGCTGGCGATGAACGTCGTCTCCGGCGTGACGGCATCGGCGTTGACCTCCGGGACGACGAGCGGGACGTCGTCGGCCATGCGGAAGTCCTTGCCGTTGTCGATGCAGACGGCGCCGGCGGCCTCGGCGGCGGGGCGCCACTGGACGGAGGCGCCGCTGGCGCCCTCGGTGCCGGCGAAGAGGACGAGGTCCGTGCCCTCGAAGACCGTGTCGGTGGTCTCGTGGACGGTCATCGTCTCGCCGGCCACCTCTTCCTCGCGGGTGCGGGTGGCGGCGATGCGCGGGGGCCAGGTGCACGGGAACTCACGCTCCCGCAGGCACCGGACCAGTTCTTCGCCGACCAGTCCGATGCCGACCACGGTGACGTTCAGTGCCATCGGTTTGCCTTTCCTGTTCGTGTACGTGTAGGCCGCGGCGTGCCGCGGCAGCACCATAAGCAAAAAGGCCTTGCGATTCGGGGGACCGCAAGGCCGCGTCGAAGGCGTTCGGCGGAGCCTACGGTCCGGGGGCGCACGTCGTCTTGGTCGTGCCGGTGGCGGCCGACACGACCGTGCGCTTGTCCTTGACCGCGATTCCGCAGCGATTGCCCATGGTATTCCCGCTCCGAGCCGCCAAACCATACGCGACGGCGGGGGGTTTGTCAAGCGTCCGGCCGGGGGGAAACCGGGGCGGCTCATGGCAAGGCGCCCGGGATGACATCGTTCCCCCGCGCTCTTCTCACGCCACCATCAGCCGAACGCTCGCTGCCGCCGCCAGGGCCAGGATCAGCCACTCGAACAGGCGCTGCGGAATCTTCGGCAGCAGGAGAATGCCCGCCACGGCGCCCGCCCCGATGGCCGGCACCATGCACGCGTTGAAGAGGAGCGACTGGCGCGTGATCAGCCCGAGGTGGGCGAACGGCCCCGCCTTCAGCAGGTTCACGGTGCCGTAGAAGACGGCCACCGTGCCGAGGAACTCCCGCTTCTTCAGCCCCTGGACCACGAGGTAAATCGTCGTGATGGGGCCGGCGGCGTTGGCCAGGGTCGTCGCGAAGCCCGCCAGCCCGCCCATCGGGGCGGCGAACCACCAGGCGTGAGGGAGCCGGGCCTCCAGCCATCGGCCCCACCGTTTCTGGACAGCCGCCAGCACGATCAGCGCCAGCAGCAGCGTGCCCAAAGCGACCTTCATCTGGGCGTTGTCGGCGTAGTGCAGGGCCAGGAGCCCGAGCGGCATGCCGGCCAGGACCCACGGCAGGAGGCGCAGCAGCACCCGCCACTGCGTGTGCCGGCGGTAGTAGGCGACCGCGATGACGTCGCCGACGATCAGCATCGGCAGCAGCACCCCCACCGACTGCTTGACGGGGAAGATGCCGGCCATCATCGGCACGACCAGGATGCCCATGCCCGCCACACCGGTTTTCGTGAAGCCGATCATCAGGCCCGCGGCGACGGCGAGGGCCCAGGCGGTGGGATCGAGGTCCGGCAAGACGGTCTCCTTGGCATCCGAGGGGCGGGCATCATAGGGGGAACGGGGGCGGAAGGCAAGCGGGCCCGGCTTATGAGGTGCGAACACATCGTGCCGTGCGGGGCGACGGCAGGCCGCGAAGAGGGTGGATGGCCCGGAGGTTCGGTCAGTCGGACGTACTTCGAGGTCGGGGCGGCACTTGGTGATCGACCGATTCCCACCATTCGGCCCAATCGGTGTAGTTCATGCCGGCATCGTGGCCGGTGATGCGCTGCAGCGCGTCAAGGCAGTGCGCCTTGGTGCAAATCATGCCCTCGCCGGGGGCAGTGTCCTTCTGCCAGCGCAGCCCCCAGAGAAGGTAAGGTACGTCGTCCGGCCCCCCGAACTTTTCCAGGTAAAGGAACGCATCGTGCGGGTCGAGGCACGGAAGGAGAATGGTGGCCTTGGAGGCGTCAACGATTTCGTCTTCGGATGCCTGAGTGATCCAATCGAGGTCCATCAGGTTCTGATAGGGAACTAGGCACACACGCCAGACAAAGGCTGCGAGCGACAAAAGGCCCGCAAGAACGACGGCACCGCCAATGACCAGCCCGCGATGTCGTTTGACGAATCTCATGCTCAGGGTCCAGAAGATCCACCTCCGCGCGGGCCATACGAACGGCCAGACGTCTGCGCTCGGGTCCTGCGGACCCTCGGTCGGCGTGACAGCGCGCTCACCCGCGCTGCCTGGCCGCCGCCGCGCGCGCGGTGAAGGCTTCCGTCGCCTCGCGCGTCTCGCGGACGAAACTGTTGTCGTCGATCGTGCCGATCACGGCCGCCATCTCCTCGTCCGTTTCGTAGACCATGCGCCGGAAGGGGCTCTCGAAATCCTTCTTGCGGGTGGCGTAGACCTCGCCGGCGATCTCGTGCTGGACCTCGGCCGCGCGGTCGAGCGCCTCGGCCCACGCCTCGGCGGTCAGGGTCTCCAGGCCCAGGAGGTCGCGGAGCGTGGCGAAGGCGTGCCGCTGCTTCGCCTCGGGGTAGGCGGCCCAGAGGGCGTCGTACGCCTCGTGGATGGCGGTCCAGGAGTCGAGGTCGCCGCTGCGGATGCGGTCGCGGAGGGCGTCGACGTCCTCCCGCCGCATGAGTTGGCCCCCCAGGTTCATCCAGCGGGTGTCGCGCGGCCCGTCGAGGGCGTCGGCCATGGCGGCGAGACGTGCGTCCGGACGGGCGTCCATCCAGTCCAGCAGGTTCTTGACGGCGTAGTAGGTGAGCATGCGGCCGTAGGCGTCGTAGCCCTCGCGGACCTTCAGGACGACGACGGGGCGGCGGCTGTGCTCGACGCCGTCGGCCCGGACCTCCAGGTTCGCCAGGGCGTCGGCGGGACCCGCGAGCAGGTCCCGGCCTCGGGCGGCCAGGGCGTCGTCGTCGAGGTCGGCGGCGGCCTCGCCCCCGGCGGCGCGGGCCGTCCAGATCTCGAGCAGGCGGCGGCCGGCGAACATCTCCTCGGCCGTGTCGGGCGCCAGCGAATCGAACTCGATGTTCTGGACCTTCAGGCCACGCTTGTCGCGCTTGCCGAACTTCCACGTGTTCCGGGCCAGGGCGTACATGTTATACAGCCACCAGTACGCGGGCATGAGTTGGAGGCGGCCGGCCGCCTCGTCCTGCGAGACGAGGCAGAAGGGCAGGGGGACGTTCAGTTCGGCCGGGTAATCCCCCTTGGCGATGAGGCAGAACGAGGCGAACTTGCTGTTGTGTTTCAGGCTGACGCACAGGCCGGGCCAGAAGCCGCGCCCGGCGTGGATTTCGCCGTCGGGGGCCCGGCTGTTGTGGTTCGACCCGATGGTGGCGCAGGCGGCGATGTTCGACTGGCCCATGACCATCGAGGCGATGAGGAACGAGTTGTTGTGGTGCTGCTCGTGGGCCGGGAAGATGAGGTTGTTCAGGATCTCGCAGCACGAGACGGTGGAGTTCGCCCCGAGGCAGGAGTGGATGAGCCGGGCGCCGTACTTCAGGTTCGAGTTCTCGCCCAGGACGAACCGGACGGCCTTGCATCCGTAGAAGATGTGGCACCCGCGGCCGATGATGCCGTTGACGAGTTCCACGCCCTCGCCGATCTGGCTGGGCTCGTCCGGGCTGGAGTTGATGGTCAGGTTCTTGAGTTTGTTGGCGCCCTTGGCGTAGACGCAGGGCCCGATGCGGCAGTCCTTGATGATGCGGGAGTTCTTGATGACGCACTCATCGCCCACGGTGCCGTAGAAGCCGCGGCGGGGGTCGAACGCCCGCTGGGTGATCTCGCCGAGGCGGGCCGCCAGGGCCTTGTCGTCCGGAAAGCGGGCCCACAGGGTGGCGTCGGCGGCGATCATGCCGTCGAACGCTAACACGGATCGGCCGCCCGCCTCGTTCACCAGGTCGAGCCAGACACGGACCTCTTCCTCCTCGCCTTCCTTGACGATGCCGTTGCCGAACTTGGCGTGGTTCGTGCAGGACATCTCGTCGATGTTGGCCAGGATGACCCGGTGGCCGATGATGTAGTAGGCCAGGTAATCGACGTTGTGGACGGCCACGTTGTCGCCGAGGTCGCAGGAGATGATGCGGCTGTTCGTCAGGCCCACGGGCACCGTCAGGTCGTGGTGGCGGAGGTAGACGTGCTCCAGTCGCCCGATGCGCACGAGTCCGTGGAACTCGCAGTTGCGGACGTGGGTGGCGTCGAACTCGTCCGTAACGAGGATGTCGTCCCAGTTGTCGCAGACGTTGCCGTTCTTGACGAGGGTCTCGATTTCCTCGGCCCGCAGGCCGCGCCATTCGGACGGGTCGCGGTCGCTCTGCCGGTTGCGGAGGTAGTACTCGTCGCAGCCCTCGGGGACGTGCGGCCCGTCGATGAAGTTCCGACCGAGGGACCCGGCCGGCAGGACCTGGGTATCGTTCATGGGTGGTCTCCGGTGGACGTGGGCGCGGCGGGCAGGACGGCCCACCGCGCCCGTCGATGCTCATGCGCCGACGAACGCACCGGGCAAGGCCGGCGGCTAAATGTGGCGCGGCGGGTCTCCGCACCCGCCGCGCGATGCGCCATGCGTCACTCGCCTTCCATCTGCCTGGCGATCCAGTCGTAATACTCGCGCATCGTCAACGTCGCCGCCGCCGCTTCATCGCAAAAGACGAGCGTCTCGGGGTGCCACTGCAGCGCGCTGGCCGTGTTCATGCTCGTGACGGGTCCCTCGACGGCCGCGGCGAGGGCGTCGGCCTTGTTGGCGCCGCTTACGACCATGACGCACGTGCGGGCCTCCAGGATGGTGCCCACGCCCATCGAAATGGCGGAGGTGGGCACGTCCTCGGCCTTCTCGAAGAAGCGGGCGTTGTCCTCGATGGTCTGCTTCGTGAGGTACACCCGCCGCGTGCGGGAGCCCAGGCTGCTGCCCGGCTCGTTGAACGCGATGTGCCCGTCGCTGCCGATGCCGAGGACCTGGAGGTCGATGCCCCCCGCCTCCAGGATCATCTTCTCGTACTGGGTGCAGAACGTCCGCCAGTCCTCGTCCGTGCCGGAGGGCACGTGCGTCCGGTCCGTCGGCACGTTGATGTGGTCGAAGAGATTCTCGTTCATGAAGTGGCGGTACGACTGCGGATGGTCGCCCGCCAGGCCGCAGTACTCGTCCAGGTTGAACGTGGTGACCTTGGAGAAGTCGAGCCCCTCCTCCTTGTGCAGGCGGATGAGGTCGGTGTACAGGCCCAGGGGGCTGGACCCCGTCGCGAAGCCGAGGACGGCGTCGGGCTTGGCGCGGACGAGGTCGGCCACGACGGCGGCGGCCTTGCGGCTGAGGGTTTCATAATCCGGGCAGACGAATACGTCCATGGGTGCTCCTTTCAGGATCGTGGCGCTTGCGTGGCCTACAATTTCCCGCGCGGCGGGTCTCCGGACCCGCCGCGCCAACCTTTGTCGGTTCGCGGCACGACGAACGCGCCGACCAAGGTCGGCGGCTAGATGTGGCGCCACCGCTCACGGTCAGCCGCCCTGCTTGCAGGGCGCATATCGCGCGGTGCCCAGTCTTGGGCACCGCGCGGCGGGCAAGACCGCCCGCCGCGCGAATCCCTCATCCCCGCAGGGCGACGGCGAGGTCGGCGACGTTGCGGCCGAGTTTGCGGCACTCGCCGACGGCCCGCTCGTCCGGCCCGCCGAGGGCCACCGGGCCGTAATGGTCCCGTTGGGCCGTGCCCCGTATGACCATGCCGTGGATGAGCATCGCCTGGAGGATGGACATCAGGCACGTTTCGTTGCCGCCCGCCAGGTTCCCCGCGCTGGTGAAGGCCCCGCCGACCCGCCCTTCGAGTTGGCCCTGGAGGACGACGCTGGCGTCGAAGAGGGCCTTGACCTCGGCCGCCATCTGGCCGTAGTAGGTCGGGCTGCCGACGATGAGGGCGTCGTAATCGGCCAGGCGCTTGGGCGGCACCTGGTCGACGGGCCTGGCGTCGACCTCGGCGCCGGCCACCTCGCGGGCGCCGTCGGCCACGTGGCCGGCCATCGCCTCGGTGTTGCCGCTGCGCGAGAAGTACGTGACGAGAATTCGGGTCATGGCGGGTTCCTCCGGTTCGGGGCCGGCACGTGCACGTCGTCAGAACGTTGCCGCGCGGTGGCCCTCCGCACCCACCGCGCCGCGCAGTATGAATACTGTGATACCGCGGGGCGCCTTGCGACGCAAGTGGTTGTGGTCCCCATGTGCGCCCCGCGGCGCCGCACGGGAGGTTGTCATTCCTGGCGAGCGAAGCGAGTCGAGGAATCTCGCCGTGGCTGTTGGTCTTGCCGAGGGTGTTCACGACGAGATCTCTCCGCTCGCCGCCGACCTCGCACAGGCGAGGTCGGCGACTCGGTCGAGATGACATTCGGCCGCTCCGCCCCGTTTCTCCGAATTCGGTTGCTATCGGAACGGGGCGGGGATAGCCTGCGTCTATCCACGATTCCGCGCGAAAGGGCCGTGCCATGTCCCTCCGCCGCCCCCATTTTTCCGTGCTTGCCCTCGTGCTGGCCGCAGGCCTCTGCCCCTCGTGTGCCGACGTGGGCGAGGACGCCTGGCAGCCACCGGGCATCGTCCGCATCGAGGGGGCGGCCGGCGCCACCAGCGTTTCGCCGATGTACGGCACGGTCTTCGGCCGCATCATCGAGAAAGACGGCAAGGACGATATGCCGCTCCAGGCCCTCGACGCCGCCACGTACGTCCTCGTCCGGCCGGGCGAACTCGTTTCTCTGATCGATGGCATGCCGTTTCCTTACGCCGCCGGCGACGGAACGAGGCTCTCTGTCCGGGGCGACAGGGATCGAGTGCTGTTGGGCGGGCAGGGGATTGCGATCAGACTTTCGAGTTCCGAGTCCCGGACGTGGCTGGCTGAGGCGCCGGAGGCGGACCTGGCCGCCGTCCGCATGATCCACGTGGGGGAGGTGGCATCGGAGGAGGGCGACGCCGAGGCGGCCACCGCCGCGACCCGCCAGGCGCTGGCGCGCCTCGCCAAGGTCAATCCGCGTGTGGGCGTGGCGCTGGAAGACGGGGGGCCGCTCGCGATGGTGCTGGAGCAGTTCGATCCCCCGTGGCTTTCACTCGACGGCCTCGTGCCGGGCGCCGACCTCCAGGACCGCCTGGCCGCCGAGCCCCATCTGCATACCCTGCTGATGAAGGCCGACGCAGAGGGCGGCCTGGGGTTTCTCGCTCGCCTGTCGCGGCTGCGGACCCTCTTCCTCACGGAGTGGAAAGGCGAGGACGAGGAGGCCCCGCCGCCCACCCTGCCGACGATGCCGTCGCTGCGGACGCTTGTCCTTTTCGCCGCCGACATCACGGACCTCGCCCCCATCGGCACACAGCCGAGCCTGGAGGAACTCGTCATCGCCCTGTCTGAGGACCTGGCGGACCTGGGGCGCCTGTCGCAGATGCCCGGCCTGCGGGCCCTCGTGCTCGCCAAGTGCGAGGCGGTGACCGACCTCTCGGCGCTGGCGTCGCTTCGGAACCTGCAATGGCTCGGCCTGCCGCCGGCCACCTCGCAGGAGGAGTTCGCCCGTATCTGTACGGATCACCCGGGCCTCGTGGTGCTCCAGGCCGATACGTGCAAACTGGTGTCGGACCTTTCGCCCGTGAAGGGCCTGCGGCGGCTCCAGGTCCTGACGGTGTCGAGCCCCGTGATGCTCGAGCCGCTGACGCAGCCCATGCCGCTCCGGCTGCTGGGGCTGGGGTCCGTCAAGGATGACGAAGGCGACGCGCCCGCCGCAGAGAAGCGGCTGACGGAGACGCTCGTCAAGGTGATGGAGGCGAACCCGGACCTGGCGGTGGTCCAGGTCTCGCCGCTGTGCCTGGGGTCGGGGTGGATTCTGCTGCTCGTCCCGGCGACGGCGGCGGCGTGGTGGCTGGCGCGGCGGCGGAGGTCCGGAACGGTCGGCCGCCATGGCTGAGGCGGGGTCCCGAACGGGGGATGCTGGTTCAGGAACCGAGCGCGGTGGGTCTCCGAACCCACCGCGCACCGACAATGGTGAATGTGAGCGCGATGCGCGCGGCGGGTACGGAGACCCGCCGCGCTTCCCTCGGAGCGTATCGTGCCTTACGCGCGGCATCGGTTGCGGGCGGCGGGGGAGGCGGGCCTGGTGGCGGCCGGGATGGTTGCCTTCTCGCTCCTCTCGGCCGCGGGGGCGTCGCGCGGTCTGGCCGCGGTAGCGGGACTCGTTCTGGCGGCCCTGGCGCTCTACCTTTCCATGTGGACGGGGACGCACCCCGTCCGTCTCTTTGCGCTGGTGCGGCCGAGGGGATGGGCGTGGGCGGCCGTCCCGTTCGGCCTGGCGCTCGGCGGCGGCCTTGCCATGCTGTACCGGTGGGCGTGGATGCCGGTGGTCTGGCCGCCGGACTTCCGGGCGTTCGTCTTCGTCGCGATGCTCATCGGTGCGGCCGAGGAGGTGCTCTACCGCGGGTACGTGCAGGGGCGGCTGGGCGTGGCGCTGGGGGTGCGACGAGAAGGGCTTCTGTGTGGCCCGGCCGGCTTGCCCGGCCGGGTATTCTCGGATGTGCGACGGCCGGTCTTGTCCGGCCGTGCATTTCCCTCTCCCTTGACGGGAGAGGGAGAGGGTGAGGGTGATGCCTGTGTCGGGCGCAATGACTCGCCCCCTCACCCCAGCCCTCTCCCGCCAGGGGAGAGGGTGGTCAAACGGCTCGCGTTCGTTGCTGTTGCCATTGTCTTGGCCGCTGCGGCGCACACGGCGTACAAGACGGCCCTGTTCGTCTGGCCGCCCGGATACATGGAGGTCGATTACGGCTTCCTGGCCACCTGGACGCTCGTGGGCGGCGTGGCGTTCGGGGCGCTGCGGGCCGTCTGCGGGACCGTCTGGCCGGCCGTGGCGGCCCACGTGGCGTTCGACCTCGTGGCCTACGGCGA
>CAZNYC010000078.1:0-19027 GCA_964577175.1 uncultured Anaerolineales bacterium
ACGGCAACGCGGCGGCAGGCCGCCGCACTCCATAAACAGCGGCGCGGCCCGCAAGCGGGCCGGCGAACACAGACGTCCCTGCCGGTCGAGGCGCCGCCCGAACCTTCGGGGCCCCAATCCGAAATTTTACCCGCCGTAGCCCGAAGTGCGAAGGCGGGCCGCATTCCGAAATCCGAAATCACTCAAGGCACGATCTCGGTGCCCACGCCGCGGTCGGTGTAGATCTCCAGGAGCAGCGAATGGGGCACGTGGCCGGAGACGACGTGGCACTTGTGCACGCCGCCCTTCAGGGCCGCCAGCATCGTCCGGACCTTGGGCATCATGCCGCCCGTGATGATGCCGTCGGCCATGAGGCGCTCGGCGTCGGCCTCGGAGAGGTGGGAGAGGAGGCCGGCCTCGTCGTCGCCGGCCCGCTCGCGGATACCGTGCGTGTCGGAGACGTTGACGAGTTTCTCGGCCGCCAGTTCCCGCGCCACGGCCGAGGCCGCCTCGTCGGCGTTGCAGTTGAGTTTCTGCTCGTCCGGCCCCAGGGCGAGCGGGGCCACCACCGGCACGGTGCCGAGGTCGCACAGGCCGCGCAGCAGCAGACCGTCCACGCGCACCACGCGGCCGACGAGGCCCAGGTCGCCGCCGCCGGGGCTCCTCGTCGGCTCGGCCCGCAGGGGGCACCGGCCCTTGGAGGTCAGGCCCTCGGCCTTGGCGCCCGCCTGCCGCAGGTGATGCACGATGCGGCGGTTGACGTCGGTGGCCAGCACGTCCTCGACGATCCGGAGTTCCTCGGGCCCCGTGTAGCGGAGACCTTCCACCCAGCGGGGCGCGAGGCCGGCCTCCTCCATGGCCCGGCTGATGGCCTTCCCCCCGCCGTGCACGACGACCGGATGGATGCCGACGGCCCGCATGAACGCCAGGTCGGCGCAGACGGCCTCCAGGTCCTCGGGCACGTCCATGAACGAGCCGCCCAGTTTCACGACGACCAGGGTGCCGCGGAAGCGGCGGATGTAGGGCAGGGCCTCGATGAGGACGCGGGCCTTGGCGGTGGCGTCGTCGAGCATGGCAGGGTCCTCCCGCAGAAACGGAAACGCCAGCCCGATGGCCGGGTGCCACGGTTTGCTTGTCAAACCGTGTTCCCCACCCATCAGGCACCGATTGACAAGCAATCGGTGGCACCGAGCGTTCGGGGCTCATGCTTCCGCAAAGGCGCGAGAGCATGCCACGGGCGCGCTCATCGTACCGGCCGGGGCGGGCGCGTGCAAGGTACGGTCCACGCGCGCAAAGTGGAACGAAAAACCGGCCGGGGCGCGCCGCAGCGTGCACCGGCCGGGATGATCCATCGTCGCCGCCGCAGAGGGCGGCCCGCACCGCCCTACAATCGCCGCTCCTTCGTCGCCTCCTCGAACCGTTTCAGCGGGCCGCCGGGGTAGGTGCGCGGTTGCTCGCCGGGCACGAGTTGGACGGGCGGCACCTCGCCCTTGACCTCCTCGGCCCGTTTGGCCAGTTCGGGCTTCGTCTCGTAGAACTTCTGGATCACCACGTCGCGGGCGTCCAGCACTACCCGGAACCGCACCGGGTCGACCGGGTCGTCGTACAGGTAGAACATTTCGTTGACCAACTGCTCGCTCTGCGGGTCGTCCGGGTCGGCGAGGATCGTATCGCCGAGGATGTGGGTAGGCTGCCCCAGTTGGTCGACGACCTCGTCGCGCGTCATGCCCACCTCCAGGAGGGAGAACTGTTCCTCCAGGTCCGGGCGCTGGTACCAGCAGCCGGCGACCGCCAAGCCGCCGAGGGCCACCATCAGCACAGCCAAGCCGTATCGACGCATGTGCCTCTCCTTCATCGCCATCGCGGCGGAGGCGGGCCGGCTCACGGGCCGGGCACCTGCCCCTCGTGATGGTTCTCCCACGGTTTCTCGGGGTTCTGCCAGGCTTTGCCGACCACGCGTCCCTCGTCGTCGAAATAGAACTCGACCTTCGTCAGGTCGCGCGGATCGTCGCGGGTATAGACCCACCGATCCTCGAAGCGGTACCGCGGCTCGCCGAGCAGCCCCTTGACCTGTTCGGCGTCCTGACCCAGGCCCACCGCCTCGTAGTTGGTGCGTGTGAGTTCGCAGCCGGCGGCCAGGAGGGCCGCGGCCGCCAGCACGATACCGATCGTCCGCAGACGCATGGGTGCCTCGTCGTCGGTTCGTCGTCGGTTACTCGGTCGGCGGCGGCGCGTCCGACTCCGTGGCGGCTGCGGCCGAGGCGTCGGCCGGTTCCGATCCGCCCCCGCCGCCGGAGGCCGCACCGCCCGCCCTGCCGATCTGGATCAGCCGCTGGGCGAACAGTTTCTCCGTGAACCCGCCCGGCGGATAATACGTGGCCTGGACGATCACGGCCGTCCCGGCCGCGATCTCGTGATCCCACAGCAGCGGGAACACGTACGAGCGGTCCACGGGGTCATAGTATCGGCGATTGGCCTTGGCGTCCAGCACGGAAACGAACCAATGGCCCAGCCGACTGCCGCGAGGCTCCCCCGTATGGATCCGCTGCTCGAACACCTCGATCCGGTACGACCCCACCGCCTTGGTCGGGTCGCCGAACTGGTCGAGCGGCTGGAGGCGGACCTCCAGGCCGTCCGGCCCCGGCACGTCGTCGAAGTCCTTGCTCTGCGTGAAGAACCCGATCACGAGGCTCCGGGGGGCGAACATCGTCGCCCACGCCGGCACGGGCATCTTGCCGCCCGGCGGTTCCGGCAGGTCGGGTTCGCTCTCGGGGACGGCCCGGCCTTTCAGGACCGAGTCCGGGGACACCAGGTCCCGCAACTGGATGAGGCCCGTCACGAGCCGTTCGCGACGGACGGGGTCCTCCACCGCCAGGGCCTGCTCGCGGAGGGCGTCGGCGAGTTCGGCCACCAGGCGGACGCGCTCCGGCGACCGTTCCCGGCCGCGCGAACACCCGGCCAGGAGGCCGCCCACCAGCACCGCCACGGCGACGGTCCGCCACGCCATCGCGCTCGGGTTGCCCATGGGCGCCGGTCCCTGCGACTTGCCTGCTCCGCCCCATCTCATGTAGGAAGGGCGGATTATAGGTCCCCCGCCGCCGGGGTGTCAACCAGAATAGGCCGCCGCTTCCCCGCACGCAGGTGCCACGGATTGCTTGCCAATCCGTGTTCTGCGGGTAACACTACAACGCTAAGTCGGCCAGTTGCGCGGTGGCCCTCCGCACCCACCGCGCTCGAAACGGCCTTGTCCGGGCTGCGCGGCGGGTACTCCAGACCCGCCGCCCACATGTTAGCGTTGTCGTGCTAACGCGGCGGGCGTACCGCGGCGCGGCCGTCTTGCCCACCGCGCCGCATTTGTCCCCGTGCACCGCGCGCGGCGCGGCGCGTCCTTGCTCCCGTCGCGGCCGACGTTTAGACTGCGCCGGGTGCCACGGGCGGCTTGTCCGTTCGGGTTCTATGATTTGCGGCGTACTGGCTGGCAAGCCGCCGGTGGCACCCCGCGCACGAAGGAGCCGCCATGGCCGGCATCGCGGGATACATTCGCACCGACGGGCGGCCCGCGGACCCCGCCGTCCTCCGCGCCATGGCCGACCGCCTCACCCATCGCGGCGTGCCGGCGGGCGTCCTCGACGGCGCCGCCGGCGACGTCCGCATCGTCTGCGAAGGACCGGACGCCGTTCGAGCCCGCCGCGGACCTGTCCGGCGTAGCCCGAAGGGCGAAGACGGAAGCGGCGGGACATCCCCCTCCGCCCTGGCCGCCCAACTCGCCGAAACGGCAGACGCCCCCGCCGCCCTCGCCCGCCTCCCGGACCCGTTCGCCCTGGCCGTCTGGGACGGGGCCCGCCGGCGGCTGCTGCTGGCCCGCGACCGTCTGGGCACGCGCCCGCTCTATTGGTGGCGGGGCGAGGCGGGCCTGGTCTTCGCGAGCGAGCCGGCGGCCCTGCTGGCCTGCCCCGACGTGCCGCGACGGCTGGACACGGCCGCCCTCGGCGACTTCCTCCGTTTCGGCTACGTCCCCGCCCCGGCCACGGGCCTGGCCGAGGTGCACCATCTGTCGCCCGCCCACTATCTCGTGTTCGACGCGGCGGCCGGGTGCCTGGACGGGCCCCGCCGCTGGTGGGACATCCCGCGCGGCCCGGCCGAGACGGACGTGCCCTTCGAGGAATGGATCGCGCGGACCCGCGACGCCCTCGCCGAGGCCGTCCGAACGGCCGTCGCCGGCACGGACGGACGCGTCGGCGTGCTCCTCTCGGGAGGACTCGATTCCTCGATCATCGCGGCCCTCGCGGCGGAAACGGCGGACGGACCCCTCCGCACCGTCACGGCCGCGTTCGACGAGCCCGGCTGGGACGAGTCCGCCCATGCCCGCACCGTGGCCGACCGGCTCGCCGCAGAGCACACGGAGGTCCGCGTCCGGCCGGACGCCGTCGAGGCGGCGCCGGACCTCGCGGCGACGGGCGTTCTGCTGGCCGACTCGTCCGCCCTGGCGCTGGCGACCGTGGCGCGCGAGGTCCGGGGGACGGTCCCGGCCGCCCTGTCCGGCGACGGCGGCGACGAATCGTTCGGCGGGTACCCGCGGCACGGGGCGCTGTGGCGGAGCGAACGGCTGCCGGCGTCGCTTCGCCGCCTGCTCGCCCCCCTCGGCCGGTGGATGCCGCCGCGACCGGGCCGCAAGAGCGCCTGGAACGCCGTCCGGCGGTTCGCCTCGGCCCTCGACCTGCCGCCGCTCGAGCGGTACCTGGCGTGGCGGTCGCTGTTCGGCGAACCTTCGCGAAGCGCAAAGCGCGGCGGGTCTCCGTACCCGCCGCGCGCATTGACGGGTGCGAGAGGTGGCGCGGTGGGTGCGGCGACCCACCGCGCTCGCTCGTGGGGGCCCGAAGGGCCAACCTCGCTCGACGACATCCTCGCGCCGGACGCGGCCGTCGAGGCCCTGGCGTCCGACCCGCTCGTCCGGTGGCGGGCCCTCGTGGCGGACCTGGAGGACCGGCCGTGGATCGACCGGGCGATGGCCATCGACCTCCTGGACTACCTGCCGAACGACGGCTTGGCGAAGGTGGATACGGCCGCGACAACCCGGGGCTTGGCCGTCACGTCCCCGATGCTCGACCCGCAGGTGGTGGCCCTGGCGCGCCGGATGCCGTGGGACGTGAAGTGGCGCCGGCGCCTCGGCCGCCTGCCTCAGGGCAAACGGGTGCTGCGCGCCGCGTTCGCCAACGGCCTGCCGCCGGCCGTGGCGCGGCGGGGCAAGGCGGGCTTCGGCGTCCCCGTAAGTCGTTGGCTGGCAGGGCCCTACGCCGGCTGGGCCCGCGACCGCCTGCTCGATTCCGGTGCCCGCACCGCCGACCTGCTCCGCCGCGAGGCCGTCGAGGCGCTCCTGTCGGCCCACGCCGCCCGCCGCGCCGATCATGGCGAACGGTTGTGGGCGCTTCTATGCCTGGAACTGTGGATGCGTGCGTTCGGCCTGTAGACCGCGGCGCGGCCGGCGCGTGCGCGGTGGTTACGGAGTCGTAGGCCGCGGCGCGCCGCGGCCGAAGGCCGCTTTGGAGTGCGGCCCCCCGGGGCCGCTGTCATTGCCGCGCCGTACGCGGCAAACGGCAAAGCGGCGGCAGGCCGCCGCACTCCATAAACGGCGGGTGCCATGCTTTCGCGCCGTCCCGAAAGTCCACCCGCCGGAGGCGGGCATGCGTCCCCGGCGCCGCGTAAAGCGCGGTGGTTACGGAGTCGTAGGCCGCGGCGCGCCGCGGCCGAAGGCCGCTTTGGAGTGCGGCCCCCCGGGGCCGCTGTCATTGCCGCGCCGTACGCGGCAAACGGCAAAGCGGCGGCAGGCCGCCGCACTCCATAAACGGCGGGTGCCATGCTTTCGCGCCGTCCCGAAAGTCCACCCGCCGGAGGCGGGCATGCGTCCCCGGCGCCGCGTAAAGCGCGGTGGTTACGGAGTCGTAGGCCGCGGCGCGCCGCGGCCTACATGCTCGTGGCTCGCGGCTACACGTTAATGTCCGCCTCGAGGCCCTCGTCGGCCGGATGGGCCGCCAGGATCGGTTCCACGTGCTCGGCGAGCAGCGCGTCGACCTGCTCCGGCGCCCGGCCGATGAAGCGGGACGGCTGGAGTTCCGCGTCGATATCGACATCCTCGAAAAGGGGGTCGGCCTCGAGGCGGGCCAGGAGATCGTTCTCGCGCCCTTCGACCTTGACCTCGCGGGCGGCGGCCTGGCTGTGCGTCCGGATCGCCTCGTGCAGGGTCTGCCGGTCGCCGCCGGCCCGGACCGCCGCCATCAGGATGTTCTCGGTGGCCATGAACGGCAGTTCGGCCTCGATGTGGCGTGCCATCATCTTCGGATAGACGACGATCCCTTCGGCGATATTTTGATACAAGCGAAGGATCGCATCGGCGAGCAGGAACCCTTCGCCCAGCACGAGCCGCCGGGCCGCCGAGTCGTCCAGCGTCCGCTCGAGCCACTGTTCGGCCGCCGTCGCGTCGGCCGCCGGCGCCAGGTGCAGCAGCACGCGCGCCAGGCCCGTCATCCGCTCGCTGCGCATCGGGTTCCGCTTGTACGCCATCGCCGAGGAACCCACCTGCGTCGCCTCGAACGGTTCCTCCAGTTCTTTCCGGTTCGCCAGCAGCCGCAGGTCGTTGGCGAACTTGTGGGCCGATTGGGCGATGCCCGCCAGGGTGGACGTGATGTGCGCGTCGACCTTCCGCGTGTACGTCTGGCCGGTCACGGGCTGGACCTCGGCGAAGCCGAGGGCCTCGGCCACCATCCGCTCCAGCCGCTGGACCTTCGCGTGGTCGCCGTCGAAGAGCCGCAGGAACGAGGCTTGGGTGCCCGTCGTGCCCTTGATGCCGCGGAAGCGCAGGCCGTCGCGGGCCGCGGTGACCGCCCGCCAGTCGAGGACGAGGTCCCACAGCCACAGGCTCGCGCGTTTGCCGAGCGTCGTCAGTTGGGCCGGCTGGTAATGGGTGAAGCCGAGGACGGGCAGGTCGCGGTGGGCGCGGGCGAAGTCCGCCAGGGGCCGGATGGTGGCGGCCAGTCGGCGGGCGAGGACGTCCAGGCCTCGCCGCATCGCCACCAGGTCCGCGTTGTCGCCCACGTCGCACGAGGTGGCGCCCAGGTGGATGATGGGCCGTGCGGCCGGCGCCTGGTCGCCGAAGGCGTGGACGTGGGCCATCACGTCGTGCCGCAACTCCCGCTCCAGTTCGGCGGCCCGCTGGAAATCGACCGTCTCGGCCGCCGCGCGCATCTGGCGCAGTTGCTCGTCGGTGACGTCGAGGCCGAGCGCCTGCTGGGCCTCGGCCAGGGCGATCCAGATCCGCCGCCACGTCCGGACGGTCTCGGCCGGGCTGAAGATCCGCAGCATCGCCTCGCCGGCGTAGCGCGAGACGAGCGGCGAGACGAAACGGTCGTGGGGGCCGGGCTTCTCGGGCATAGGGCACTCCTTCCTGCCGGCGGCGGGAGCCGCCGCAGGCACGCCGGATTCGCGTCGACGGAGAGGATACCGCCCTGGCGGCGCGGTGTCCAGTCCCGGGCGCGCCGGGTGCCACGGATTGCTTGCCAATCCGTGCGCGCCGGGTGCCACGGATTGCTTGCCAATCCGTGCGCGCCGGGTGCCACGGATTGCTTGGCAATCCGTGTTCTGCGCTCCCGACGCACGGTTTGACGAGCAAACCGTGGCACCTCGCGCTCGACGTCCCCCGCGAGCACAAACGGGGCCGCGACGTGCGCGGCCCTGGAAAGCATACTCAAGTATATATGGTGTCTACGCCACGATATCCGTCGCCTCCTCGATGACCCGGACGGCGGCGGCGAGGTTATACGGCCTAGGCAGGCACCCGTCGAAGCCGCCGGCGAGCCAAGCCTGCTGCTGTGCCTCGTCGGACGCGTCGTCGACGGCCACCACGCGGGTGGCCAAGAGTTCCGGGTCGGCGAGCAGCGCCGTCCGCATTTCGGTCGCCTTCAGGCCGGGCAGTCGGGTATCCAGCAGGATGACGTGCGGCCGGCCCTGGCGGGCGAGCATGCCGGCCTCGAAGACGCCGGTCGCGATCTGGACCTCGTAATCGAACTGGGCTTCCAGCGCCACCCGCAGGGCGTCGGCGGTCTCGTAATCGCGGTCCACGATGAGCACCCGGGTGAGTGCCCCGTCCAGGCCGCGCAGGGGGATACCGTGGGCTCGCATAAAACGAACCAAGGACTCACGGGGAATACGCCGATCCCGCGAGCCCGGTATCTTGAAACCGCGCAGTTTGCCGGTGTCGAACCACTTGGAGACCGTTCGAGGCGCCACGCCGCAGAGGCGCGCCACGTCCCCCGTCGTCAGCACTTCCTTCATCGCACTTCCCCCGGTGCGAGCTACCCCTCACAACCCCCAGGAGAGGGCAGCACGCCACAACCCCCAGAACACAAACGTTAACCTGAACAGTATACCACAAGAATCGCCGACCGTCAAATCGGGGCTCCGTTAAATGCGGATGATTCCCAGACTTAGCGCCCCTACAGCCGGAATATCCTGCCCATCTTCCCGCGCCGGGGGCCCCAGACGCAGAGCGATGCGCCCACGGTACCAGACTCCCACCGGCCCGTTACACCAGCCCCAGTCGCCGGGACGCCTCCGCCGGCCCCACGCCCCGCACCGCCAGGTCCTTTTCGGGCCGGGTCTCGCCTCGTGCAACGGCCACGTCGCCCGGTTTGACACCGAGGGCCGAGGCCACCAGGTCGCAGACGGCCCGGTTGGCCTTTCCCTTCTCCGGCGCCGCGCGGACCCGGACCTTCAACCGCTCGCCCAGTGGGCCGGCGACGCGGTCCCGCGACGCCCCCGGCACGACCTTGACGGCAATGCGGCATCCCTTTTCGTGTTTCTCGACGATCGGCATCGGCGCACCTCGATGCTCCGCCTCGCAGGTGCCACGGTTTGCTTGTCAAACCGTGCGCCTTCTCAGCAGGCACCGATTGGCAAGCCATCGGTGGCACACGCGCGACGCCGCTACCCATACCCCAGCCGCCGGAGGTCCGCCTCGCTGAGGCCGAAATGGTGCCCGACCTCGTGGAGGACCGTCCGGCGGACCTGCTCGCGGATCGCCTCGTCCAAGTCGCCGCCCCCCTCCTCGGCCGCGTGCCGCGCCGCCGCCACCACCGGCCGGCGGAAGATGACGATCTGGTCCGGCACGACGGCCCCGTAGGCGTGGGTGCGGCGGGTCTGCGGCACACCGCGGTAGGCACCCAGGAGCGTCCCGCCGCCGCGGACACCCATCTCGCGGAGCAGGCGCGGCGTCGGGGCGTCGGCCACGACGACGTCCACGTTCTCCAGGCGCTCGGCGAGGTTCGCCGGCAGCGACGCCACCGCCTCGTCCACGAGGCCCTGGAACCGGTCGGGGTCCATGGGTCGTCTCCTCCGCGCCGGGTGCCACGGATTGCCGGCCCATCCGTGCATCTTGTGTGGCCCGGCCGGTCTTGCCCGGCCGGGAGAACATGGTTTGACGAGCAAACCGTGGCACGCCGCACCGCGATGGTACCGGGCCGATTTTCCGCTTGCAAGCCTCCGCCCGCGAGACTAGACTACGCGACTCGCCCCTCGGGCGAGACGGAGACCGTACGCCTGCAACGCTCGCTGGAAGGAGCCGTCCCGTGGCTTTAACGATTCGCATGAAACGCCTGGGCCGACGGAACCGCCCGTTCTGGCGCATCTGCGCCACCGACCGGCGGGCCGCCCGCGACGGCCGCGTCGTCGAGGAACTCGGCCACTACGACCCGTACCTGGACAACGAGGACAAGGTCAAGATTCGCCGCGACCGCGTCGTTCACTGGCTCCAGCACGGGGCCCAGCCGTCGAAGACGGTGAAGGAACTGCTGGGCCACCTGGGCCTCGACGCCAAGGGCAACGAGATCACGCCGAAGCCTTGGCCGAAGAAGAAGGGGCCGCCGCCCAAGGCCGCCGAACGCGTGGCGGCCGAGAAGGCCGCCGCCGAGGCCGCCCGGGCCGAGGCAGCCGAGACCGCCGACACGCCGGCCGGCGAGACCGAAGCCGCGCCCGAGACCGAGGCCGCCGAGCAGGCCGAGACGGGCCAGGCCGACGCCGGCGACGAGGACACTGCCTCCGCCTGACCGCACGGGCCGCGAGGCCGACCATGCCTCTCCGCGTCGACGTCATCACGCTGTTCCCGGAGTCGCTGGACGGCATCCTGGGCTCGAGCATCCTCGGCCGGGCCGTCGCCGAGGGGCATCTGGAGGTCGTCCGCACGAACCTGCGGGACTTCGCGATCGACGCGCGCGGCACGGTGGACGAGAAGCCGTTCGGCGGCGGGCCGGGCATGGTCCTGCGGTGCGAGCCGGTGTACGCGGCCGTCGAGCACGGGCGGGGGCTGGCAGCGGGGCCGGGGTGGGTCGTGCTCCTCTCGCCCCAGGGCCGGCGGCTGGACCAGGCAATTGTGCGGGACCTGGCGGAGCGGGAGCGGCTGATCCTGGTCTGCGGCCATTACGAGGGGTTCGACGAGCGGATCCGGCCGCTGGCCGACGACGAGATCTCGATCGGCGACTACGTGCTAACGGGCGGCGAACTGCCCGCCCTGGTCGTCATCGACGCGGTGACCCGGCTGTTGCCGGGCGTCCTGGGCGCCGAGGACGGGGCCGAGGAGGAGAGTTTCGCCCCCGGCGTGCCGGGCGGCGGGCTCGAATATCCGCAGTACACGCGGCCGCGGGAGTTCCGCGGGCAGACGGTGCCGGAGGTGCTCGTCTCGGGCGACCATGCGGCCATCGCCCGCTGGCGCGCCGAGCAGTCCCGCGAGCGGACCCGCCGCCGCCGGCCGGACCTGCCGCGCGAGGAAGAATAAGCGCCGGGTGCCACGGATTGCTTGCCAATCCGTGCACGCGGAGCGAAGAACACGGTTTGACGAGCAAACCGTGGCACCTGCGTGATCGGGGCGGTGAGACGTAACAGACAACCGAAGGATACGAGCCATGCGTAAACCTGCCATCGAACGGGTCGAGGCCGAGCACCTGCGGACCGACCATCCCGCGTTTCACATCGGCGACACCCTGGACGTGGGCGTCCGCATCGTCGAGGGCGAGAAGGAACGGACCCAGGTCTTCCGGGGCGTGGTCATCGCCCGTCGCGGCGGGGGCTCGGCCGAGACGTTCACCGTCCGCCGCGTCGTCGCCGGGGAGGGCGTGGAGCGGACCTTCCCCCTGCATTCGCCCAGGATCGCGTTCCTGAAGCCGGTCCGCAGCGGGAAGGTGCGGCGGGCGAAGTTGCAGTACCTGCGCGAGCGGGTCGGCAAGGCGACACGGCTGGCGGAAATCCGCCGGACCCCCGCCGCCGCTCCCGCCGCGACCGCCAAACCCGAGACCGACGAGGCCCCGGCGGTCCCCGAGGCCGAGGCACCCGAAGCCGACCAGGCGCAGCAGTAGGCCGGGCCGACGCGACGCACGGCCCGCGCCCCGCCAGCGGGCGGCGAACGCAGACCGCGTCGCGCGGGTGGCGCCACATGCGACGGTTCGAGCGCGACAGCCTGCGCGCGGCGCGCCGAGCCTGAACGTTCGCCGAGGCTTCGCGCGGCGCCCGTGTCGAGCCGTCGCCGAAGGGCTCGCCTGCACGAAGACGCCCGTGTTCGCCGCGGCGCGTGCGCCGCGCAGGTCGTGCCGCCGCGAACCTCCGCCGAAACGGGACGGGGCATGAACGCCTTCCGCGACGCCCTCCGAACCTGCTGGCCCTACCGGTACCGCATCGCCCTCGGGTGGGTGTGCGGCTGGTTGGGCGCGGTCCTGTGGGTCGGGTCGGTCAGCAGCGTCCTGCCGATGTTCAACCTCCTGTTCGGCGCCCCCCCCTCGGCCGTCCGATACGTCGCCCCCTCGGGACGCCCGTCCGGCCCGGCCGCGGCGCTGCTGCCGGCCGGCGAGGAGGCGGCGGCCCCGTATCGCCAGCCGTGCCTGGAGGTCCCCGCCGGCTGGACGACCGTGGCGGACCCGTCGGTCGAGACGTTCGCGGTGGACGGGCGGACGGTCCGTCACGCCCCGTCGCTGCGGGTGGTGCGGCGGGAAGGGGGACTGGCGGACCTGGCCCGCGAGGCCCGGCGGAAGGAGAAGATCTACGCCCCCGCCGCCACCTGGCTGGCCGAGGTCCTCCCGGCCGACCGTTTCCGCGCCCTGACGTGGGTGATGCTGGCCCTGATGGTAATGGCCGTGGCCCGGGGCGGGCTCGTCTACGTCAGCCAGTACCTGGTGGGCCACACCGTGGCCCGGGCGATGCTCACGATCCGCCTGCGGGTCTTCGAACACGTCCTCCGGTCGCGGATGGCGTCGCTGGCGCGCCACAAGCCGACCGACATCCTCAGCCGGTTCCAGAGCGATTGCCGGAACCTCCTCGACGGCATGAAGACCGTACTCGGGAAGGTGGTCATCGAACCCCCGCGAGTGCTGCTGTGCCTGGCGGGGGCGATCGTCATCGGCGTCGGCATCGACCCGCTGCTGCCGGTCATCGTTCTGGTCGCGACGCCGCTGCTGGCGTACCTGGTCCGCCGGTTCGCCACGCGGATGCGGCGGGCCAGCCGCAAGACCCTCGAAGGCTACGCCGGCATCGTCGGCATCATCGAGGAGAGCCTCTTCGGCCTGCGGGTCGTCAAGAGTTACCGCCTGGAGGGGCACCAGCGGCGGCGGTTCTTCACGACGGCCCGGCGGCTGCTGAAGCAGATCCTGCGGACGATCCGCATCGACGCCGCCACCGGCCCCGTGGTGGAGGCGCTGTTCACGATCTCGGTGGCGGCGGCGATCATCTACGGCGGATACCTCATCACCCGCCGCGACGTCGACCCGGCGGAACTGACCTACTTCTTCGCCCTCCTGGCCGCCACCGCCGACCCCGTCCGCAAACTCTCCAACGTCTCCAACCGCGTCCAGATGGCCGCCAGCGGCGCCGACCGCGTCTGGGAACTCCTCGGCATGGAAATCGAACCGCGTTACGGCACGCACGGGACGGCCCTGGCACGGCACGCCGACCGCATCGAGTACGCGGGCGTCTCCTTCGCGTACGTGCCCGGCAAGCCCGTCCTCCGCGACGTCGACCTCACGGTCCGTCACGGCGAGGTCGTCGCGATCATCGGGCGGACGGGCTGCGGCAAGACGACCCTCGTGAGCCTCCTGCCCCGCTTCTTCGAGCCCCGCGCCGGCACCATCCGCATCGACGGCACGGACCTGGCGGGCGTGACCCTGCGGAGCCTGCGGGACCAGATCGCCTACGTCCCGCAGGAGGACATCCTTCTCGCGGACACGGTGGCGGCGAACATCGCCCTCGGGGCGACCGGCAGCCACCGCCGGCCTCCGTCGCGCCACGCCATCGAGCAGGCCGCCCGCGCCGCCCACGCACACGACTTCATCCGCGACCTGCCCCAGGGATACGACACGCCGCTGGGCGAGCGCGGCACGACGCTCTCGGGCGGCGAACGGCAGCGGGTTTCCCTGGCCCGCGCCATCCTGCGGGACCCCGCCATCCTCATCCTCGACGAGGCCACCAGTGCCCTGGACGAAGAGACCCAGGCCCTGGTGCAAGATACCCTGGCGGAGTTCGTCCAGGGACGGACAACGCTGCTCATCGCCCACCGCCTCTCGACCCTCAGCATGGCCGACCGCATCGTCGTGATGGACGCGGGGCGCGTCGTCGGCGTCGGCACCCACGAGGCGCTGATGGGGTCGTGCCCGGCGTACCGCCGCCTGCGGGAGGTGGGGCTGGACGGGATGTAGCGGGCCAGGGTGACCCGGACGACGGGAGGGCGGCGGTTGCGCCGCCCGTGTCGTGCGGTGTCCGCACAGACGTTAAGAGCGCGCAAAAGGTTGACTGGCCGGGACTTAGGGCGTCTCGCCCCGCTGTGCATATCCTGTGGAAAACTCGCGGGGGCCACCGTAAGCCCTTGTAATCGCGACACTTAGGGCTCACCCGCTCGCGTGGGCAATGTTAGCAGTGTTGATACTCCCGTCGGCCGGCCCGCCCCTTGCCGCTCGTGTATGCCGGAGGGGCCATCTGTGTGCTGAAGCATCGTGCGGGGCACGAACGGGCACCACGCAGGGCATCCGCGCCGCGCAGCCCGTGCCCCGCAGCAAGCGGGGCGGCGACCACGGGCCGCGCTTGGGCGCCGCGCTGAAGGGCGGCGGGTACTCCAGGCCCGCCGCGCCTTTCGCAAAGCGCGGTACCCGGGCCAAGGCAGAGCACGGGGGGCCGCCTTGCCCACCGCGCCGCCGCCGCGCGGCGGCCGGAAAACTTTCTCGCACGCGGCCGGGCCGCGCGGTAGGTTTGCGTTGACCGTCGCATGCGGTTGTGGTAGGGTGCGACCGGCCGGGTGGTCACCGTCAGGGGCGCGGGGTGGAACCCGGCCGGCGCGTGCGCCGCGCCGCCCGTCGCCGTTCAATTTCAACCTACACGCACAACCGAGGATGGGAGTCGGCTTCCATGGCGCCGGCCGAGCGGAACGTCTGGGAAGAAGTGCTGCACGATCTCGACGGCGCCCCCATCGCCGTCCCCCCGTGGCTCGCGGAGGCCCGCCTGTCGGAGGTGGAGGGATCGCGGGTCTCGCTCGTGCTCCCCGCGTCGCACGACCCGTCGCAGGTGGAACAGGCGCTGCGGTCGGCGCTGGAATCGGCCCTGGCGCGGACCGTCGGCCGGCAGGTGGAACTGCACGTGGAGGCGGCCGGCGCCGAGACGGAGACCGACCCGGCCGACGTCGAGATCACCGACCCGGCCGACGTTTCCGCCGACGCCGATCGCACCCCGCCCGCCGCCCCCGTCTGGCCCGAGGCGTTCCGCCAGACCAACCGACCGCCGCTCAACCCCCAGTACACCTTCGAGAACTTCGTGACCGGCCCGTGCAACCGGATGGCGCACGCGGCGGCGATGGCGATCAGCGACCTCCCCGGCCGGGCGTACAACCCCCTGTTCATCCACGCCAGCGTCGGCCTCGGCAAGAGCCATCTCATGCAGGCCATCTGTCACAAGATGGCCGGCAGCCGGCCCGGTGTCCCGATGATGTACATCTCGTGCGAGGATTTCGTCAACCAGTTCATCATGGCGATCGAGCACGGCCAGTTGGAGGATTTCCGGTTCCGGTTCCGGTACCTGGACGTCCTGGTCATCGACGACATCCACTTCCTGGCCGACAAGGACCGGACGCAGGAGGAGTTCTTCCACACGTTCAACACGCTGTACCAGGCGCAGAAGCAGGTGGTGCTGTCGAGCGACTCGCCGCCGCACGAGATCCCGAGCATCGAGGAGCGGCTCGTCAGCCGGTTCAAGTGGGGGCTGGTGGCCCGCATCGACCGGCCGAGTTACGAGACGCGTGTGGCCATCGTCCGGAAGAAGTCGCGGCTGCGCGACCGGGACCTGCCCGAGGCGGTCGTCCAGTACATCGCCTCGGTTATCGACACGAACAACCGCGAACTGGAGGGAGCGGTGGTCCGGGTCCTGGGGTTCGCCTCGCTCTCGAACCGCGAGGTCACGATGGACCTGGCCCGCGAAGCCCTCCGCGACCTCGTCCACGAACCCAGCCGCGTCATCACCCTCCAGGACATCACCGACGCCGTCCTCGAGCGGTACAACGCGCGCCTCTCGGACCTGCAGAGCAAACGGCGGACCCAGTCGGTCGCCATGCCGCGACAAATTTCGATGTATCTCGCCCGCCGGCTGACGAACCACAGCCTCGAGGAAATCGGCGCGTTCTTCGGCGGCCGGGACCACACCACGGTCCTCCATGCCGAACGCAAGATCAAACGCGTCATCGTGAAAGATGCCGCCCTGCGCGGCGTCATCGAGACCATCGAACGCCAGATCCGGAGGCAATAATTCCCGTGGAAAACCCGTGGCGCACCCGTGGCGCCCCGCCGCACGCCTCACACGCGGCTCCGCCCCGGACCGTGCGCCACACGGCGCGCCGAGCGAGACCACAGCGCATCTGACAACTTTTCCACACCGGATCGTCGGGGCGCAAGAACGTAACCCGTTACAATGAAAGCACTTGCAGCGGCACAGACGCCGGCACCACGTTCTGCACAGCCGCTATGATGATGATGACGAGTTGTTACGTAAATCTTATAAAAACAATGTTTCAGGCACAGGAGGAACCGGCATGAAAGCCGCTTGCGACCGTGCAACCCTAACGCGGGGTGTGCAGGTAGCCTCGGGCGTCGTCGCGCCGCGGAGCCCCAAACCCGCCCTCGGTTGCATCAAGATAGAAGCCCACGAGCAGACGGTAACCCTACTTGCCACCGACCTCGAGGTCGGCATTCGCATCGGTCTCGACAAGATGGACGTAACCGAAGCCGGGGCGGGCCTCGTGCCGGCCGATCGTTTCCACGCCATCCTCCGCGAACTGGAGGAGGACACCGTCTCCGTTACCTCGAGCGAGCAGGAAACGACCATCGAGGCGCCAAACGCGCACTTCACGATTCTGGGCGACGACCCGGCGGACTTTCCCCAGGTGCCGGAGTTCCCGGAGGAAGGGGCGTTCGAGATTGCCGCCGACGACCTCCTCACGCTCACCGAGCGCACCCTCTTCGCCACCGCCAAGGAAAACACCCGCTACGCCCTGAACGGGGTGCTGTGGGAGGTCGAGGGCAAGGATGTCACCCTCGTCTCGACCGACGGGCGGCGGCTGAGTCTTGCCCGCGGCAAATGCAGCGGCGGGCCGGAGGAGAAGGTCTCGGCCATCGTGCCGTCGAAGGCGATGCTGCTTATCCAGCGGTGCCTGGCGGATGTGGCCGAGGCGAAAGAGGCCGCCCGCGTCGTCCTGGGCGAGAAGGAGATCCTTCTGGCGGCCCCCCCCGTCGACGGCGCCCGCCGCACCGTTTACTCGCGGCTCGTGGATGGCCACTTCCCGAAGTACGAGGACGTGATTCCGAAGGATTTTGATAAGAAAGCAACCGTGTCGACATCGAGGTTCCTCGCATCGGTCCGCAAGGCCGCCCTGCTGACGAACGAGGAATCGCGCGGCGTGACGCTGAAGTTCGCCGCCGGCGAACTCGTCATCACCAGCCGCACCCCCGAAATGGGCGAGGCCGAAATCCGCATGCCCGTTCAGTACGAGGGCGACGACCTCGAGATCGGTTTCAACCCGACCTATCTCATGGACGCGGCCAAGGTCGTCGACGCCGACGAGGTCACGTTCTCCTTCAAGAGTGCCAGCAAGCCGGGCGTGCTGAACGAAGGCAAACATTTTACCCATGTGGTGATGCCGGTTAGTATTGTGTAAGTCGGCCCGAAGTCAACGGCGGTGCAAAGTCCAAAGTCGTCGCCGTTCGTTGTCATCCCGAGCAAGGCGCAGCCGAGCCGAGGAATCTCGCCGTGGTCGTTGTCTTGGGAGGGGGTGTCATTCTGTTTGCTGTCTTTGCGCCTTTGAGTGAGGATGCCGTGGCTGTTGCCGTTGAGGGCGTGTACTGCCGTTGCCGTTCTATGCGTTCTCGGCGTGCTCTGCGGTGGACGCCGTTGCCGTTCGTGTTATGAGCGTTGCCATGTCCCTTGGCCCGAAAGAAGCCTCCGATTTTCGTCCCGTCCGCGCCGAGTCCATCGGCGACGTCGCGGCGCGCTGGGCCGCGCGGAGCGGCCTCATGCGCGTCTCGGAGCGCGACCGCATCTGGGATGCGTGGGAGCGGTACCTCGGGCCCGTCGCCCGGCACACGCGGCTCGGGTCGCTGCGGCAGAACGTGGCCACGTTCCTCATCGACTCGAGCGCGCTGCTCGCCGAACTCAACAACTTCCGCAAGTCCGAACTTCTGGCCATGCTCCAGCAGGAGGTGCCGTCGTACTTTGTCTCGGACCTCCGCTTCCGGCTCCAGAAGGACGCCGGCCCCCACGGGTAAGGAGGCGCGAAATCGGAGACCGCCAGGGATCGCCGCCGATTCTTTCACGCCGCGGCCGCCGGTTTGAATGCGGATATCGATTGTCGATAAGCCGCCCCGGGTTTTATCGGCGGTGAAAAGTCCTTTTCGGAGGGACCGCGGGCGCGGTAGCATGTTGGCCGCGTTAGCACGACAACGCTACCTTGTGTGCGGCGGGTCTCCGCAGGCGCCGCGGAGCCCGGAAAAGGCTGTTTCGACCGCAGTGGGTGCGGAGCCCCACCGCGCAAACGGCCGACTTGGCGTTGTAGTGTGAGTGGGGACGATCGGCGATGGACACACATGAACTCCTGGCCGAGATCAAGCGGCGGCTTCTGGCCATCCACGGTGAGCGATTGCGCGGCGTGGTCCTCTACGGCTCGGAAGCGCGCGGGCAGGCGGGGCCAGACAGTGACGTCGACGTGCTTGTCCTTCTGGCCGACCCCATCCATTACGGTCGCGACCTGGAAACCAACCTCGACGCGGTGTATCCGTTGGCGGTGGACCTCGGTCGACGGATCAGCGCCAAGCCCGTGTCGGCTGGCGAGTACGAGACGGCCGACTGCCCCTTGTACCGCCGGGCCCGCGAGGAGGGCGTCGCGGCATGAAGGCGTTTGTGGCGACGGAATGGCAACGGGCCGGCCGTGCACTTGCCTCAGCCCGCCAACTCATCGAATCGGACCCCGACTCGGCCGCGTCGCGCGCCTACTACGCCGCCTTCCATGGTCTGACGGCGGTCCTCGCCCTGCGCGGACAGACCTTCACGAAACACACCGCCGTTCGGGCCGCCCTGCACCGGGATCTGGTCGGACCGGGTGAATTGCCTCCGCCGTGCGGTCGCGACTACGATTTCCTCTTGGATCTGCGCGAGACCGGGGATTACGGCGGCCTGGTGCAGGTATCGGCCGACAGCGCTGCCCAAGCCGTCGAGAAGGCCGCGCGGTTTCTGAAAGCGCTTCACCACGCGTGCCCGGACGTGGGGGAGGCGCCGGGTTAGCACTGCAACGCTACTTTGTGGGCGGCGGGCCTCCGCAGGCGCCGCGGAGTCCTGAAAGCGGCGTTTCGAGTGCGGCGGGTGCGGAGAGCCACCGCGAAAATGGCCGACATAGCGGCCCTAACATAATGGATGCCACGGGCCGTTTGTCTGCCCGCGCACTGGCGGGCAAGCCGCCAGTGGCACCCCGCAGTTTTATTCTGATAGGGAACTCTTA
>CAZNYC010000079.1:0-1122 GCA_964577175.1 uncultured Anaerolineales bacterium
ATGCCCCAGGAGATTCCGCTGCGTTACGGCATGAACCCGCATCAGACCCGCGCCCGCATGTTCGCGGCCGAGGGCGACCTGCCCCTGGAGGTCCTCTCCGGCGCGCCCGGCTTCATCAACATGTGCGACGCGATGAACGCCTGGGCCCTCGTGAAGGAGTTGCGCCAGGCCCTGGACCTGCCCGCGGCCGCGTCGTTCAAGCACGTGAGCCCGGCGGGGGCGGCCGTCACCTCGCCGCTCTCCGGCGCCGAGGCCAAGGCGCTGTTCGTCGACGACATGGCGGACCTCTCGCCGCTCGCCGTCGCGTACGCCCGGGCCCGCGGGGCGGACCGCATGTCGAGTTTCGGCGACTTCGCGGCCTTCTCCGACCGCGTGGACGCGAGCGCGGCCGAACTGCTGGCCCGCGAGGTCTCCGACGGCTGCATCGCCCCCGCCTACGACGACGACGCCCTGAAGATTCTTCGCGAGAAGCGCGGCGGCAAGTACCTCGTCCTCGCCGTCGACACGGACTTCGAGCCGCCCGAGAACGAGCAGCGGATGGTCTACGGCGTGTGGCTCGAGCAGACCCGCAACGCCGCCGTCCCGGGGCCGGAGATCTGCGCCGGCGTCGTCACGAAGAAGAAGGACATGCCCGAGGAGGCCGTGCGCGACCTGGTGGTCGGGTCGATCGCCCTGAAGTACACGCAGTCGAACTCGGTGGCGTTCGCCGCCAGCGGCCAGGCCATCGGCATCGGGGCCGGCCAGCAGTCGCGGGTCCACTGCACGCGGCTGGCCGGCTCGAAGGCCGACACGTGGTGGCTCCGCCAGCATCCGAAGGTCCTGGAGGCCACCTTCCGGGCCGACCTGAACCGGGCCGAGATGAACAACGCCATCGACCAGTACCTGCTCCGAGATCCCACGCCGTTCGAGCAGCGCCAGTGGCAGGAGGCATTCGACCCGGCGCCGGAGCCGCTGACGGCCCAGGAACGGGCCGACTGGATCGCGAAGATGGACGGCGTGGCGCTGGCCTCCGACGCGTTCTTCCCGTTCCGCGACTCCATCGACCGGGCGGCCCAGTCGGGCGTGAAGTACGTCGTCCAGCCGGGCAACTCCGCCCGCGACGACGTCGTCATCGAGGCGTGC
>CAZNYC010000079.1:1222-18992 GCA_964577175.1 uncultured Anaerolineales bacterium
TTAACGAATAACGCGACGGACCTCGATTCGCGGCTTGGCGAAATTGATCAGCAGGCACAGCGTGTGCCCGGTGGCCTTGAGATAGTTCAGGCACTGGGCAAGGTGCACGTCGTCCAGAACCTTCACGGCTTTCAACTCGACAAGCACCTGGCCTTCAACCCGCAGGTCGGCCAGATAGTCGCCAACCAGGACGCCGTCATAGTGCACGGGTATAGCGTGCTGCTGCTCAACGGCCATGCCCGACTTGCGACATTCATGTGCCAGCGCGTTTTCGTAGACCTTTTCCAGAAAACCGCAACCCAACGTGTTAGCCACCGTGTAGGCGCAGCCGATGATGCGCTTCGTGATCTGGTTTAATTCCGCCCCTTGCCCCCCGCCGGCCATCCTCCGCCCCTTGCCTGCCTCGCCTTGTTGTCCGCGCTGGCTTAATATCGCACCCGTGTATATCTGAGTTAATCTGTGGCTATACCCACGGCGCGTCGGCGGGGAGGACGCCCTCGAACTCGGCGATGAGGTCCGCCTCGTACTCGGGGCTGTACTCGCCGGCGAGGAACTTCGGCCCCGCCTCCTCCACGAACCGCGCCCACGATTCCTCCTCGCGGCCGGGGTTGACGGGGTAGAACATGGCCCGGTTGGCCTTGGCGGCCTTCATGTCGCCGGGGGCGTCGCCGACCATGAGGATCTTCTCGGGCGGGTACTTGCCGGCGGCGGCCAGGGCGAGGTGCTCCGCCTTCTTGCCCATCTCCTGCCCGGCGATGACGGACATGAACCGCGCCACGCCGTGCTCCTCCCACTCGCGTTCCAGCGCCTCGCACGGCGTGGCCGAGACGACGATCATGTCGGCCTTCCCCTCCAGGAGTTCCAGGCTCTCGGGCACGCCGGGGAACGGCGGCACGCCCTTGACGATGCGGCCGACCGTCTCGTTGATGGTCGTCGACCAGTCGAGGCACCGCGCCAGTTCCGCGTCGCCGGTGCGCTCGACCTCGGCCTCCAGGGCGGGGTTGCCGAGTTTCGACTCGCGCTCCGTCCAGGCCTTGAGTTGCGGCAGTTCGGGGATATGGACGCCGCGGGCCTGGACCTCTTTGCGCTCGCGCAGGAAGTTCATCACGTGCTGGAGGGCCAGGAACCGGTTGCACCCGCGGGTCTTGGAGTAGAGGTTGACGAAGTCCCACGCCTCGCGGGCGAACTTCGAGACGGCCGCCAGGTCCCACTTCCACACGGTCGTCGGGCAGAAGCACTCCTTGTGCTTCGGCTCCATGGTGTCGAAGGCGCAGCCGTCGGAATCGATGCCGACGAAATACTCCCGCGAGGGCTCGAACGATTTCAGGGGGGCCTGGGCGTCGGTTTCCGGCACGGGGAATCTCCTTATGACGATGGCGTTCGTGTCAGGTTCGAAACGGACCCGCTCCGCTTCGCGTCGCCGCTACTGAGGCCTGCAAAAGGAATCGTCACAGTTGTCATTCTGAGGAGGCCGCAAGGCCGACGAAGAATCTCGCCTTGATGTCGCTCCCGCGGCGAGATTCTTCGGCCTCGCAAGCGAGGCCTCAGAATAACATCTTCACTGTACCGGACTCAATAAGCGGTCGGGTACCACTGGCGGCCCGCCTCCGGCGGATAAACTCGCCGCCCGTCTTCCAAGCAGCGGCATGGTACTGATGAGCCACGCCGATGCAAGGACTTTCGCCTTGAGGCCGGCCGCTGCGGCGGTATCATACCTGTCGCGACAACCCAACGCATCCCCGCAAAGGAGGCCCGAACCATGGCGGATCAAGCGTACCTCGCAGACATGTTCAACCTGGACGGCCAACGCGCGGCGGTGATCGGAGGCGGGGGTGTCCTGGCGGGCGCCATGTGTTCCGCCCTCGCCCGCGCCGGCGCGAAGGTGGCCGTCCTCGACCTCAACCCCGACGCCGCCCGGACCCAGGCCGACGCCATCGCCGACTCAGGCGGCGAAGCGATGGCCGTCCAGGTCGACGCCGCCTCCAAGGGCGACCTCGTCGAGGCGTGCAACCGCATCGAGGAGGCGTGGGGCGGCACGGACATCCTCATCAACGCCCCCGGCCTGAACTCCGCCACCCCCTTCTTCGAGATCACCGACGAGGAGTGGGAGAAACTCATCGCCGTCGACCTCAAGAGCGTCTTCCTGGCGTGCCAGGTCTTCGGCAAGGGGATGGTGGAGCGCGGCAGGGGGAGCGTGATCAACATCTCCAGCGCCTCCAGCGGCCCGCCCCTCTCGAAGGTCTTTACCTACGGCGTGGCGAAGGGGGGCGTGAACCAGGTCACGCAGTTCCTGGCTCGCGAATGGGCGGAGGCGGGCGTCCGTGTCAACGCCCTCGTGCCGGGGTTCTTCCCGGCGGAGCAGAACCGCAAACTGCTGACCGAGGAGCGGACGGCCAAGATATTCGCCCACACCCCGATGGGCCGCTTCGGCGAACCCGAGGAACTCCTCGGCGCGGTCCTGTACCTGGCCAGCGACCGCGCCTCCGGATTCGTCACGGGCATCCTGCTGCGAGTGGACGGCGGGTTTGCGGCGATGACGATCTGACCTCTCACGGCAATGCCGCATCAGCATAAATCGCGGTGGGGCTCCGTCCCGGGCGCGCGCAAAGCAAGCCGTGCAAGGATGAGGGGCGGCGGGCCTCCGTCCCGGCCTCGCCCGCCACGTCCTTCTCCGCGGAGCGCGGCAGGTCGGGCGACCCGCCGGGCCGGAAGCCCGCCCGGCGGCACGTCTACCAGATGAACTCCACCGTGTACTCGGGCACGACAAACTCCTTGGCCAGATCGCGGTAGGTGGCCTGTCGGTCGGTGCAGGCGGCGCGGATGGACTCGGCCTGCGACCACTCGTCCGGACCGGCGAGGTCGGCCACGCTTTCCATGAAAACCGCTTCGGCGGCGGCCATCTGGTTGCAGAGTTTGTTCGTCTGCGCGATGTCGCGTTCCTCGATGTTCGTAAACGCCCAGGGCTTTTGCATCTTGGGCTGATACTTATGGAGTTTCTTCTCCAAAATGCTTCGGGCGGCCTTGCAGAGTTGGGCAAGGCGCTCGCTCGCCGCCAACGCCACCTTCCGCGTCTCTTCCTGGATCTGTTTCCGGGCGGCCTTGCCCCGCGCCGTGTCGGGCGCAACCGACAGAACGGCGCGCGCCTCCTCGCCCAGCGGCTTGACGATCTTGAGCACGTCCGCCGGGTTCCGCACCCGGGCCACGCGGCTGGCAGCATTCGAGAACTGCTTGATCTGGAACTCGACCCACATGGCCAGGGCGTCGTCCAGGGCCTCGTCGTCGGAGAGGGGCCGCTTCTCGCCCCCGGACACGGCCGAACCGTAGACGCCCTTGGCGTTGGTGGCCCGGAGCACCTCGCCGATCGCCTCGTACCGGGCCTTCTCCTCGCTGCCGTGGGGGCACGCCCGGCCAAGGGCGGTATAGGCCCCGCTGGCGGCCCGCCAGTCGCCCTGTTTGCGATAGCATTCGGCCAGGACGCGGCGGGCTTCGATGGTGGCGTCCTTGTCCTGGGTCGCGCCGAGCAGCGCCTTGGCCTCGGCCACCGCCTCGTCGTACTTGCCGGCCGTAAAGGCCGCGTTGATGTCCGCCAGGCGCTGGGCGTCATCGGCGAGCGCGGCCGGTACGACGCCCGCCAGTCCCAGGACCAGGCCCGCCCGAAGCATCGCGCCGGCGATCGTTGCAGTCTTCATGGTCTCGTCCTCCTCTTGCCGTGTCCCCATAACGGCTGCGGACGACCCCCTCGCGGAGAAGACGCCCAACCGGTCCCGTCCGCGCGGACGGGAAGCGTGTTTCCGAAAATGCGGTCCTGCCTGCCGACGGGCCGCGGCGTTCGACGTGCTCCGTGCGACCCGTCCGGTGCTGCCTCGGGCCGGGCGGTGGTCCCGTCCCGCCCCCGCGATCAGTAGCGATTGCCTTCGGGGCCCCGGCCGCTCCATTCGCGGCCCCTGCCGCCTCGGTTGCCGCGATCCGGCCGTTCGGGCAGCGTGAGGTCGGTGGCGAGTTTCTCGTAGTCGGCGCGGCGTTTTTCGGCCTCTTCCCGCAGGGTTTGACCCTCGGGCCAGTCGCGAGTTCCATCGAGTTCATCCATGGCATCGAGGAAGGCCTGCTCGGCGGCGGCCAGTTTCTCGCACAGGGCTTTGTACCGGCGCATCTCCGACTGGCGGGACGAATTGAGCCCGCGCTCCTGAAGGACCACCTGGAACTGGCTGCTCTTGTCTCGGAGGGCGGCAATAGTCTTCTTGCTCAGCGGCGCCAGCCGCATCGCCGCCGCCTGCACCGCCGCCCGGGCCAGGCTCGGGCTCATCTCCGGCCAGATGCCCTGCAACTGGGCGATCTCCTCGGCGACGCCCACGAACCGCTGGACTATTTCCTCGACGCTCCGGGCCCGCCTGAGGCGCGGCAGCCGAAGTTCCACCCGTTTCGCCCGGTTCTGCGCCAAGGTTGCCAGCGCCTTTTCGAGGACCGCGTCGTCGTCCAGGGTGCCGGCGTCTTCGGCATTGCCGGACTGAACCAGCGGGTAATACACGCCGTCGCGGGAGGCGCGGAGGATTTCGGCCACGGCCTCCAACCGGACGAACTCGTCGGACCCTTTCTCAAACCGGTTCCGCAGCGAGAGGTAGGCTCCCTGGGCGAGGCCCCACTCCTTCTTCTTCCGCTGCGACTTGGCCACGATGCGGGCCGCCTCCGTCTTCAGCGCCTCGCTCTCGGCGCTGCGGACGAAATCCTTGGCCAGCGTGATGGCCTTGTCGTAATCGCCCCCCGCAAACGCGGTCTCGATGTCGTGCAACGCCCGCTGCTCTTCGGGGGAAGGACCGGTGCGCTTCGGCGCCGTTTTCGCCTCCGCCGGCGCCTCGCTTGCCGTCGCCTCGCCGAACCCCGCCGCCCAAAGCGGCGCACCCGCCGCGGCGACCAGCAGCACCGCCAGGCAGGCGGGTACACGAAGTGGAAACCGTTTCACGTCATACACCATCAGCGTCGCCCTTTGCATTATACAGAATCCTACCTGAATCATGGCCGCCGGGCAACCCGAATTCACGATTCAACCCTCCATGGCGGGGTCGCTCGCCGGCACCTCGGTGCGGTCGCGACGAGGCGTTCGTCCCGCTAAGGAGAGCTGGGCCGAACGCACGCCTGCGGTCCATGGACGCCGCGGCGTCCGGCCGTATAATGCCCGTGCCATGGCTGATGACGCCCTTACGCCGCTGACCGCCGCCGGACTCCTGGTCACCGACTGGTGCCCCGCCCGATGCCGGCACTGCTACGTCGGCGCCGGGCCGGACCGGTCCGCCTGGATGTCCGTCGAGGCCGCGTCGGCCCACCTGGCGGCCCTCGCCCGCCTGGGCGTCCCGGCCGAGGGCATTCACATCGGCGGCGGCGAGCCGTTCGGCGACGCCGACCGTGTGCTGGCCATCGTTCGCGCGGCCGCAGACGCCGGCCTCGCCGGCATCGGCTACGTGGAAACGTGCGGGTTCTGGGCCACCTCCGAGACGGTCGTCCGCGACCGCCTCCAGGCCCTGACCGAGGCAGGGATGCGGCAACTCGCGATCAGCGCCGACCCGTATCACCAGGAGTTCGTGCCGCCGGACCGCGTCCGACGGCTGTACGAGGTGGCCCGCTCGGTACTCGGCCCCGGCGGCGTCCGGGCCCGCCGGTGGAAATGGCTTCAGGCCCCCCGCGACGTTTCCACCCTTTTAAACGACGAGCGACGGCGATTATTCAAGGAATTCCTCGCCCGGCACCCCGAACGGATGACCGGACGGGCCGCGGTGCACCTTGCGCCCCTCCTTAATCGCTCCCCGATGGAAGACGTACCGCCGAAAGCCTGCCGGGCATCGCTGCTCGAAAGCGGGCACGTCCACGTCCTGCCCGGCGGGGAGGTGTATCCCGGCACGTGTGCCGGCCTGGTGCTGGGGCGGGCGACGCCCGCCCGGCCGCTGGACGACCTCGTCCGCTCGTGGCGAGCGACCGCGTCGCCTCACGTGGCCCGGCTCGTCTCGGGCGGCCCCAAGGCCCTCTTGCCCGAGGCCGAGCGGTCCGGCTTCGTGCCCGACCCCGCCGGCTACGCCGGCGCGTGTCACCTCTGCTGGAGCCTCCGCAGTCACCTGGTCCGTGCCGGCAAGGCGAGCGACGACCTCGGTCCCGCCGCCCTGTACGCCGAGGCGGGTGGCGAGCCGACACGGCGCGGTTAGCATTACAACGCTGACCCGTGCGCGGCGGGTCTCCGCACCCGCCGCACAGGCCTGGAAAGGGCCTTTCGAGCGCGGTGGGTACTCCAGACCCACCGCGCAAACGGCCGACTTAGAGCCTATCCGAATCACCCCTCGTCGGCCCGAGGCCGAGCGAGGCGGCCGCAGGCAAGGAGGGCGAAGCAGGCAACCCGTCTCCGGGTTGGCGATGCAGCCCGACGCCGTCTGCGGTCGCCGCAGCCGGCCGAAGCCAGAGGGTGATTCGGATAGGCTCTTAGCGTTGCCGTGTTAGGCCGCGCCGAACGGCTCGGACGTTGCCTCCGCCGTCAGTCTGATTGCGTGGCCAGGGCGCCGGCGACGTCCGGGTAGATGCGGAACAGGCGGTTCAAGCGGGTGGTTTCGAGGATTTCGGTGAGGTGGTCGTGCGGCCCGGCCAGATGCAGGAACCCGCCTCGGCCCCGCGCCTTCAGATACGCCGTGATGAGGACACCGAGGGCATCGGAGCAGATGAAATCGGCCTGGCTCAGATCGCACACGATGCGGGTGTCGCCTCGCTCGACGGCCCCGAGAAGCGTCTCCCGCAACCCGGCCGAGGAGTTGATATCCGCCGACCCGCAGAGACGGATGATGCGGCAGTCGCCTTCGCGGCGTGTCTCGATATCCATGGCGTCCTCCGGCACCGGTGGCCGGTTTGCCGCCCCGTTGCGGCGCGGGTTCCGGCCGGTCACGGTTGGCGTCGTTTGACCATCGACACCTGGTTCCCTTCGGGCGAGAACGCGACCTCGTCCATGTAACACCGCATGAGCATGATGCCGCGACCGCACGGCCGCTCGAGGTTCTCGTCGGCCGTCGGGTCCGGCACGCTGCGCGGGTCGAAGCCGCCGCCCTCGTCCGCCACGCGGATCTCGACGCGTTCCGGCGACGCGCGGTACCACACGCGCACCGACCGGTTCGGGTCGAACGCGTTGCCGTGTTTCATGGCGTTGACGAGGGCCTCTTCGAGGGCGAGGCGAACCGCAAAGAGATGATCGTCGTCGTACCCGAGATCGCGGAGGTAGCCGAGGACCTCGCGTTCCACCTCGCGGACGACCGAGAGGTCCGTCGGCAGCACCCGCTCGGTCCAGTCGCCGAGGTCGTCGGTTTGGGGCGTTCCGGCGGGCACGCTAACGCTCCGCGTCGTTCAGGAAACTGGCCAGCGCTTCCCGCTCGTGCTCGTAGATCCTGAAGAGTTTCTCCAGGTGCGTGATCCGGAACACCTCGAAGATCTGGGGATGGATGTCCGCCAGCCGCATCTCCCCGCCGGACTCCGCCAATCGCTTGTGCACCTGGATCAACTTCCCGAGGGCCAGGCTCGTCAGGTGCTTGACACCGAGGAAACTCAGGACGATCCGCTGCCCGGGCACCTCCGCCAGGGCCAAGAGTTCCTGCCCCAGCACCTCCACCTCCCGCTCGTCGCGGATGGCGCTCGTCCGCAGGCGGACCACCTTGACGCCGTGGTGTTCGGTGACGTGGACGATTTCGTTGGTTTCGGCCATGGGACCCTCAGCGTAGTGTCGAGATTATCGTAGATACGCCCTCGGCGGGTGTCAACCGTTTTCGCACGAAGCCGCCCGCGCAGCGCTGCACGGTGGGCCTCCGTACCCGCCGCGACGACGCCGGCACGAACACCGCCGCGCACACGCCGCCCGTCATCGCGCCACCCATGCCCGTGCAGCGAGGACAAGCAGGACGAGGGCGACGGCCCACGGCCAGGCGTCGGCGAGGGTCGCCTCTCGCCGGGCCTCGATGGACGCCTCGATCGCCTCGATGGCCGCCTGCGAATCGTCTCGCCCGGACCCCGCCTGGAACCCCTCGCCTGAGCCGATGAAACTGACGTTCGCCCCGTAGGCCGCCAAGGTACCCGGTGTGTCGGGCAATCGCCCTTCGCGGCGAACCACGTCGGCGGGGCCGTCCGTCCCGTACCTCACCGCCTCATCCACGCGGCTTCGGTACGCCCGAAGCCACGAGACCGCCCGCGTCCAGAAGACGGGGAACGACGCTCGCCGGGGCCAGTCCGTCGCGGCCACGTCGAACAGGACCGCCAGCCGCTTGGCGCCCCCCTGCGTCCACGTGACGATGAGCGGCGCCTCGCGCGTCCCAACGAGGACGCGTGCCTCCGGGGCCAGGTCATAGTGCGGCACGCGGTCGATGCGCGGCGGGGCCAGGTAGAGCGCGTCGGCCAACGGATGGTCCTCGGCAACGTGCCATTCGGCCGCCACCGTCCCCTCCCCCGGCCGGACGGGCCCAGCGGCGTCCGGCGGGGCGATCACGGCGGCCGGCCGCGGCCAGTCGGCAGGGATCCCGGCCCGATACGCAACCAGCACGTCCGTCTCGTCCGGCGTCGGTGCGGAGGGAGGCAGGACCTCCGTCACGTCCACGTCGGCCGACGCCTCCAAGGCACGGCGCATGACGGCCGGCGCCTCGCCTACAAGCAATACGCGCAACGGTTCCGCGCTGGGACGATCACCGTACGCCCGGTTGTCTTCGGGGAACCCGTCGCCCGGTCCTTCGAGCCAGACGACCGACGGGAAACCGCCCTGCAGAACCTCGGGCGCCAGGACGCGCTCCACTCGCTCGCCCGGCGAAAGGAAGCCTTCAATCTCGAACGTCGGGGCGCCCCCCGCCCGAACATCGCGGTAGAGCCGAAGCGCATACGGTCCCGGAGCCGCCTCGGCGGCACGGGCCGTAACGAGCAGCCAGCGACCTGGCTCCTCAGCCCCTCCTTTTTTCCTCCGGCCGCACACGCGCTCCAAACCCGCATTCCGCGTCGGTCCGCCCGTGGCCAGCACGTAGACGTTTCCCGGCAGCGGCTCATCCGGCGCCACGTCCGTCACCAGCAGGATGGGCTGCTGCGGACGGCGCCCCGCCTCGGCCGCCGTGGGCTGCCACACGTCCTCGGACGCCGGCAGCGCCCGGGCCGTAAACCCGTACCAGTCCAGGAGGTCGTCGGCGGCCATCCGCTCGGCGCGGACCACGCCTTCCGGACCGGGGACGTGCACGACGCGCAGCGGCGCGCTCCCGACCCCCTCCAGGACACCGGCGAGCATCCGGTGAGCGTCTTTCCAGCGGAGGCCTTCCGGCCCGTCCGACGGCATCTCCATGCTGGCCGTCCGGTCGAGGACCACCGTCGCAACGGGTTCGAGAGGACGGTTCGTGCGGAAGGCGGGGCGGGCGCAGGCGAGAATCACGAAGAGGATGCAAGAGGCGTCGAGCCACAGGAGCGGGTCCTCGAGCCGCAGGCGGGCCGTCGGTCGGCCCGCCGCACCGCCCGAGAGGGCGCGGCGCCACAGCACGAGGGAGCCGACGGTCACCCGCCGGCCGCGGGGCGCCAGCAGGCCCCACAGCAGCAGCGCGGGCACCACGACCAGCCCCAGCAGCCACCACGGTGCAAGGAAGGTCATTCGGGGCCCTCAGGCTGCACACGTGAACCAACCACGGTTGTCATTCTCAGGAGGCCGCAAGGCCGACGAAGAATCTCGCCTTGGTCGTTGCCGTTACGCGAATCGCACGGCGAGATTCCTCACTCCGCTCGGAGTACAGCGCTTCGGCTCCGCAGCCGGCGCCTCAGAATGACACTGACGTCCAGCGCACCCGCATATGGGCCGCCGCTACAGGTGATCCTCCTCGGCCTCGATGCGGACGCACTTCGTCAGCAGCAGGTAGTTCCGGTTGCCGTAGACCGTCACGACGCCGGACACGCGCCAGCGGGCGAACCGGGTGCCGTGGGCGGTCCGCTCCTCCAGGAACTCGCGCCACGAATTCTCGAGCAGGTGCATGGGCGGGGTGCCGGCGTCGAAGACGAAGATCGACCGGCCGATCTTGTCGGTTTCGAGCCGGCCCTCGCGGTTGAACAGCCGCTTGCCCTCGGCCAGCAGGTTCGAGGGGGCCGCCCGGCGCGGCGCCTCGCCCGGCTTGAACGGGTCGTCGTCCACTTCCGGGATCGGCGGGATGTCGACGTCCGGCAGCGTGGGCGGCGGGGCGATGTCCGGCACCTCCGTCGCCTTGGGCGCCTCTTCCTGCCGCGGCTTCGCCGGCACGGCTTCCTGGGGCGCCCCCTCCTCCGTCGCGGCGTGGACGACCACCACGCCGACCGCGGCGGCCGCGGCGGCGGCCAGGCCGAGCAGGCATAACAGTCCGGCCCGTTTCATGACGCGTCTCCTTCACTCGGTGGGTCGGGTGGCTGTAGACCCGCACCGCGTGCCACGGCCGGCCTTGCCCGGCCGTGCGTCCCGTTCCCGGCCATCATGGCATCCGGGCGGCGCTTGCTGTCAGCGGTCACCCTGCTCCATCCGCTCTTCCATGCGATCGAGGCGCCGTTCGATGCGCTCGAGGCGTTCGAGGATTCGGTCGAGCGCCTCGCCTTCCCCCTCCGGACGGGGCGGCCGCGCCTCGGGAAGCCCGCGCTCTTCGCGGAACCGGCGGGCCCACTCCTCCATCTGCGGACGGAGACGTTCCAGGTACTCCCGCAGGTTCGGCATCTCGCCGCCGAAGAGGTCATCGAAGGACGGCATGCCCTCCGGCTCGCGTGCCTCGCCCTCCTGCCCCGGCCGGCGGCCGAGGGTCACCTCCGTCTCGCGCCGTTTGCCCATCCGATAGTAGACCACGTGGATGCGGTCGCCGGGCTTCCGGTCGCCGAGAATCTCGACGAGTTGGTCCACGCGGTCGATATTGGTGTCGCCGATGCGGACGATGACGTCGCCCGGCTTCAGGCCGGCCTTGGCGGCGGGGCTGTCGTCGGTCAGGCTGTTGATGAGGACGCCCTTGTCGGTGCCGGCGATTTCGCGGATGTCGTCGTTCAGGGGGGCGGCCAGGACGCCGAGGAACCCCGCCGGCCGCTCGTCGCGTTCGGCCTCTTCGGCGTCGGCGGGCTCGCGTGCTTCGCGTTCGGCGCGTTCAGCGCGTTCGCGCTCTTCGCGCTCAGCCCGTTTGCGTTCGGCGCGCTCGCGTTCGGCGCGCTCGCGCCGGCGTGCTTCGCGTTCCCGCGCCTCGGCCTGCTCGCGCTCGCGGGCTTCGGCCTCTTCGCGCTGGCGCGGCTCGGGCCGGGCGCGCGCTTCGATGCCCATGTCCCCGCGGCCGGCGAGGGGGACCGTCGCCTCGATCTTCGCCTTGGGCCGATGCCACTCGATGCGGACGCGGCTGCCGGGCTCGCGGCGCGTGACGTGCTCGATGAGGTCGTCGGGCGAGCCGACCTCTTTACCGTCGATGGCCGTGATGACGTCCCCCATGCGCAGGCCCACGTACTCGGCGGGGCTCCCGCCGACGGTGCCCATCACCGCGACGCCGGCATCGACGCCGACCTTACGGGCCAGGTCGTCGGTCAATTCGGTGATGCGGACGCCGAGGGCGGCCTGGCCGGGCGCGTCCTCGCCTTCGCGGCGGCCCTCGGGGGACGCCTGGAGACGGATCCGCGCCTTGCCCTGGCCGAGTTGGATGGCGTCGCCGGGGTCCATCTCCTTTCCGTTCACCCACATGCGAACGCGCGGCTCGCCGCCCGGCCGGTCGGGCTTCACCTCGACGCGGGTGTGCGTGCGGGCGCCGGCCTTCTTGCCGCCCATACCCGCGTCGGGGTCGGCGATCGACTCGGCCTCGAGACGCCCGACCGTGCCGGCGGGCACCGGGTCGCCCGGCTGGACCTCTTCCCCATTCACCCACATGCGGACCTTCGCTTCCTGCCCGGCGCCGGCGGCGTTCATCTCGACCCGGACCTCGTTTCGCCCGTCGGCCTTCTCCTGTTCCGCCCGTGCCGGCGCTGCAATCGCAACCACCAGGGCGACGAGGACCAGTGTCACACAGAACCGTGTTCGCGTCATGGCCTGCTCCTTTCTTCTCGCTCGAGTGACTACCATGATACCGTACGCGGCCGCCCGCGCAAACCCGCTTTTATATAGCCGGGGCCGGCGGCAGCGGCTATAATCTGCCGTTTCGACAGCGGCGTGGAGGGACGCATCGCGCATGGCGGCAGGCCTGGTCCGCATTATCGTCAATCCGATTTCCGGCCACGGACCGGACCCGTACTTCCTCCGTGACCTCGTGCGGCACGTGTCGCTGCGCGGCTTTCCGGTGGACCTTCGGCGGACCGAGAGCCGCGGCCACGCGGCCCGCCTGGCACGCGAAACCCCCGACGACGCCCGCTGCATCGTCAGCATCGGCGGCGACGGGACGCACAGCGAAGTGCTCTCCGGCCTGCCGGGCCGACCGGTACCGGTGGCCGTCGTTCCCTCGGGCACGGAGAACGTCCTGGCCAAGACGTTCGGCCTGAGCGGGACGCTCCGCGAGACGGTCCGCCTGGTCCAGCAGGGCCGGCCGGTGGCGCTGGACCTCGGCCTGGCCGGCGACCGCCCGTTCGTCATGTTCTCCGGCGTCGGTTTTGACGCGGAAGTCACACGCGACGTTCACCGAAAACGCAGCGGCCCCATCATGCGGGCCGCCTACTACGGGCCGACCGTCCGGCGGTGGTGGACGTACGGCTTTCCGCCCATCACCGTGCGCGTGGACGGGCAGATGCTGTGCGACGACGCCGGCATGGTCTTCGTCTGCAACACGCCGCGGTACGCCGACGGCCTTCGGCTTGGGGTGCTGGCCCTCGGCGACGACGGCCTGCTCGACGTGGTCTGCTTCCGGACGCGGTCGCGCTGGCACATGCTCCGGCACTACGTGCGGGCGCAGCGCGGCCGGCATCTGGCGCATCCGCTGGTGGCGTACGGCCAGGGTCGGCGGATCGAGGTGACGTGCGAGTCGCGGCGGCTGCCTGTCCAGGCGGACGGCGACCTGATCGCCGAGACGCCGCTCGAGTACACCGTCCGCCCGCGGGCGGTCCGCCTGATGGTCCCGCCGGAGGCGACGGGATGACCGTGGGCCAAGGCGAATAAGGTCAGGGTTGTCATTCTGAGGAGCGGCGAAGCCGCGACGAAGAATCTCGCCTTGATGCCGCTCCCGCGGCAAGATTCTGCGGCCTCGCAAGCGAGGCCGCAGAATGACAGCGCAGCGCAATCAGGAGAGACCCGATGCCCGAGCGAACCGCCCGCGTCGGCGGGCTGACCCTGAGCGAGGAGCGCCTCTTCCTCATCGCCGGGCCGTGCGTCATCGAGTCGGCCGACCTCTGCCTGGAGGTCGCTGCCTGCGCCCAAGGCATCGCGGACGGCCTGGGCGTCCCGTACATCTTCAAGGCCTCCTACGACAAGGCGAACCGGACGAGCGTCGACTCGTTCCGCGGCCCGCTGCTGGAGGAAGGGCTGGCCATCCTCGCGCGCGTGCGGGAGGAGGTGGGCGTCCCGGTCCTCTCGGACGTCCACACAGTCGCCGAGGCCGAGACCGCCGGCGAGGTCCTCGACTGCCTCCAGGTCCCCGCGTTCCTGTGCCGGCAGACGGACCTCGTGCAGGCGGCCGCGCGGGCCGGCAAGGCCGTCAACCTGAAGAAGGGCCAGTTCCTCGCCCCGTGGGACATGGCCCCCGTGGTGGCCAAGGCCGAGGAGGCCGGCGCCGAGCACATCCTCGTCACCGACCGGGGCAGCAGTTTCGGGTACAATCGGCTGGTGGCGGACATGACGGGCATCGCGGCGATGCAGGAGACGGGCCGGCCGGTCGTCTTCGACGCCACCCACAGCGCCCAGCAGCCGGGCGGACTGGGAACCGCGACGGGAGGCAGCCGCGACGCCGCCGAGGTCCTGGCCCGGGCGGCCGTCGCCGCCGGGGCGGACGGCCTCTTCCTGGAGGTCCATCCGGACCCGGACCGGGCCAGGTCCGACGCGCCGAACTCCATCCGCCTCGACCGGCTGGAGACGGCCCTGAAGACGTGTGTCGATGTCTGGGAGGCGGCGCACAAGCCTTAAACTCGCGAGAAACAACGTGCGCCGTTGTCATTCTGAGGAGCGGCGGAGCCGAGACGAAGAATCTCGCCTTGATGCCGCTCCCGCGGCGAGATTCTTCGGCCTTGCAAGCGAGGCCTCAGAATGACATCGTCAGACAGACCGCGCGGCAAGGCGGCACGCCGAAACGCGAGCCCTGCAGTGTCGCGTCGGCCTTCGGTCGACCGCTCAACGGGCAAAGGGAAAGCCTGTGCCACGGCCGGCCTTGCCGGGCCGTGCGCATAAAGCCAAGCCATGAGCGCAGCGAATGGCCGCGACCGACGCGCCATATCGTCACCCTCACCCCAACCCTCTGCCGTCAAGGGAGAGGGAGCCTACAGATTTCACGGCATCCGCAGCGGCTTCTGCCCCGCCGCCTCCCGCACGCGGTTCGCGGCCTGCCATAAACGATCGTCCAGGGACAGGAACTTGACGAGCGAGGCGGTCGAGGTTCCCACCGCCCCGGCCACCTCGCTGACGCGGCCGTTGCGGTCGGCCAGGCGGTCAAGGACCTCCGCCGCCGCCGGCAGATAGTCCTCGGCCTTCGGGCTGAGGCGCGGCCAGCCGGGATCGGCCGCGGCCCGGCGGAGCGCCTCGCCCACATCGGGCGGCGGCGTCTCGCGGACCTCCGTCGCGATGGCATGCCGCAGCCGCCGGAGCGCCCGCCGACGGTTCGCGTGCTGGCTCCGGCTCTCGCTCGCGACGACCGAGACGCCCGTCGGACGGTGCGTCAGGCGGACCGCCGAGTCCGTCGTGTCCCGTTTCCGCCCGCCGGGACCCGAGGCGCGGTGCGTGTCGACGTCGCATGCGGCGAGCAGACGGTCGTCCGATTCGGCGAGATACGTATTTCGCGGCGTTGTCATAGGCGCTCCGGGAGCGTATTATAACGACCCGCGCGGCCGTCTCAACCGCGGCGCTCGAGCCCGCCGCGGGAGCGGCGGGACATCTCCACCCGCCGGGGCACGTGCCGTGCCGGATGCGGATGACCGGCCGCTTCCGCGGCCGGCTCGAATAGCGGGCCCCCGCGGCGGGTACGGAGACGTGCCGCGCAGAAACTCAGGTGGCCATGTGAGATATCGCGCGGTGCCCGGTCTTGGGCACCGCCCGGCGGGCAAGACTGCCCGCCGCGCTCAGGCAGGATCCCATGGACGACCACACACTCGAACGGCTCGAATACGGCAAGGTCCTGGACCGCATCGCCGGCCGGTGCATGCTGGCGATGGGGGCTCAGGCGGCGCGGGCGCTGCGCCCGACGCCGGACGTCCAGGCCATCCGCACCCGTGCCCAGCGGGTGGCGGAGGCCGCCGCGGTCCTCCGGGCCGGCCACGACTTCCCCGTCGAGCGGTTCGACGACCCGTCCGCCCTGCTGGACCGGGCGGCCGTCGAGGGCACGGCGCTGCGTCCGGACCAGCTCCAGACCGTGGCCGCCGTCCTCCGCAACGCCCGCGACCTCCAGAAGGTGCTGAAGCGGCTGGCGGGGGAGGCCCCGAGCCTGGCGAAACTCGGATGGGACCTCGCCCCGCATCCGGACCTCCTCGCGGACATCGACCGCGCCATCGAACCGGACGGCTCGGTCGCCGACCGCGCCTCGCAGGAACTCGCCCGCATCCGCCGCGAGATGGACACCCTCACCGACCGCATCCGCCAGCGGCTCCAGGCGATGATCCAGAGCAGCACCCTGGCCCCCTACCTGACCGGCGACTACGTCACCCAGCGGAACGGGCGGAACGTCATCCCCGTCCTCGCCACCCAGGCCGGCCAGGTGCCCGGCATCATCCACGACCGCAGCGACACCGGCCACACCGTCTTCATCGAGCCGCAGCCGGTCGTCGACATGGGCAACACGCTGCGGGGCCTGGCGTCCGACGAGCAGCGCGAGGTCGAGCGGATCCTCCAGCACCTGACCGACGGCGTCCGCGGCCACCTGGACGCCCTGCGGCAGACGGTGTGGACGCTCGTCCGGCTCGACGTCCTCCGCGCCGCCGCCCGCCATGCCGTAGACCATCACATGACGCGGCCGGCACTCGCCGACGGGGGCGAGACGGTCATCGTCCGCGGCCGGCACCCCGTGCTCGAAGACGCCCTCGCGCCGAAGGGCGAGGACGTCGTCCCCCTCGATTTCCACATCGGCGACGCCTTCCGCACCCTCGCCATCACGGGCGCGAACGCGGGCGGAAAGACGGTGGCCCTGAAGACCATCGGCCTCCTCACGCTGATGGCCCAGACCGGCCTCATGGTCCCCGCCGACGAGGGCACGACGTTCGCCCCCGTCCGCCAGGTGCTCGTGGACATCGGCGACGAGCAGAGCATCGAGGCGAACCTCTCCACCTTCTCCGGCCACATGCAGCACACCCGCGAGGTGCTTGCCGAGGCCGGGCCCGCCGCGCTCGTCCTCCTCGACGAAATCGGCGCCGGCACGGACCCGACCGAGGGCGGGGCCCTCGCCTGTGCCGTCATCAAGGCCCTCCACGACCGCGGGGCCACCACCGTCGTCACCACCCACCTCAGCCAGGTCAAGGGATTCGTCCACGAGCACGACGGGATGGAGAACGCGGCCGTCCAGTTCGACCCGGAGACGCTCGCCCCCACCTACCGCCTCGTGGTGGGTCAGCCGGGGGCGAGCCACGCCCTGCGCATCGCCGGGCGGCTCGGCCTGCCGAAGGACGTGCTCGCGGAGGCCCAGCGGCTCGTCGACTCGGACGCCATCGAGATGGAAGGCCTGCTCGGGCGCCTCACGTCGTCGCTCCGTAAGGCCGAAGCCGACGCCGCCGCGGCCCGCCGCCAGCGCGAGCGGGCCGAGCAGCAGCGCGCCGAACTCGAGACGCGCCTGGAGGAGGTCAAACGCGAGCGGAAGGAGGCCCTCCGCCGGGCCGCCGTGGAGGCCCAGGGCCTCGTCGAGAACACCCGCCGCGAAATGGAACAGGCCCTCCAGGAAGCCCGCCGGGCCGGCGCCGACGCCCAGGCCACCCGCCACCTCCGCCGCCAGGTCGAGGAGAAACGGGCCCACGTCAAGCAGCAGCGGCGCGAACTGGCGCCGGACCGACGCGCCGCCCTGCCCCTCGACTCCCTCCAACCCGGCCACACCGTCTGGATCGAAACGATGAACCGCCACGCCACCGTCACCCACGTGGACGCGAAGCGCGGCAAGGTGACCGTGGACGCGGGCGGCCTGACGATCGAGGCCGACGCCGACGCCGTCCGCCAACCCGACCCCGGCGCCGAGGCCCAGCCCGCCCGCGCCCCGGCCGACGAACAGGCTGAGCGCAAGACGATCGTCCAGGGCGTCGGACGGGTCGACCCGGAACTCGACCTCCGCGGCCTGCGCGTCGACGAAGGCTTGCGCCGGCTCGACACCCACCTGAACGAGGCGTGTGTGGCGGACCTGGCGACCATCCGCATCATCCACGGCCACGGGACGGGCGCCATGCGCGACGCCGTCCGCAAGACCCTCGCCGATCATCCCCTCATCGACTCCTTCCGCTTCGGCGAGCGCGGCGAGGGCGGCCACGGCGTGACGATCGCCACGCTGAAGTAAAAGCAACGTCCTTACGCCCCTGACGGGGCTATGGGGTGCGTAACTCCTTTCCGATACCCCGGCCTTGCGGCCGGGGCTACCCTCTCGGCGTCGCTCCGCGACGCAACGCCAAACAGCCCGTAGGCTGGGTGCTTGCACCCTCGCGCATGTGGTGTGTGGCCCGGCCG